>JBDWTN010000005.1:600000-957483 GCA_039984955.1 Marinobacter alexandrii
ATGTATGTTCCATCAACTAATGAACCTGTAACACTTACAGTAGCCGCATTATCCTCACATACATCTCCCGACGTAATCCCTAATGTAGTAGTATTTGGAACAGCTTCTACTTCGAATGTGCCGTCGACTGAGAGCCCAGACACACTACATTGCTGACCCGTAGTATAAGCCACAGTTTCAATAGTCAGAATAGTTGTCCCATCGGAGGATAGATTGGCACCATCTACTATAAATGAGCCCGTTCCATCTCCATTGGAAAGTATGGTCGTAGCAGTGAATCCAATACCTCCGTTAGCTCCTGCCAATCCATAGGTGATTTCGTATGAACCATCTAGCAAGTTTCCACTAATCGCAGCAGTAGCGTCCTCTCCTGAACAAACGTCTGCAATTGACACAACAAGGCTAGCTGTCAAAGGGTCTGGCTCTACTTCAAAACTGCCAGCTGCCGTAAGATTGGTACTACACAATTGTCCCGTGGTGAATGCTACAGAAGTGATTGCTAATGTAGTGGTTCCTGTATTGGCCAGATTCCCAGCAGAAACTGAAAAAGAAGTATTTCCATCTCCAGAAGAAATAGTAGAATTAGCAGTAAGACCTGTCGCGGTATTAGCTCCACTCAAATTATATGTAAATTGATAAGATCCATCAATCAAATTACTAGTGACATTGGCTGTCACTCCGTTACTTTCGCAAACATCTGAAATGGAAACTCCTAGTCCTGTGGATATTGGGTTATTTTCTATTGTAAATGCATCAGCAACACTCAATCCTTCTACCTCGCATAGCTGGCCAGTTGTATTGGCTATTTCTGTAATGCTAACTGTTGTCGACCCGGTGTTGGGAAGATTCCCAGCTGATACCGTAAAGTCATCATCACCTCCAGCGGTTGTTATTGAAGCAGTCAATCCACTTGCGATGTTTGCTCCAGAAATGTTATAGGTCACTGTGTATGTGCCATCAGCGAGCGAGCCAGACACACTTGCTGTTGCGTCATCTCCAAGGCAAATATCTCCTAGACTTACTGCAAGGCCAGTCGTTACTGGGTCAGCTTCTACTGTAAAAGAATTAGAGGTGGTTAAACTACCAACTGAACACATTTGTCCACTTGTAAATAGTATGTCTGTGATCGTGACAGTAGTTGCTCCGGAAACAGGAAGATCAGTACCCGCAATTGTAAACGAACCTGTACCGTCCCCATTGGTCAATGAAGCCGCAGCAGTAAGACCAGTCACCGCATTTGGAGCTGATAGATCGTAAGTAAATTGGTAATTCCCATCAATTAAAGCTCCCGTAATATTTACAGTTGCGTCATCTGATTGGCATGTATTACCAATCGTTATTCCTAAGCCTGTCACATCTGGATTAGGCTCTACGTCAAAATTGTCAGAAACAGAAAGACTAGTTACCTCACATCCTGCACCGCTATTAAACGCTACTTCAGAAATAACAAAGACATTTGATCCATCATTTGGTATACTCGCCGTTGGAATTGTGAATGTACCATCTCCGCCAACTGTCATTGCAGTGGCAGTTGCGTTGGAAACACTATTAGCTCCACTTATACTGTAAGTAAAGACATAAGTACCATCAGAAAGTGAACCACTAATAGTTGCCGTATTGTCTGATCCTTCACAAATATTTCCAAGACTTACAGCTAGTCCTCCTGTGTTTGGTGTATTTTCAAGTAAAATCTCACCCGCATTAGTCATTACAGCACTACACTCGGTTGTTGTTACTATCAATTGATATTGATTCCCAACTAAGCCTACTGGGTTGAAAATGGTCAGAATTTCCGAGCTACTACCACTGTATGTGGCATTATCAGATAGATTTGAAAAACCACCTCCTGCATCTTCTTGCCATTGGAAGTTTAATGTTCCAGAACCAGGATTTGAGATCTCTGGAATAAACTGAACAATAGAAGCATCGCTACAGATGGTTTGGTCAGAAACATTCGTATCGATAGTAATTGGCCCTTCCACGGTTACTGTAACCAAGGTTGACATTTCTATCGCATCACAACTAGCTCCATCGCTATCTGTTAGTGTTGATTGTGCAAGAACATTGTATGTAGTTGTGGCTATGGGAGAAACGGTAAACGTTTGATTTGCTCCATTCCCTGTAAATACTTCACCACCAATATTTACATTTCCATTATCATCTCTAAGCTGATAAGAAACGTTATTTTCAGTACTCTCTAATGTGATTGTCACTGCCTCACTACTGCAAGTAGTTATTTCGTCTTGCGTTATTGTCAGCGAAGTAGTTGGTTGAGGAATCACTGAGACATTAGCCAAATCAATCAATTCCCTTTCCTGGCATCCTGCTACAGAGGTAGCTGCCGCTAAAATATTATATACCGTATTTATGGTCGGATTAACCGTAAATGTAATATCTCCACCTGTACCTGAAACAGGACTTCCTACATCAGAGTCATTACTATTTAATCTCAGTTGATATTCAATCCCCGTTTCTGAGTTTTGAACTGTAATTGTAGCATTATCACCAATACAAATAGTTGGATCATCTACAGGTAAGGATGCATTAAACGTTGGTATAGGTGCTACGGTAATAACTCCTGCGTCTACCAATGTTAGAGTATTACAAGCTCCTGCGTCCCCGGTAGCAATCGGAGTTACTTCTACGGTATAGGTTTCAGAGCTTGTTGGAGCTGTTATCCCCGTATATGAAATGTTTCCTCCCGTTCCTGCAAGTGTTTCAACATCTGCGTCTGAGCCATCTACTAACACATAATTATAACCTGATTCTGTGTTTGTTACGGTAAATACTAAATCAGGAGTAGAACCAGCATCTTCTTCGCAATATTCAAAATCGTTGACAACAAGCGTGGCACTATTATCTGGTGTCTCGATAATTGTAACTGTGGAAACATCTGTTAGAGCAAATTCACTACATGCACTACTATTCAATGTAGACTGTGCCGTTATTGTGTAAGTAGTTGTGCTAGAAGGAGATGGATTAAAAGATATCGCACTTCCTGTCCCTGATCTTGTCTGAACGGTGGTACCTGTAGCTCCACCCGTTTTCAACCTGTATGTCGTATTAGCTTCAGAGTCAGAAACATTAATGATTGCCGGAAGGTCTTCTTCGCATACCGTAGGGTCGCTCACCGTATACGAAATATTCGGTGTTGCAATCACTGTTAATTCAGCATTGTCTGTTAATTGTACTCCGCTACAAGAAGATCCACTTCCATCTAATAAAGTAGAAGTTGCCAATACATTGTAGGTTGTCGTGGTTAAGGTTCCTGTTGGAATCGTTAATGTGATGTCGCTACCAGTACCTGGCACAGCAGCGCCTACATTCGTGGTACCATCTCTTAATTGATAGCTCACGTTGGATTCAGAATCTTCTACAATAACACTTGCAAAAGTATCTAGGTCTTCCTCGCAGACAAATGGATCGCTCACAGTGAGGCCGATATCTGGTGTTGGAATTACTGTGATTGCACCTGTGCCATTTGTCAAAGTCTTGTTACATGAATTATTTGAATTATCTGATCTTACTCGTATTCTAAAGCTAAATGTCCCTGAATTTGGAAGCTCCCCTGCTGTAGCCGTTAAAGTCAAATCACCCGTTACTCCTGGAGTGGATTGATCAATTAAAGCATTACCATTACCGGTATCTTCTAGACGATACCTATTTCCTGCTTGAGCGTTTTCGATCGTAATAGTCCAGGCATCTCCATTACATACATCTCCGTCATTATCCACTGTCAGTGTGAGGTCAGGAATCGCATCAATTGTTGCAGCTTGTGCTCCATAGAGTTCCACGCAAGTTGTTCCGCCTCCAGCAGTTTGATCATTTGTTACTCTTACCTGAAAATTGAACGTCTCTGATCCGGTAGTTCCTACATTATCCGGCAAATCAGTTTCATCAACTACTAAATCTATGCTGTTGCCATCTCCATTTCCTGAAGCCACAACAGCATTCGCATTGTCTGTATCCAACACTTCGTAGAGGTATCCATTTTCGGAATTGGGAACTGTTATTGTTAGATCATCATCATCACATCTGGTTGCATCAAAAGTTGGTGTGTTTGTTGTAACTGGATTGTCAGTTACATTAATTTCAACTGCATTAGATGTTTCTTCACAGCTATTCCCAGAAGTTGCCACTCTTCTGTACCAGGTAGTTTCTGAGAGAATAGGCGGATCGAAGCTTTGGCTGACGGACGCAATATCAGAAAACCCAGTAATTCCGCTTGTTGTACTGGATTGCCATTGATATATAAAACTACCGCCTCCGCCTGTAGGTACTGTTCCTGTAATTTGAGCTGGATCATCGTCCGAACAAACAGTTGCTGCACCTGAGATGGTATTGTTAGCAATTTGCGCCAGCACCGTGATTGTCACCGTATTGGAGAAAGCTTCTGTGCAGACACCACTAACTACTCTTACTCTGTAGAAAGTGGTTTCTGTTAGGTTTGAGTATGATTCCGTATTACTAGTGTTTGCAATAATAGTTGGTGAACTGAAGCCGGCATTGTCATCTGATTGCCACTCCTGGATGCTTCCAACTACACCAGAAACTGATAATGTACCGCTGTTATCTCCAAAGCATTCTGTAGCAGTTCCCACTACTGTACCTCCATCACTTGCAGGATCTGTAATTACAGTAAAGACGGCACTTTCATTCAAGCAAGATCCTGAATTCACTACTCTTCTATAGTAGGTTGTTGTCTGAGCTGAAGGACTAGTTGCAACAACTGTGTAGTCTTCTTGATTGTTGGTACCAGGGGCATCACTAAAATTCGTATTATCGAAACTTTGCTCCCAAAGAAAAGTGTATCCACTATCTCCACCTGATAATGTACCTGCTGTGCCATCTCCATCAAGAGTAGGCGTATCACCCGCACAAATAGTCTGTGAACCTCCTACTGTATTATCGGTAAGTGCTTGAAGTATTTCAACCATGATCGTGGTGGTCTCCTCACACCCAACCTCCGTGGTGATAGTCATTGAAACGGTATAGTTTCCTTGAGTAGTAAATGTATGCGTTGGGTTGGGGAAAAATCCATCCATAATTGGAGATCCATCGCCAAAATCCCACATATAGTTAGTTATTGGAAATCTATTATCATTCAACCCTCCATCAGCCTGCGTATCATCCGTAAACTGAACTTCCACATCCTCACACCCATTCCCAGTTAAAGTTTCAAAAGAAAATGTAGGAGTCGGTTTTTCACTGATAACAATTGGAACCGGAATACCATCTCCGTCTAGTTTTTTGTATTGAAATGAACCACATGATCCTACTTGGGTCACATCATCTGTTAAAGTGAGTACGGGGACAAATGTTCCTGTTACAGTATATGTATGAGTAAATGTCAATGGATCTGTAGGATTCAATACATCGGGGAAAACCACTTGATCTACATTCCCATCACCATAGTCCATAGCAGCCACTTTGGTATCTACCAATCCTGTAATCGTGAATGTTACTTCTGGATCACCAGGACTTGCTAAACAAGCAGTATCAGGAGCATATTCAAACGTATCAAAATAAGGACCATCTACACTTGCTGAAGCTGTTTGAACAGTTGTTGTCTCACAACCGCCTGCGCTGGTTGTTGTTAATGAAACATCATATTCTCCAGGAAATAAGTATCGATGGGAAGGGTTTTCTTCAGTCGAAGTATTTCCATCACCAAAATTCCATACATAAGAAACTGCATCTACCGAGCTATTGGTGAAGCTTGCGAGTGTAGGTGCACACCCCAGACCTGTAGGTACAATGAAAGAAGAGTTTGGTTCATATATCTCAACCGTCTCAGAATACATCCCCGTACAATCATCGCTAGTCGTTAAGGTCATTGAAACCGTTTTTGTATCACTATTTGGAGCTGACGCATTAGCACCATAGGTAACATTGTGAGGACCAGCACCGATCGCTGTTGCGGGAGACGCATTGGCACCAAAGTCCCACGCATAAGAAGCAATTGTGCCAACATCTGCAGTAGAGTTATCTGTAAATGTGATGGTTTCACTTGAACAAAATGAAGTTACAGTTGTCACATTAAAATCTGCTACAATGTCTGGGACTTGCACATCCACTGTATTGACTGTAGTTACCGAACATCCTTCATCATCTGTAACAGTAAGTGTTACCGTTTTAGTACCAGAAGTAGAATACGTAACATCGATTGGATTTTCATTAGCTACATTGGCTGTAGCAGGTGACGCGCCTGTTCCAAAATCCCAAACATAACTCACATTTGTATTGTCATTAGTAACAATCGCAGCAGTACTTGCATCACTAGTGGAAGTAAATGTAGTAGGTGAAGAAGGTGCAATACACTGTATAGCATCAGCTATGTCAAAAGTTGGTATTGGTCCCTTAACATCCAGATAATCTGTTCTTGTCAGCGTTCTTTCACAACCATTCGCTTCAACCAATGTTAGTGTGATGGTTTTCAAGCCCGGTGTTGAATAGGCAACCGTTTGAGAAGCGGTTGTAGTTACAGAGGTTGTAGCAGGAGTTGCTCCAGAACCAAAGTTCCAATTATAAGTTATCCCTCCAGAGGTATTGGTATTTGAGTTATTGGTAAAAATAATGTCTTGATTAAGGCAAGCTTGTTGTCCCAAAGATTCAATTCCATCGTCAGCAGTAAAGTCTACTGCGCCAGTAGAGATATTGACGGTTTGTGAAAAAGTATCCGTACAACCTGTTGTCGTATTGTTTACTGTCAGTACTACCGTATAATCTCCAACTGCAGCATAAGTATGTAATGTTGATGGATCTGCGCCTGTAGTAAATCCACCACCTGATGGCTCAATGTTTCCATCTCCAAAATTCCATCGATATTGTTCTACTCCAGTGCTCCCTGTCGCATCAAAATTGTATGCAGTCCCAGTAGGATCAGAACATAAGAAAGCATCTCCTCCGGCATCAGAAGTAAACTCCGCATGAGGCTCTAAAACAGTAATGATATGGTCTGTTTCTCCACTCGAGCAGCCTCTACTAAACACTTCTAGTGTCACCGTATACATAGCAGGAAGGTCAAAAGATCGGCTAAAATCTTGAGGCGTGCCTTGGTATTCGGCAGCTCCATCTACCGACCAAATCACACTATCAATGGGTGTTCCTCCATCGGTAGAGGCATTTATAAACGTAGTAGTGGTTTCCACACACTCATCTGGGTCTGCAGTGATAATTGCCGTAGGCATATCTCCCCTTTCCACTGCTTCTAGAACTGTAGTTGTAGCAGTACATCCATCCGCAGTGGTGATCGTAAGAATTACATCATAGATCCCAACTGCCGTATAATTATGACTTACTGTAGATGTTGCATTGGTGGGGGAAGTATTTCCATCGCCAAAATTCCAGGCATAATTGGTAATAGCCGCATTTCCTGTTGGAAAGCTATTGGTGGAAGTAGATGCATCAAACTCCGCCAGTACTCCTATACATCCTTCTTCTCCTGTAGTCACTACAAAATCTGGAACGGGGAAAGCTATTTCCACAGTTGTTGTCGCTGTTTCAAGACAGCCATCTGCTGTAGTAGTCCTCAACAAGGCGGTGTAGGTTCCTTCACCAGCATAGGTAAATGAAGCGGTATTTGATGTACCAGACTCATCAAACCCTCCATCGTTTAAAAAATCCCATTCATAAAGTGTCGCTCCTGGTGTTCCAGTAAACGTAACCTCATAATCCTGACAGCTGTTTGCTTGATCGGCTGTTATTACAGTTTCTAATATTGGAAATACCATTACTGCGTTTGGAACTAATTCGGTCTCTTCACAACCGTTGCTAAATGTCACGGTTAATGAAACATCATATGTTCCGCCAGCTGGATCTGTGTATATATGCGTTGGATCTTCGAGCGTGCTTGTATTTCCATCTCCAAAGTCCCATGCAAAAACAGCAGGCAATCCTCCGTTTCCATCAATTGAAATATTTGTAAATGAGACAGCTTCTGACACAGCACATAAGCTGGTCACATCTTGCGTGAATGAGGTGGTATTATCCTCCAGGCTGATTGTTTGGGTAATTACATCTTCACATGCTCCAGGAGAAGTCGTTACTGTAAGCATGACGTCATAGGTTCCAGCTGCTGAAAACACCAGTGTAGGATTCTGTAACGTACTAGAAGCTACCACAACTCCCGGTGCACTTTGCTCTACAGCTTCCCATTCCCAAAAAGCAATGCTGTTATCTGCAACAGTTGAAGCATCAGTAAAATCAATAGATATAGGGAAATCACAAATTGTAGGAGGTGTAAAGGAAAAGGCTGCAGTAGGTTCTGCATGAACAGTTACCGCTTGAATTTCAAAATAATTTTGTGTACAACCGTTTACATCGATTACCTGAAGAAAAATATCATAAGTACCATTAGCAGTATATGTGTGTGTTACATCTCCATCTGATCCTCCTCCAGCCGTTAACATTAGATCTCCAGTACCATCGCCGAAGTTCCAAATCCATGTGTCTATTGCTACTCCACCTGTTGGAACTGAACCAGTATATGTAAAAGAAAAATCAACCATTCCTGATTCCAGACAAGCCTCTGTCTGATCAACAGTAAATTCAGGTTCTGGCTTAGCTGCTATTGTGATTACCTGAGAAGTTAAAATAGAACCATTTATGGTTAGTGTGACCGTATAATCTCCGGGTGTGATGTAAGTAGAAGCAGTACTACCATCTGGAGAATCTGTGGGAATATCACCAAAAGCATTTGGGGTGCCATTTCCGAAATCCCAGTCATAGGAAGTAATTCCTGTTAAGTCATCTATTGTAAAACCAACCACAGTTCCTCCGCAATTGAGATTTGGTGTTGGGTTTCCTGCAAGACTTGTGGTAAAATCTGCAGATTGACTAAATCCAAAAAATACTAGCAAAAATGCCAGTATGCATGTGAGTAATGATTTCTTCATAGGTAGTATCTCTTCAGGTAACAACAATAGAAGTTCTTTAACTTCTATGTTCTGTATATTCGTTGGTTAACTGAAATCACTCGGCGAGTAGAATGTTTCCAGCGTTTAAGCAATATCCAAAACGGTAACTGGAATACTCTACGTGAATCACGTAATTTTAAATTTTACCTATTCGATCATTAACATATTTAAGTTTCTGCTATTCCTTTTAAGAATAAAATATTCTTCTTCATTAAGTGATTTTTATAGAATAATTTGAATTTCTTGATCAAGAAATTCAGAAAACCTAAATCATAAAAAAAGCCTCATACGACATGTATGAGGCTTAAACTTGTAGTCCGTAGGGGAATCGAACCCCTGTTACCAGGATGAAAACCTGGCGTCCTAACCCCTAGACGAACGGACCATTGTTTGTTTTGGGAGTGCAAATATAGAATCTCACCACTCTTTTGCAAAGAAGAGAAATAAAAAAAGCGAAGATTTTTTCTTCGCTCATTTATTTTGCCAGATTAATTCTGTTGATTTAATCAATCTACCGTCTCTTTAAACAGTGTGATTCCTATTAAATAGGTGTTAGCTATCAAATTTCTATGGGTCTTTACTGTGTTTTTCAAAGAGTCATATGAGTCACGAGTTGTAGCTAAACCATGGCTTTTTTGATTGATACTTTCAATCATAATAAGGCTACATACTGCAAATCCAAGTACTACCAATAGTGTTCTTAAAGTCTTTATTTTTTTTAGATCTTTCATGACTCTCTTCATTATTTATTCTATTAGTACCTAACACGTTGGATTTATTACAGTGTAAACGAAAAAAGATCACTAAAGGTGATCTTTTTTCGAATTATTAGGTTTGAACTACCAGATTTTAACACGCTCGTCTTCAGATCTCCAAAGTTCGTCACCTTCTTTAATATCGAATGCAGCGTAAAATGTCTCCATATTGGTCAAGGGACCAATAGCTCTGAACATACCTGGAGAGTGAGGATCTGTAAGTACTTGAGTTCTCAGTGTTTCATCTCTATATTTTGTTCTCCAGATAGTAGCCCAAGAAATAAACAGACGTTGTTCTGGTGTAAAACCATCTATTAGACCTGGGTCTCCATTTTCCTTTAGATAAATCTGTAGCGCATCGTATGCCGCATTCAGACCGCCTAGATCTCCAATATTCTCACCAAGCGTAAGTTTTCCTTGAACATTTACACTATCTAGAGCTTCGTATGCATCAAACTGAGCAACTAGCTTATCCGTTCTTGAATTGAAGTTTTCTCGATCTTCCTCGGTCCACCAGTTTACCATATTTCCTTCCCAATCAAATCGACTACCCTGATCATCAAATCCATGAGAAATTTCATGTCCAATCACAGCCCCCATTCCTCCGTAATTGACTGCAGCATCTGCTGTATAGTTATAGAATGGAGGCTGAAGAATAGCTGCTGGAAAAACTATTTCGTTATTCAATGGATTAAAATAAGCATTCACAGTTTGAGGGTTCATTCCCCATTCTTTCTTATCTACCGGCTCCCCTATCTTTTTGATGTTTTCATCAAATTGCCATTTCCAGGCATTTTCCATATTCCCGAAGTAGCTATAAGTTTCACCACTGCTTTCCACTTTCAAATCAGCATAACTCTTCCATTCGTCTGGGTAACCGATTTTCACAGTCAAACTATTTAACTTTTTCAATGCTTGCTCCTTAGACTCTTCAGACATCCACGGGAGTTCTTTGATTCGCTGATCGAAAGCTTTCATCAGATTCCCAACCATCTCTTCGGCACTTCTTTTTGCTTCTGGAGGGAATGTTTCCGCGACGTACACTTTACCTATTGCTTCACCAATTACTCCATTCGTTGAATTAAGTACACGTTCTTCTCTAGGTCGCATTTGCTCAGTACCACGAATGGTTTTCCCGTAGAAATCAAAATTGGCTTGTACCATATCATTGTTTAAGAAATTAGCAGCTTGATTCAGCACATTCCACGTTAAGTAACTCTGAATTTTATCCAACGATACCTCATTGAAGGTAGCAGCCACTTCTTTCATAAACTTAGGTTGTGTCACGATCAATGTGTCCACTCTATTCAGATCAATCCCTGTAGAAGCTAGGTATTGTTCCCAGTTAATTGCTGGAGACAATTCTTGCAGTCCATCCACTCCCATAGGATTGTATAGAGCTGGGATATTTCGCGCCTCAATTGGGGTCAATGAAGCTAGAGCCAATCGATTTTCAATTTCCATTACATCACTAGCCATTGCCTCAGTATCACCATTTACTCCTCCTAAGTCCATCATTCTAGCAACATGAGCCACATATTTCTCTCTTATCTCTTTCGACTTAGCATCTTCCTTCGTGTAGTAGTCTCTGTTTGGAAGACCTAGCCCTCCAGCTGTAATATAAAGTGAGTTTATCTTGCTATCCATCAAGTTTGCGAATGCTGCAACCCCATGAAATGAGCCATACCCAGAACGGTGCATTTCTGCTATTAAAGACTGCAAATCATCATTACTATCTATAGCTCTAATTTTCTTCATCCATGCCGATAGCGGCTTGGTTCCTACACGCTCAGCCAGCGTTGAATCCATACCTACCGCAAAGAATTGAACTGCCTTCTTTTCATCACTTCCATTCTTATATTCAGGGTTTTGAGCTGCCTGATCCATGATGTCAAGCATGATATTATCATTCTTTTCTCGAAGCTCTGGAAAGCCTCCCCAACGTCCTTCATCAGCTGGAATTTCTGTTTTATCCATCCAGTTTCCATTGGCAAAGCGATAAAAGTCTTCTTTGGGATCAACGCCCTCTCCCATCATAGCCATATCAAGGCCAGGAGGCATTTCTTTTGCTTTAGTATCCTCACTCGGCGCAGTACATGCTACCAATAGTGAGGCAGATAGCAGGGTTAAGATTGAATTTCGCATTTTCTTGTTGATTGGTTTGAATCTTTAAAAATATGCAAACACGTATCCTATCCATAGCCTTCTGAGATAAAAGGGCGCATAATAGGATAAAAGCTCAAAATCAGGTAATGAGCTGCTAATCCCTTACTATGACTATTGGAAAGTCTTGTCCTCTAGAAAATGTATGAGGGTATTGGGGGCTTCCTTTGTGCGTTATACTTAGCTCAGGCACTTGGTCATCAAGATACCCCTTTAATTCATAGATCGTCACTTTTCCATCTTTAGGTGCACCGTCTGCATCTCCTGAAAGCCCTTTTAAGAGGGCATAAGTAAATAAACCATGGCCAAGGGATTCAAACTCAGTAGCATATTGTTCACTTCCCGCGGCAGCCATTACATGAATACCTGAGCTTCTAGATAACTGTGCTATGGCTTTTTCTTCTGGAGCACCACGCTGAGCTAAAACTTCAACTGAACCTCCAGACTGACATGCATCCATTATTATCAGCTGCTTAAGAGCTTTGATTTCAAGCATCGCCTGCTGCAAAATTTTTGCCTCGATACCATAGTCACCTATCTTATCACTGTCATAAAGCCTGTTAGCATTGGAGGAAACTAAATAGAACTTACCGTCCACCATACTACCGTGCCCGGCATAATAAAAAACGAAAACATCATTCACTGAAATTTCATTTTTCAATTCATTGACTTTGGAAAGAATATTCTCTTTGGTAGCCTCTCTATCATAAATTTGATGAAGAACCATGTTAGAGTAAATAGCATCTCCTTGCTTTTCCATCTGGGCTGCAAATGAGAAAGCATCCTTTTTTGCGTAGTTCAAATTCAACGACTTATTCTGATATTCATTGATTCCTACAGCAAGTATGTGGCAGGTACTACCTGGTATTTTTGAATCTGAGAATAAACTAACACTCGCTTTGTTAGATTCAAGGTTAGAGCTTGAGGAAGCAGATACTGTAAATTCATTGTGACCAGCTACTAAGGGGTATTCAATTGAATATATTTTGGCATTGTTATCCGATCTTACTTTTTGAATTTGAGGCTCGAGAGCAACCCTTTTTCCATTGTGAAAAAGCTTCACATCTTCAATACCTCCTCCAGTATCTTCTGCTTTTAAGTATAGCTTGGCAACTTCCTTTTGAGCCAATCCCGAAAGCTTTAATACCGGTGGTGGAGACTGATTAATAACCTTTCCCATCGATTTCTTGCCTGCAGTTTCGGAACTAAAAATATTCTCTACTAATCCCGGGACATAGAATTCATCCATCAACTGATCTGCACCAAGTACTTCCAACTCTTTAACAAAATGGATATTAGAAATAGCAGCATCTGTAGCATCAAAGTAGCCATCAGGTGTTTTTACCATCCAATCATTTTTGCCGATCTGAATATGCTCAAATAGCTCTTCCTTTTTCTCCAGGTCCCAAAATTTAGTAACACCATCCACATCAGAAGACATCAGAAGGTTATCAGAAACCTCCAACCCATTGATTTCCGCGCTGTGTCCTTCTAGCGCAGATTTCTTTTGACCTGATTTCAAATCCCAAATAGAAATCTCTCTATCAGCACCACCAGCAAATATTTCATTCTTGATTTTATGAGCTGCAAACACTGATTTTTCAGCATAGATTCGTTTCTTAATGAGGCCACTATACAGATCCCAAAGTATGACGGTTCCATCCCAGCTTGCAGATAGAATTTCATCATCATAGATCTTAATTGAAGTTACATTTTCGGTATGACCTACAAACTCTTTCACAAACCTTTTCGTCTCTATTTCCCATAGCTTGAGTGTTTTATCAAGCATACCAACCACCAGGTAATCATCATTTGCTGTAAACTCACATGTATAAGTAGACGCTCCTTCATTATAGATGTAGCTGTATCTCTCCCATGTTTGAGTGTTCCAAAGGCTAATAACACCATCCCAGGAAACACTTGCCAGGAGTGTCCCACTATTGCTTAGTTTAAGATCAAAAATAGGTTCACGGTGTGCTTCTATCTTTTTCTTAATTTCCCCAGTACTCTCATCCCATATAATAATCAAGCCATCTCCACCACCTGTTGCTATTAGTTTTTCATCAATCCTTTCAAAACACAAAACGCCTTTTTCATGACCTATATATTCCATTGCTATGGAAGCGTTTTTTACATTCCATTTTCTTGCTTTGTTTCCTGTCTTACCAATAAACACACTTTTTTTATCCAGTTTTCTTGATGATTTATACTTCACCCACTTGGCAATGTAATGTTCCCAATAGCTACCCAAGTCATAATCCAATCCAGTGCTTGACTTGTTTAAGATACCATCATATCGTCGAATTTCATCTCCTGAAAAATCTGTAACTATTGCTACTTTATCAACGGATACCAAAATCTCATCCTCTGAGGGGTGGAAAGTGGCATCATTTACTTCACCTTCTATTTTCCACTTGGAGATTAGTACATCTGTTTTGTTTGAAAAAAGAAAGATAGAGTCTTCTGTTGCCGCTAAATAGTGCTTGCCAGAATATTGAAAATCTGTTGCCGCTATGTCTTTGAAGTTTAATCCGTACTCTGAAATAGATTCTCCAGTATTCAAGTCATATTTTACTAGTGATGTACCGTTTGAATTTTTCAGTAAGTATTTTCCATCTTCGCTAAATGCAGGTAGAGTCCCACATCCTCCACAGTATCCTTCCTTCGGTTTGAATTCATATATAAGTGACCAGTTATCAACTGAATATACTTTAGCGGTTCTTTGATCTTCACCAATGACAAAATACTTGCTATCCGAACTAAATGATAGATTAACTCCATACCCTAATCCTTGATCAGGGTTTGTTCGGATCTTCTGGAACAGCGAGAAGTCCTTAACTGTATATATTTCTACAGAATCGGCATAGCTTCCCACCGCCAAGTAATTTCCATCTGAACTAAATGCTACAGACGTTACATATTTTTTCATCTTCTTACTCTGCCAACGCATTTCGCCAGTCATCAAATCCCAAACTGCCGCAGTACCGTCAGCACTACTTGTCGCGAGCATATTTCCATTCAAGGAAATCTCATTGACGGTATGATCGTGACCAAGAAAACTTCGGATTTCCATACCGCTATTAGCATCCCAAATTTTGGCTGATTTGTCTCTACTTGCTGTAACAATATAGTTTCCATCAGGGCTGTAACGAGCTGTTTTAATAGCTTCACCATGACCTTTTTGAATCACTGCCTTAAATGATTGAGCCTCTGTAAAACAGAGGCTCAGAAAAAATGCTATAAAAGTAAGAGTTGATTTCACTGTTTAATCGTCATTTAAATGTGCTGTCCAAACAGGGAATTTCGAATGATTAACTACATCTTCTGCAATACTCCCAGCCAAAAAATGTCCAACACCTTTCCTCTGATGAGTTCCTAACGCAATCATATCAGCACCAATATCCTCCGCATACATTACTATACCATCTTCCTCATTCTTGTAGTTATAGATTTCAATGGTGTAATTTTCAATAGCATATTTCTTAGCAAATTCTTCCATCTGCTGCATGTCATGCCGTGTAGATGTGAAACTAGCAGGAGTATTGATTTTCACAATATTTAATTGAGCTTCAAACTTTCGCTGAACATCTAATAGTTGACCAATAAAATGATCGTCTGTATGTTGGAAATCTGATGCAAATACGATTTTTTCAATAGGCTCAATCTCGCACTTATCCTGAATAGTTATTACCGGGCAAGATGCTTTCCTAACAATCTTTTCAGCATTAGATCCTGCGAAAAATTCGTTTAAGCCATCCGCTCCTTCAGTACCAACTACAAGTAGACTTACCTTTTCTTGTAAGATTTGATCTATGATTGTATTAAATGGATTACCTAGCTGAATCTTAGTAGAAATTCGCTCGTCAGTATATTTTGCATTTGATATGACATCAGCCAATTTATCTTGAACAACCTCATACATCTTCTTGATATAGAGTTGCTCCATTGGATCCATATTTTGTATTCCGAGTGTCTTGAAAGAATCAGCAGTCGGGTGCTCTATCACATTAAGCAGCATAATATCACTATCTGCTTTATCTGCTATCTGACATGCGAAATCAAGTGCATGTTCTGAAACTTTTGAAAAATCGTAAGGAACTAATATTCTTTTCATTTGATGGATATTTTATCAATCTCAATTTATGAAAAATGATTGGGATAGAAGTACCTATTCTCAGAAAAACAAGTTGATCAACTGCCCAATGGAGAAAAGTATTGAGAATAGTAATGTAGAAATAGCCATTTGTTTCAAATACGGATCAAGTTGATCAGCAGGTTTATTAGCTACAGCTCTAATGTTAGATAGGAAAAGTCCTGCTATTAGTACAAAAATAAAGTTTGTCCATGAATTGTAGTTTACAAACACATATATCACGCTTAGTAGCATTCCACTCACTAAAAGAAAGGTATGATAGTTTATCGCTTTTGCTCTTCCAATTCTTACCGGTATCGAGTTCTTACCGGCTGATTTATCAGAATCAAGATCTCGCACGTTATTGACATTTAAAACTCCTACACTGAATAGTCCTATGGAAGCTGCTGGCAGTAATATGTACCAGTTCAGCATATTCGTTTGGAGAAAGTAAGTTCCAAAAACTAGTACGATTCCAAAAAAGACAAACACAAAAACATCTCCAAAACCAGCATATCCATATGGGTTTTTTCCTACAGTATACTTGATAGCCGCAGCAATGCCAATTAGTCCAATAAGCATAAAAACTAAAGCGGTTGTCCAATCATTCGGAAAAGCGAGGTATAGCAGTGAAACCCCTGATAGAAATGAGAGAATTGAAAAGACTATGATCGCTTTTTTCATCGCTTGAGGTGAGATTTTCCCTGAGCTCACCATTCGAGCCTCCCCTGTTCTTACATTGTCCACACCAGAAGAAGCATCTCCATAATCATTTGCAAGATTGGAAAGGACTTGCAGCAAAATTGCCGTTAACAAAGTCAACCCGGCAATTCCATAGTCTGGTGTAGCATTGCTACTCGCCAATGAAAGTCCTACCATCCAGCCAGAAATAGCAAGTGGTAATGTTCTTAACCGAAAAGCCTTAATCCAAGATTTCATGTGTATGGTCTATTTTCAAAGGTCACCGCCCGGCGGCCCGGATGGAATTCGCATTAACATCATTCATCCCTGGTTGGTATGCGTGTCGCTTATGCTTATTCTCATTTCATCTATTACATTCTTTCGGGTACATCTATACCAAGTAAGTTCATTCCTTGTTTGATAAGATAAGCTGTTACTGAAGAAAGTGCTATTCTAAATGCCAGTTTATCTTTATTCTCTTCGTTGAATATTGGTACTTCCTGGTAAAATCCGTTATACTCTTTAGCAATATCATAAACGTATTGAGCCATGATGGACGGTGAATATTCCTTAGCAGCCTCCTTAAGCGCTCCTGTGTATTCTGTGATTTTAAAGATTAAATCAACTTCTCTTTTACTTAGCTCTCCTACTTTCTCCGGGGAAAAAGTTGGATCGGATTTTAGAGATTGGGCTCTTCTGCGAATAGCCGATATCCTTGCATGAGTATATTGAATAAATGGACCCGTGTGTCCTTGAAACTCAATAGACTCCTGCGGATTGAATAACATTCTTTTTTTCGGATCTACTTTTAATAAGAAATACTTAAGAGCCCCTAGCCCAAGCATCCGATAAAGATTTCGAGCTTCCTCTTCCTCCATCCCCTCAATCTTACCCAACTCACGTGTATGCTTTTCAGCTGTATCGAACATTTCCTGCAACAAATCATCCGCGTCCACAACGGTTCCCTCTCTGGATTTCATTTTACCTGTAGGTAAATCAACCATTCCATATGAAAGATGATATAAGCCATCTGCATAGGATCTTCCAAGCTTTTTCATAATCGCAAAAAGTACTTTGCAATGGTAATCCTGCTCATTTCCAATCACAAAGACTGTTTTATCAAAAGGAAAATCTTTGTATTTCATATCACATGTACCCATATCCTGAGTCATGTATACGGCTGTTCCATCTCCTCTTAGCACCAGTTTTTCATCCAACCCATCCTCTGTAAGATCTACCCATACAGATCCATTTTCTTTAAGAAAGAAAATGCCTTTTTCAAGTCCTTCTTCAACTACTTCTTTTCCTAACAAATAGGTATTTGACTCCTTGTACATGGTATCAAAACGAATGCCCATAGTTTCATAGGTCTTATCAAAACCATCGTAAACCCATCCATTCATTTTCTCCCATAGAGTTACAGTTTCCTTATCTCCATTTTCCCATTTTTGAAGCATTTCCTGAGCTTCTTTCATGAGCGGAGCTGACTTTTTTGCTTCCTCAGGATCTATCCCACTATCTACCAGACCTGTAATTTCCTTTTTATACTCTTGATCAAATCGCACATAATATTTGCCAATCAAATGGTCTCCCTTAATCCCCGATTTCTGGGGACTTTCTCCTTCACCATATTTCTGATAAGCAAGCATGGACTTACAGATATGGATTCCTCTGTCATTGACAAGGTTTACCTTCATCACTTCGTACCCATTTGCTTCGAGTATACGGGAGGCTGAATCTCCAAGGAAGTTATTTCTTAGATGCCCTAAATGAAGTGGCTTATTTGTGTTGGGTGAGCTAAACTCAACCATCACTTTTTGACCGTTAGATGGTAGCTTACCGTAACTCGTATCTGATGAAATCAGATGAAGCGTCTCTATCCAATTTAAGTCTTCTATTTCCAGATTCAAGAATCCTTTTACAACATTAAAATTTCTAATAGCCAAGACATTTTCTTTGAGCCATTCTCCAATTTGATTGCCAGAAGATTCAGGGTTCCCCTTAGTCACTTTGAGGTATGGAAAAACCACAAATGTGTAAGTCCCCTCAAACTCTTTCCTAGTTGGTTGAAGTATAACCTCATTAACTGAAAGTTCGTGATCAAATAATGCTTTAAAAGCATCAGATATTCCTTTTCGTATTTTTTTGTCAAGCATGTATTTGCTGATCTTTTTTACTTAAATAATTCTCTGCCAACATACATCTAACACTTCCTCCACCATATTTTTCAATGGTAGGAATAGACACTGGCAACAACTTCGCAAAGTTGATTAATCTATTTTTTTGTTTCTCAGTTAGCGATAGAAAAGCTTGATGAGAAACGATAAGATATTTCTTCCCGTTTCTAGACAGTACCTCCAGACAGTTTCCTAAGAAGGACCTGACTTGAGAGATGGTAATTTCAATAAGTTCTTTATTACTATCATTCACCAAATTTCTAAACAATTCTTTCTCTCTCATTGACTCTACACATGCAATTACAAACTCGGATCCGATACCCATGATCACATTTGTGTGATAAACTGGTTTGCCATCAATAATGGAATGAAAAACGAAAGAGCGATATCCCGACTGCTTACAAAATCGACTTAGTACTTTTTTAGAGGACCTTTCCGACTTACACATATAGGCAATCTTTGATTGATGGTCTAAAACCATACTCCCTGTTCCTTCAAGGAAGTATCTATCTTGCTCATATTGGCTCAAGTCAATCACACCGGATATTTCAAATTCATTTTTTAAGTATTCAATGAATTCTGACCGTCTCTCCTCACGTCTTATCCTACTCATCATAGGATATAGAAAAACTTTACCATTTTGATGGGTAGAAAACCAATTATTAGGGAATACAGAATCGGGAGTTTTTGGTGTAACAGGATCGTCAAACACCAAAACCTCTATTTCATTTGATCGAAGAAGAGATACCATAGCATCAAACTCTTTTTGTGCCTCCTTTGAAGTGTTTGAGTCAGAAATAGTCCCCTTCTGGAAAACATTATCATTTAGTGTCTCGGGATTGCTACCAAAACAAGTCGGCCTTACCATTATGAGACGTGGTGCTGACATTACTTTTTAGCTTTTACTACAGCCTCAAGAATCTCAAATGCTGCCTCTCCCATTGCATTTTCCTTATCCAATAATGGGTTGACTTCAACCATTTCCCAGCTAGCAATCTTAGGATTTTCAATTAATCCTCTGTTTATCTCTACGGCTTCCTCCTTCGTTAGGCCTCCAGGCACGGGGGTTCCAGTGCCCCACGATACATCGTCTGGATCCATACTATCCACATCAAAGGAAATGCATATAAGGTCACAGTCTTTCAGGTACTTAAGAGTTTCTTCAACAATCGTTTTTGTTGTTTTTTCTCTTACTTCCTCCACTTTAAAGACCTTAATTCCATGTTTTTCGATAAATGAGTCTTCTGGTAATTCTGTATCTCTTAATGCTATAAAGACAATATCTTCTGGATTGAGTTTAGGTCCGTCTAAACCTACGTTTTTCATTTTCTCCCAAAGCATAGATACTTTAGGAGTCAATTCATTCACTGCGTTTTCTTTATTATCGGCCGAAAGACTCATTGCTAATGGCATCCCATGAACATTGCCCGATGGGGTCGTGTATGGAGTATGAAGGTCAGCGTGAGCATCAATCCATACTGCCCCGATACGCTTGGTTGGGTTAGCTTTCTTAATTCCGCTCAATGTACCACCACCTGAAGAATGATCGCCAGCCAAAACAATTGGAAATTTGGTAGACGAGAGCTGAGCGATTGTATCACATACTTTAATCTCCACCTTGTGTATTTCCTCAATATATTTTGCCGTTCTATTCTCTTCTTCTTCAAAAAGCGCTTGATGGTTTCCTAAATCTACAATCTGAGTGGGGTATTTCGAGAAAAAGTTCGAACCAAGCTTGGCACTTGCGAGTTTGATCGCATCGATTCCGAGACTTGCTCCTCTTGTGCCAGCTCCAAATTCCGATCTAACTTCAACGATTTGTATTTTACTCATAGGGTTAAAAAGTTGCGCAAACTTACGTTTTTATAAAAACACTTTAAACGCTTTTCAGATTTCAAATTTTAATAGATAATTGCAGCGATCTATACCACAGCTAATGAGAAAATACGCAGATCTAATTGATCAAACTTTCTATTTCCCCACAAATGAATTCAAGGTGGAAAAAGATAATCTCCATTTTCATGGAGTGAATCTGATGGAAATCATCAAAGAATATGGAACTCCCTTGAAGCTCAGTTATCTGCCCAAGATTGGACAAAATATTAAGTACGCTTACTCCATTTTTGAAAGTGCAATAAAGAAACATAATTATGAAGGAAGCTATACTTATGCATACTGTACCAAAAGTTCGCATTTCAGGTTCGTTGTAGAAGAAGCACTTTCCAATAAAGCGCACATTGAAACCTCATCCGCCTATGATGTTCCAATTGTAAGGAACATGCACAAGGCTGGCAAGCTTTCCAGGGACCATTTTATAATTTGCAATGGATTTAAGCGTCCATTATATCTGCAGGAAGTCACATGGCTTTTGAACGATGGGTTTGAAAATTGTATCCCGATTCTAGATAACCTCAATGAACTCAACTATTACAAAGAGCATGTCGAAAACAATTTTAAGATTGGGATTCGAATTGCGGCCGATGAAGAACCGAACTTTGCTTTCTATACTTCTCGTCTCGGTATAAGATATAGTGACATCCTACCTTATTACAAGGAAGAAATCAAAGACTCTAAGGCAAAGCTTAAAATGCTTCATTTCTTTATAAATACTGGCATTAAGGATACCGCGTACTATTGGAGTGAGCTCAGTAGATTCATCTACAAGTACTGTGAACTTAAAAAAATATGCCCAGAGTTGGACACGATAGATATCGGTGGCGGATTTCCTATTAAAAATTCACTACATTTTGAATATGACTATCAGTACATGGCTGAACAGATCATTGAAAACATTCAATGGATTTGCAAAAAGAATCATGTTCCAGTGCCCAATATCTTTACTGAATTTGGAAGCTTTACTGTTGGCGAAAGTGGTGCCACCATCTATTCAATTCTTGATCAAAAACTTCAAAATGACAAAGAACTCTGGTATATGATGGATGGTTCTTTCATTACCCACATGCCAGATGTTTGGGGCCTGAATGAGAAGTTCATTATGTTACCCGTGAATCATTGGAAGAGTCCATATCATAAAGTAAACCTTGGGGGACTAACTTGTGATAGTATGGATTATTATGATGCGGAAGCACATATTGGTGAGGTTTTCTTACCTCAGTATGATGATAAGGAAACACTGTATTTTGGATTTTTTCACACAGGCGCTTATCAAGAATCACTGGGTGGTTATGGAGGCATCCAACATTGCTTAATACCCGCTCCAAAGCATATAATCATTGATAAAGATGAAAATGGCAAAGTATCTCATGAGTTATTTGCCCCCGAGCAACAAAGCGAAGCTATGATGAAGATTTTGGGCTATTAACATTATTTAATTCAATCAAAACTGATAAATCATATACACGTTTATCAATTCGAACTATTTTTGAATTTAAACGCTAATTTCAGGGAGAGCCCTAATGAAAAAAAACTTAGTTGTCATACCAACCTATAATGAATGCGAAAATATTCAGGATATCATCATGGTAACAAGAATGCTTAACCCTGCATTCGATATTTTGGTTGTGGATGACGGGTCTCCTGATGGTACAGCCGACATTGTGAAGGAAGAAATGGAGAAGACTCCTAATCGTATTTTTCTAATTGAGCGAGAAGGAAAACTAGGACTAGGTACCGCATATATCACAGGTTTCAAATGGGCATTGGAAAAAGGTTATGATTTCATTTGCGAAATGGACGCAGATTTTTCTCATGATCCTAATGATTTGATCAAGCTTCAGAAAGCTTGTGAGGAAGGAGCAGATGTTGCCATAGGAAGTAGGTATGTTACCGGAGTTAACGTTGTTAACTGGCCTATGGGTAGAGTATTGATGAGCTACTTTGCCAGTTTTTATGTACGCATAATTACGGGGATGCCTTTCAGAGACAGTACTGCTGGATTCAAGTGTTACAATAGGCGCGTTTTTGAAAAGTTGAATTTGGATAAAATCCATTTTATTGGCTATGCTTTCCAGATTGAGATGAAATTTAATGCATGGAAACATGGATACAAGATTGTAGAGGTTCCAATCATTTTTACAGATCGTACCAAAGGAGTCTCTAAAATGTCGAAAGGTATTTTTAAAGAAGCTATTTTTGGGGTTCTCCAAATGAAGATTAAGAGCCTATTCAAAAAATATGAGCCAGCTACTTAGTCGAATCTAATTGCTTTCACAGGTTTTACTCGAGAGATAATTGCTACAGGGATAAGTAGTGTCAATCCAATCAAAACCAGAACCAAAATATTCAATCCAATAATTGTTAGAACATCTATTTCAATAGGTACATGACTCATATAATAGTTGGCAGCATCCAAAGGAATAATCCTAAAATATTGTTGAATTAGGCCGAGTGATAGTCCAATTACATTTCCCCATAAAAGACCTTTTACAATTAATTGGAGGCCATTGAAAACAAAAATTCTCCTAATAGTTTCATTAGATGCACCAAGTGATTTTAATACACCAATCATTTGTGTTTTTTCCATGATTAGGATCAATAAAATGGAGATAATGCTAGTTCCTGAAACGAATAGCACGATTGTTAAGAGAATCACAACATTGCGATTCAATAGATTCAACCATTCAAAAATTTGAACATAGCGATCTGTTACTTTATCCACGTAAAGGTCTATTCCTAGCGAATTAAAGAGATCATTCCAAGCTTGATCCAATTTATCCGTATCAGAAATAAATACTTCTATTCCCCCTGCCAATGTATCTGGCCAATTGTTTATTCTGCGAATAAGATCTAAATCCGCCAATATGATTTTCTCATCAAACTCCTCCAAACCTGTCTCATAAATTCCAGTGACCAGAAGTCGTCTAAAACGAGGTGGATTCTGAACAAAATATATAAGCACCTCATCATCTACTTTTAATTCAAGATAATTTGCGACTCGGTTGCTGAGCGCAACTTCTGTAGAATACGATTCACCTGATAAATCAGGAAATCTACCCGCAATCATATGCTTATTAAAATCCGTTGTATCAAAAGAGTGATCAACTCCCTTAATGATCACCCCTTGCACCTCTTCCTCCGTTCTCAGCAATCCAGCCTTCATTGCATAAGGCTGAACTCTTTCTGTCAAAGGATATGATTTTAAATCTTCTAATAGTTGATCATTAACAGTTATCGTTGTTTCTTCAAATGAGGTTGACAATGTGTATTTGTTAACAATTAAATGCCCACTAAAACTGTAAATCTTATCTGTAATCTCTCTTTTAAAACCAAAAAGCACCATAAAAGCTAGTATCAACACAGCCAAACCCAATCCAATACTCACTACTGCAATGCGATTGATAGTGCTGGAAAAAGAACCTGTGGATTCCTTTGCAATACGTTTTGATATAAAAAATGGAAGATTCATTGTCTTGATGCAAAATAGGGTTTTCAATCCTGTAAGAACAAGTTAACTTGGTGATTTATATGTGGAAGCTCATTTATATTTCAACCCTGCTCTTTCTCAGTTGCTCAAATGAGCAACAGGAAGATAGCACCGAAATTCAGGTTGGTGCTCAAAAAATCCAACAATACATTCCATTGCTGGAGAATAAGAAGGTAGGTCTAACGGTAAATCACAGTTCTGTTGTTCAAGGCACACACTTAACTGACACATTGATGTCTTCGGGCATTGATGTAGTTAAAGTATTTACTCCGGAACATGGTTTTTCTGGAAGTTTGAGCGATGGCTTGGAAGTCAACTACGATAATTCAAACTCAGCCTTTCAATTGATTTCACTATATGGAAAAAATAAAAAGCCAACACGCGAACAAGTTGCTGACCTGGATGTGATGGTTTTTGATATGCAAGATGTTGGTGCTCGTTTTTACACCTACATCAGCACCATGCACTATGTCATGGAAGCATGTGCCGAAAATAGGATTCCAATGATTATTTTAGATCGCCCCAATCCAAATGGAAGTTATGTTGATGGGCCTGTTTTGGATACCGCCTTTCAGTCTTTTGTTGGAATGCACCCAATACCAATTGTGCATGGCATGACCGTTGGAGAATTGGCCATGATGATAAATGAAGAAGGTTGGCTGAAGAATGGAGTAAAAGTGGATCTTCGAATTATCAAAGTGGAGAAATGGGATCATTCCATACCATATTCCCTCCCTATAAAACCATCACCAAATCTTCCCGATGATTTAAGCATTTCTCTGTACCCTAGTCTTTGCCTATTCGAAGGAACCATCATGTCTGTTGGCAGAGGTACAGATTATGCCTTTCAACAAATCGGTCATCCGGAATATCCTGATACGACAAATTCCTTTACTCCAATTTCACGTGAAGGAGCAAAATGGCCCCCATATGAAGATCAGATATGTTATAGCGAATCCTGGATAGGTCAAAAACCAAGGTATTCTTTCTCGTTAAAGCCATTAATTGAAGCCTACCAATTAATGAATCGCTCTGACTTTTTTAATGATTATTTTAAAAGACTTGCAGGGACAAATCAGCTACAAAAGCAAATCGAATCTGGCATGAGTGAAGAAGAAATACGTCAATCCTGGAAGGCTGAGATAGATCAATTCAAAGGAAAACGAGCTAAATACTTACTTTATTAACTTAACAATAATGGAAAAAAGAAATAAAATCATTTACTGGATAGCTACCGGACTATTAAGTCTTCTTATGGTGTTGTCCTCATCAATGTACTTCTTTAATACAGATCAAGTTGCCGAGATTTTTGTTGCACTGGGGTACAATGAACGCATTGTTATTCCCCTGGCCATTCTCAAAATCTTAGGAGTAGCTACAATCATCACAAACCTTTCGAAAACGCTAAAAGAGTGGGCATACTTTGGCTTTTTGTTAGACTTTATCCTGGCATTGGAAGGACACTTATCAGCTAACGATGGAGGTCACTATACTGCAATTGCTGCAATTGCGCTTTGGATCATCTCATACACCTACAACAAAAAAGTATACATCGACTGATCGAAACATCGGCCCTATCAAAAAATGGACTACCAAGGTATTTTAAACGAAATCAAGGTGAATGTAGACTGCACCAAATTGCCAGGTGAAGTAGCCTCATACATTCCAGAATTAGCGAAAATTTCTCCTGATAAGTTCGGCATGCATCTATACAGCGTTATTGGCGAGGAGTTTTGTTTCGGAGAGTCACAAGAGCGGTTTTCCATTCAAAGTATTTCGAAAGTCTTATCATTATCACTCGCTTTGCTATATGAAGGTGAGAACGTCTGGAAGCGTGTAGGTGTAGAGCCCAGTGGAGATCCGTTTAACTCACTGGTTCAGCTGGAGTATGAAAATGGTATTCCAAGAAACCCCCTAATCAATTCAGGAGCTTTAGTTATTTGTGATATCCTCGTCTCACATTTAGAAAATCCCAAAGCTGAATACCTCCAATTTGTAAGAAAAATTGCCCAAAATGATCAAATTGATTTTGACGAAAAGGTAGCTGAATCGGAAAAAGCAGAAGGGCATCACAATCGTGCCATGATCAACCTCATAAAAGCGTACGGAAACATTAAAAATGATGTGGAAGAGGTTTTAGATTTCTACTTCTATACATGTTCTGTGCAGATGTCCTGTAAAGAGCTAGCTAGAACCTTCGTATTATATGCTAATCATGGGTGCCTAATAGAGACTGGTGAGCAAATTTTAAGCGTGAAACGCACAAAGAGAATCAATGCTTTGATGCAAACCTGTGGGTTTTACGACGAAGCTGGAGAATTTTCTTTTAGAGTAGGACTTCCTGGTAAAAGTGGTGTCGGTGGTGGTATTGTCGCAGTATATCCCAATATGTACTCGGTCGCGGTATGGAGTCCAAAATTGAATGAAAAAGGGAACTCTACGGCTGGAATGCTCGCTTTAGAATTACTCACTAACATTACAGGATCATCCATTTTCTAACTTTATAATTAGTATGTCAAACACGGACCTAATCATCGAAGAAAGAAGCAGAGATATCGGCGATTTTCTGGTTGGCCGATTAATTCCATTTAGAAAGAAAAGAATGGTAGGTCCATTCATTTTTATCGACCATATGGGTCCGAGTACTGTTGGGCCAGGTTCATATTTAGACATTGATCAACATCCACACATTGGACTTTCCACATTGACCTATCTATTCGAAGGTGAAATTCAACATAAAGACAGTATAGGATCAAATCAACATATTATGCCTGGATCAGTCAACTGGATGACAGCAGGTAAAGGTGTTACTCACACAGAAAGAACGCCACAACCCTTAAGGGATGGTCGGTCTTTCATCATGCATGGATATCAAATATGGGTGGCACTACCAAAGCATCTTGAAGACA
Organism: Marinobacter alexandrii; assembly: GCA_039984955.1. Classification (NCBI taxonomy): domain Bacteria; kingdom Pseudomonadati; phylum Pseudomonadota; class Gammaproteobacteria; order Pseudomonadales; family Marinobacteraceae; genus Marinobacter; species Marinobacter alexandrii. Next base: position 627,119 of record JBDWTN010000005.1, read on the forward strand.
TAGAACCCTCATTTCATCACATGGATGGTTCTGAATTACCTACCTGGTCAGATAAGGGAGCAAAATTCAAACTGGTTGCAGGTAAAGGATTCGGGAGGGAGTCGCCTCTTCCCGTTCATTCTGAATTGTTCATGATAGAAATTGAGACTGACGGTGATTATGAGCTTGATATTCAAGGTCACTTAAAAGGAGAGATTGGTATCTGCATTGTGAAAGGAGGAATAACAGCCTGCAATCAAAAGATATCGAAAGGAAATATGCTTGTTTCCAAAACCGATGATGCCTGCCAATTAAAGGTTGACACAAAATCAAGAATTCTTCTCTTTGGTGGAGAGGCTTTCCCTGAGGAACGGCATATTTTCTGGAATTTTGTATCTTCAGATAAAGAGAAAATCGAGAAAGCAAAGGAAAGTTGGAAGGATAAGAAGTTTGCTAAAGTAGATAATGATGATAGTTATATTCCACTACCTGAAATAAACAAAAACATTAAACAAAAATAATCATGAGAGCTAATTGGTTTGAACTACCTGTAAATGATATAGAAAGAGCGAAGAAGTTTTATGAAGCTATTTTTAGTATTCAAATGGCTGATAATCTAGAAATGGGAACTTCTGTTATGTCTTTCTTCCCGTTTGAAGCAGAACAACAAGGTGCTACTGGCACATTGATTAAACAAGAGAGTTATATCCCATCGCATGAAGGTACTATGGTCTACTTTTCGGTAGATGAGATAAATGACGTAACTCCTTTGATCGAATCCGCTGGCGGAAAAATAATTAATGAAAAATTTAGCATTGGTGAGCATGGTTCTGTTGCTCATTTTGAAGACTCTGAAGGAAACAGAGTGGCATTACATCAAGATGCGTGAACGAATCATTAGATAAAACACTTAATAGACTTTAAAGCAAAATGTATGTCACAAGACCCTACTGAAAACATTGTAGAAACACTACTCACAAAATCAACGGTTAAGCAACAAACCTATCGGAATGTATGTACAGCTTTTAAGCAGCTTTTAGAGGAAGCTCATCTTTTGGTAGATGTACTTAGTGCTAAGACTACAGAGCGGGATCAAGACATTAAACTAAGAGTAGAGTCAATTAATGATCAAGAATTTCATATTCAAGTAGCTGGAGATTTATTGGTGTTTGTTCTTCATACAAACGTTATCACCTTATCTGATGACTATGATTACAGTAAATCTGAATACGTACTTGAGAAGCCTTTGAGAAAGTATTTAGGCCAAATCAACATCTATAATTTCATGTCAGATTCTTTCGAGTTTAATCGACTCAATGATCCAGGGTACTTACTTGCTCGTTTACTTATCAACCATGAAAATCATTTTATAGCAGAAGGTGACAGACAGGTAGGGTTTATGTTCAAATCTGCTTCCAGTAAGCCACTCGAAAAAGTAGACCTAAACATCTTAATCAAGATAATCATTACTCAGGCTGCCGAAAACGATTTGATGGCCCCTCCTTTTCCGAAGATTAGACATATTTCTGTTAGAGAAAAAATGGAGAAAACTCAATCGCTAGGTGGTGGTAACAAGATTGGGTTTCAAATGAGCTACCAAAATGGACAATAGTCTATCAATAAGTCTATCTAAATGGTGTTAATAAGTTGTTAACGATTAGTTATTTACAAACATGGTTCAAGTCAAATCGTAGAAGATACGATGGCCAAAAACCTAACCAATTTTGTCATACTCAGTTTTTTAATCATTTTAATCTCATGCTCTTACACTGAAAGAGATTCGTGGGAGTTGGTTTTGAAAACGAGGAAAGATGGCTCTATTATCTCAGGGAGCAAAAAAATATTAATCGAAAAACTTAGATCCGGTTCTGATCTAAAACTAGGGTGGGGCTGGAAAAACAACGGAAAATCTTTGGAACATTTTGCTAATCCTACTTGGGTGGGTATACTCAATGAAAAGGAAGTTTACGCATATCTTGACCCACAAGTATTATCTGGAATAGATTGGAATAATCTTAATGCAAGCTACGCTGATTCAACACTTGTCGGGAAGGAATGGCGAGTCGTCATAAATACAGATGGATCCTTTGATGCTGTTTGGATAGATCGAAATAGTAATCAAACTCACAAAAGAGTTCTACAAAATCATGTGATGACTTGGTGGGTAAAGTCCGGGGGTAAAGAAATGAATCAACTTTTTTCAATAGATCAGCAATGATAAAAATATCAATTTTACTATTCTTAGTTACTTCTTATCAATCATTTTCACAGGATAACTGGGAATTAATCTACCACAATGATGACCTTGGAAACTCCATTAGCGGAGACCTTAATTCACTCATAAAAGCCGTAGAATCTGGGGAGGAGATCCGTATCGCCTGGGGATCAAGATCTGGCCGAATCAAGCACCTCGCTGAAGCCTCATTCATTACTGTTATGAAAGATTCTATTGTATTTGCTCAAATTGATCCAATAATCGGACAGACACCCAATTTCGAAAATGGAGAAATAGCATTCAAGGAAAACCTAGAATGGTCATTTATCGGGGGATCAAACGGAAAAATGACCACCATCATGAGAAACGTTGTAACAGGCGATATTCTAGGTCGGAACGTTCGTAAATCTTCATTCAAGTGGTTCATCAAGAGAAATTAACCCATCCGGCTTAGTTCTTCCTCAGTATAGTCTGTAGGTTTTCCCACATGTTTAAACTTTTCTACCTCTTCCTTAAATTCCTGTAACCGTATTCCTATGCGTTTATGGGCAGGGCCACCAAGTGGCAAGTGTACAGGGGGATTTTCTAAAGTCGTTACCTCATACATGGCATTGGCTGCACGCACAGGATCTCCAATCTGATTTCCACTAACCTCTCGTATACTGTCCATATTCTTATTAGCAGATTCATTGTATTCAGAAATGGAAGACTCGTTATAAGTAGCTGAACGTCCAGCCCAGTCTGTACGGAAAGGTCCTGGTTCTATGTTAGTCACTTTGATGCCGATGTGTTTAGTTTCAGCTGCAAGTGCTTCACCAATACCCTCCAAAGCAAACTTGCTCCCGTTGTAAATTCCAACACCTGGAAACCCATTTAAACCCGCAATTGAAGTTATATTCAAGATATTACCACTCCGTTGCTTGCGCATAAACGGTAAAGCCAATTTCATCATTCTAACACATCCAAAGACATTTACATCAAATTGTCTTTGCATCTCATCTTCGTCTGTTTCTTCAATCGGACCCAAAGTCCCATATCCGGCATTATTGACAAGAACATCTAGTCTACCGAATTCTTTTTCAATGAATTTGGCCACCTGATCAATTGTTTCTTGTTTTTGAACGTCCAAGACTACTCCTTTTACCAAAGTCGTATCGATAGCTTCAAGCTCCTTTATTTGCTCTTCGCTTCTGACAGTACCAACTGCAATATCCCCTTTCCCTGAAACAATTTTCACTAATTCCCGACCAAAACCTGAAGAACATCCTGTAATTAACCAAACACGTTTTTCCATAGCTTTTTTTTCAATTTGAAATCCTCAACAAATCAAGTTTAAAAAATGTTCTGCTATTGCGCAATCAATCCAAAACTCTCAATAATTTCTCTGGCTCTTTCCGTATCTAGATATTTGAGAAAAGCTAAAACACGAGGATCATAGTCCGTATCGTAGTAAATTCTCAAGGAACGCTTCAAAGGATATTCACCATTATCTATAAATTCAGGCTCTGGAGCCACATATTTCAATGAATCCTTCGATAAAGAAGCGGAGAGCTCAATATTTTTGACCATTGCTGTATAATAAGCATACCCGACAAACCCAATGCTATTTCTATTGCTAATTACTGAATCTACAATCTCATGATTCTCCTCGGCAACAATAGCTGCTGGAGCCACTTCAGAGATTTTAAAGTGCTGTGTGAAAAACTTCTGTGTTCCTGAGTTAGAGTCCCTTACCACTGGCATGATCTGTCCCGGGTTTCCCCCAATCTCGCTCCAGTCTGTAATCACACCGGAATAAATATTGGATATTTGCCGATCAGATAGTTTTCCAATAGGGTTTTCAAGGTGATTTATAAGTACAATTCCATCAAATGCTACCACTCTTTGTCCCACACCATGATCCTTACCCAAAATTGAGTCTAGGTTAAATGGAAATGAGGATAATCCAATATCTGCAGTCTGTTCATTGATAGCCATCAAGCCAGTCCGACTTCCACCACCTTCAAGTTTCACTTTTAATGTGTCTTGAATTTTTTGGAAATCAGACGCCAAAGAAGAAAATGCTTCATGCATCGATTCACTTCCTTTCAATTTTAAAGGCTCGTAATTTTTCTTCTTCTGAACCGTATCACAGGCAGAAATCCATAATAAAATAGTGAGTGAGAAAATATATTTCATAGTTGATTGATTTTGAAATGCGAAAGTAGAAAAGGAGATATTCAGCAACTTCATCAACAAATTATCTATGTGTTAAGTAATCTTTATTGAAAGTGAATAACCATCTTTGTCCAGAATTATTCTTAATTTCATCCTGTCATCAATAACAACCACTTTGTCATGAAAAAACTAACCAGCATTCTAGCACTTGTTGCTGCTTTTAACTTATTGGCTCAAACACCAATCACAAGTATTCCATTCGAGCTTTTTGGAGATCACATCATCATTAAGGTAAGTGTGGATGATTCTGAACCTCTTGACTTCATCTTTGATACAGGATCAGGGTATACGGTAATCGATAATGATGTAGCCGAAGAATTGAATCTTTCAGGAAAGGAAATAGAAATGAATCAAACCTCTTCGGCTTGGCATCTCATAAAGCATAACACCATAGCCATCAATCACTTTTTGATGGAAAAGAACACAAAAGTTTACTCGACTGAACTTGATCACTTAGAGATAAGCTTGGGGATGGATCTTGATGGAATCATCGGATATGATCTACTCAGACACCATTCTATCTATGTAAACTTTGACACAAAGGTTATTAACATCTACGACCTGAACGCCGCACCTAAAAGAGGGGATGCAATACCATTTACGCTTCATGTATCCATTCCTGTCATAAAAGGAAGTGTTGTCCTTAATAACGACGAGTCTCACGAAGGCACTTTCTTCATCATGACAGGAGCAGGAACCACATTAGATTTCAATTCTCCCTACGCTGAATTGTATGATGTCATTCACAAGACTGGAAAGCATTACTCATATCTTGTGAAGGGACTTTCTGACAATGAAACACCTCACTACGAAGGTCATGTGTTATCATTAAATATTGGAAATCAGACTATTGAAGATCTGCCAATCGGCATCAGCACAGCAACATCTGGGATTCAAGCCGATAAGAAAGTATCAGGAATTATCGGTAGTCAAATTTTAAGAATGTATAACTTCAGTATTGATTATGGATCAAAGATGATGTACCTCGAAAAAGATGCCACCTATGATTCAAATTTTAAAGTAAACTGTAGCGGAATTGATGTGCAGCTATCTAAGAATAAAGAGAAAGTGCTGATTCATCAGGTCTTTGAAAGTAGCCCAGCCTCAGAGGCAGGAATCAATGTAAATGATGAATTGATCAAAATCAATGGGAAGTCCATGGCTGAAGTGAATCTTGCGGAAGTCAAGAAAATATTGAAACAGGAAGGTGAAACAGTAGATTTAGTAATAAATCAAGGAGGTAGCGAAAAATCTGTTTCATTAAAACTTGTCTCCTTAATCGATTAAAGCTGAAGGTTTGATTTCTTTGTACACTTATGAGCAAAGAACTTCGAATCATTTTTCTTGGAACACCTGATTTTGCCTCTGCTAGTCTTCAGAAGCTGATTGAAAATCATGTAAACATAGTCGCAGTTGTCACTGCTCCCGACAGACCAAAAGGAAGGGGAAAGAAAGTTGCTATGTCTGCCGTAAAGGAATATGCCTTGGAAGCCAACCTTCCAGTACTTCAACCCACCAATCTGAAGTCTACAGATTTTATTGAAGAGCTTGCGGGTTACAAAGCAGATCTCCAAATAGTCGTAGCTTTCCGAATGCTGCCAGTCGCAGTTTGGAACATGCCTACCAAAGGGACATTCAATTTGCACGCCTCATTATTGCCGCAATATCGTGGTGCTGCTCCTATTAATTGGGCTATCATCAATGGTGAAAAGGAAACGGGTGTAACTACTTTCTTCTTGAAACATGAAATCGACACAGGGGAAATCATTTATCAAGAAAAGGAATCAATCAAAGAAGATGATAACGTAGGTAGCTTGTATATAAGACTAATGAACAAAGGAGCAGAACTGGTCCTAAAAACAGTCCGAGCTATTGAGAATGACGACTATCCACAAATCCCACAAAACACTGATCAAGATCTTAAATCAGCCCCTAAAATATTCAAAGAGGATTGTAAAATAGATTGGCATAAATCGTCCAACCATATTCGAAATTTTGTAAGAGGTCTTTCCCCCTATCCAGCAGCTTGGACTGAGTTTGAAGGTAAGAATCTTAAAATCTATCAAGTTGAGCCATCATCTAACAACATCAACAAAGATATAGGAGCGTTTGAGAGTGATGGAAAATCATATTTAAAAATGAAAACTGAGGACGGAACGTTGGATATCCAGGATTTACAACTGGAAGGTAAAAAACGTATGACAATACAAGATTTTCTCCGAGGGTATCAGTTCACTTCATAAGTTCAATCAGAGACATTGGCATACCATTGAAGCGGCCAACTTAAAGGACCTATCAATATGGACCAGTTAATCCAGTCTCTGTAGTCGTGATCTTGAATATTCGAGATAATAATATTCCCGATTATCGAAATGCTGATGAAAAGAGTAACAACTATAAACATGCGTGGTTAATTTTAATCTACCTACGATAAATATGAAAACTTTGGATTTATGATAGTATCGATGATAGCGGCCATGGGCAGTAACAGAACTATAGGGAGAGATAATGATATTCCATGGCACCTGCCAGATGACTTTAAGTACTTTAAAAACACTACAAAGGGTCATCACGTCATCATGGGTAGGAAAAATTGGGAATCGCTTTCACACACTTTTCAGCCTCTACCTGGCCGCCCTAACATCGTTGTTACACGACAGAGCAATTACAAAGCAGATGGTGCTGAAGTCATATCTTCAGTAGATAAAGGATTAGAAATAGCTAGAAAAAATAACGAATCAGAGGTGTTTATTATTGGAGGTGGTGAAATCTATCGAATAGGTCTAGCAATGGTTGATCGAATTTATCTAACTGAAATCAATGGGGATTTTGATGGTGAAGTAACTTTCCCTGAGTTTGATAAATCTATTTGGGAAGAAGAGTCACGTGTACATCACCATGCCGATGATCGACACAAATACTCATTTGATTTTGTAGTATATTCTAAAAAAACTTAATCATGGATATTCAGTCACATAAAAGAACATTAGGGGTTATTCACATTGTTTATGCCTCTCTCATCACTATTGCTTTCATTTTTGTTGGCACTATTGTATCAATTCTACTTCCATTTATTTCAGAAGAAGTAGCAAAAGACGTAGGAAACGATGCTGAAAACATTATGCTCCTAGTTAGCTCTATCGTTCAGACCATCTTCATTCTTCTACTTATCTTTTCAGCGCTCCCCTCCTTCATTGCTGGTATTGGGTTACTTCAAAATAAGACATGGGCTCCCGTTATTGCATTGATAGCAGGATGCATATCTATTTTTAGTTTTCCAATTGGAACTGCAGTCGGAGTATATAGTATATACGTATTTGTAGAAAACAATAAGCATAAGAATGACCAAGATAAAGGATAGCGTGGTGTGGCTTACTGGTGCTAGTTCCGGAATTGGTGAGCAACTGGCCTATCAACTGGCTGAAAAAGGTGCAAAACTGATTTTATCTGCTAGGAGAATGGAAGAATTGGAGAGAGTGAAGGAAAATTGCAAGTCAAATACCGTAGCAACGTTAAGCCTGGATCTTTCAGATGGGTTTGCGCTAGTACAGCGAGTGAAGGAAGCTTGTACATTTTTCGGAGATATCGATATACTCATTAATAATGGTGGCATTAGTCAACGTGACACCATTCTAAACACTAGCCTTGAAGTTGATCGTAAATTAATGGAAGTCAATTATTTCGGATCAATTACGTTATCAAAAGCGCTTTTGCCTGCTATGGTGAAAAGGAAAAAAGGACATCATGTGATTGTTACTTCTACAGTTGGTATCATAAACACGCCTTACCGCTCAGGATATGGGGCATCAAAACATGCCTTGCATGGATTCTATGATGTACTAAGAGCCGAACATTATGATGATAACATCAAAGTATCTATCGTCCTTCCCGGATATATCAAAACGAACATATCTTACAATGCGCTGATTGGAGATGGGAGCCCTCAGAACAGAATGGATCCTGAGCAAGAGAAAGGGATGTCTCCTGACAAATGTGCGCGACTTATCATAAAAGCAATAGAAGAAAATAAACAAGAAGCCTACATTGGGGGTCTTAAAGAAAAAGCGGGTATCTACTTAAAGAGGTTTTGGCCCACAGCAGCCGCTACTGCAATCAGAAAACTACGCGTAACATAAAGTGAAGAAAGTATTTCTCATATTGACCCTACTGGTTACAGCTCAACTTGCCTCTGCTCAAAGTAGACCATTGCTATCCAGAGCTGATTTTAATGATCACAAATTGGATCATGAATGGGTCTATATAAAATTCAAAGAAGCTAAAAATCAAAAAGAAAACTTGCTTGGACGCATGATCCCCTTAAGTGATAATCAGGTTGATCAGCCATTGTCCGGAGTTGTAAAACTTGCCGTTCCTAATGGATTAGATCCGGTGGCTTATTGCAATATGCTCAGGCAAATGGATGATTTTTTATATGCTGATCCAATTGTCGAATATCAATTACTCTCAACACCCACTGATCCATTAATCTCAAATCAATATTACCTAGATAACATTCGAGCTTTCGATGCATGGGGAATAACGACTGGTGATGATGATATTATCATTGGAATTATCGACTCAGGGCTGGACTTGGATCATGAAGACATGGTGAACAATCTATGGATCAATGAAGATGATCCTATAGATGGTATCGACAATGATAACAATGGATTTATAGACGATTATCAGGGGTATGATTTTGCAGATGAAGATACAGACCCTAATATCCAAAATGGAAATCACGGAATGATCGTTGGTGGAATAGCTGGAGCATCCACAAACAATGGCCAAGGGATTGCCGGTGTTGGATATAACACAAAAGTAGCCGCACTAAAAGGTTTTAGAACCGCTAACGGAACAAGTAATGGTCTTTATGATGCGATCACTTATGCAGGTGAAAATGGATTTGATGTAGTCAACCTTTCGTGGGGCAGAATGGGAAGTCCTCTTCAATCAGAACAAGACATCATTGACCAAGCTGTTCTGGTGCACAACATGGTAGTGGTGGCCGCAGCAGGAAACGAGGGAACTCGACCAACCCGTGAAAATAAGTGGTACCCTGCCAGTTACAATAATGTATTATCTGTAGGTGCTTCTGATGCCGAAGACAATAAATCTTTGGGCTCAACATATAACTACTCAGTTGACATCCTTGCCCCTGGAGTATCTATGTATTCCACGGTTAAAAATGACGGATATGCCAATGGTGGCCCTGGCACATCATATTCATCCCCCCAGGTTGCGGCAACAGCCGCATTAGTAAAAGATCAATTCCCGAATCTCACAGCGCTCCAAATCATGGAGCGTGTACGAGCAACTGCAGATGATGTTTATGATGTGGGTGACAATTTATCATTTGAAGGGAAATTAGGAAAAGGAAGGTTGAATGTCCTCAGAGCCGTGAGTGAATCAAACGTAAAGTCCATTAGAGCTGAGAATGCAAATCTTATTTCAAAATACGGCGCAGTGTTTTTCGGAGATACCGTGAGTGTAACAGCCATCCTAACTAATTACTTGGCTGCAATAAGCAATCCGACTATCACTATATCATCCCCAGACAATAATTTCTCTATTTCGCAAGGAACTTTTCAACCCGGGTATTTAGGCACAATGGATACCAAAGAAGTCAATTTTGAAATTGTCTTAGATGATAATATAGCTCCTGAAAGTACGATTGGTATTCGACTAGACTTCAACGGAACTAATTATAACGATTTCCAATACCTGGACGTTACGACATCTCCAGACTATGCTGACTTTGGTAATGAAAACCTAAGTATGACGATAGCGGGTGATGGAGATCTGGGTTTTGCTACGTATGGACCAAACTTTGAAGGCTCAGGGTTAAAATATGGGTTAGACACCTTGATGAGTTACACAGGATTGATGTTAACCACATCATCCGTTGCTGTCTCAGATAACATCATTGCTAACTACTCCAGCCAAACAAGAGGTCAGGACTTTTCACCCCGAAAAAACTATAAGCTCTACGACCATCCTGGAGCAGATTACTTTGGGTATTCCGAGTTCACAGATACTGGAAATCCATTAATCATTGAACAATCAAATATTACTTGGAATAACAAAGATTTCTTGATTATTCGATATCGCATAATTAATAATTCTTCTTCAGTTATAAATAATCTTTCATTAGGAATTTTTGCCGATTGGGACTTGGATGAAAAGACTGCAAATTTTGCGTCCTATGATGAAATAGACAACTACAGTTTTACTCGAAACTCTAGTTCCAATTTATTTGCTGGCATCCAAGTTCTTGGAGGAGACAATCCTGAATACAGTTCATTAGACATGGGGACAGCAAGCGGCAATTCTCAAGACATTAACAATGTCTTCAATGATGCTTCAAAATACGATTTCCTCGTCAATCAAAATCTGCTAGAAGCTGGCAGCTTAGGTACAGGCAATGATGTAGCAACAATTAACGGAACAACGATCACAGAACTAAATGCATACGAAGAAACATATATAAATGTCATATATGCAATAGCCGATTCGCAAGCTAATCTTGAAAATATTTTTTCAGACGCTTCTGATAATTTGAACGATTTCTTACTTAAACCAAGAGTTCTGGAGACATTTTATACGTGTGATGGTACTTCCATCACATTGGATCCTTCTGCTGGCACTAATTATGAATTTTATGAAGATCCACTGGCGCAGGATTTAATAACCTCTGGATCTAACTTCAATCCTGGTGTAATTACCAAGGATACTGCCTTTTATGTTAAAAATATCGATAACCTGTACAAGTCAGATGTGTTTGAAATTCGATTGAACCTATTGAATGAAATTGCTGATTTCAGCATGTCTACTGATACGTTGTATTTAGATGATTTTTCATCAAATGTTGTTTCCTTTTCAGATCAAAGTCAAGATGCTATCTCCTGGAATTGGACTTTTGATGAAGGCACCTCTTCGATTATACAAAACCCTGATATCTTTTTCAGTGAAATTGGTACATATAGCATAACGCTTAACATTGAAAATGCGCTAGGTTGCACAGACAGTTTTACAAAAGAACTTGTTGTAGCTAATAGGCCTACCCCTCCAACATTTGAAAGTATTTCTATTTGTCCTGGAGAAGATGTGATCATTGATGTTTCAGACGCAGAAAAAATTCATCTTTTTGCATTTGAGGATCAATTAGATCCTTCCATAAGTGGAACTGCAATCCAAGTTGATGCTATCAAATTTGATACAACCATTTATGTGAGTGGAGTATACGGTTCATTTGAAAGCGAAAAGGTGCCTTTCGAAATTGATGTTAAGGAAGTAGCCGGACAATTATCATTTGCTCCTGATACTACTTCAGTGAATCACCAAATCATACTATCGGCCATAGGTTTTAAGATGGGATCCACCATAGAATGGTTTATAGACGACACCCCTTCTGGTTCTACTGAAAATATTCAGATGGTTGCATTTACTGGTGAGGTAAATGTTAGACTCAGAATAACGAGTAATGATGATTGCATTAAAGAGATACAGCAAACAATCTCTATGAGCACTTCTCCTTTCGCTTCACAAAGCAATTTGGTATCCTGTGGCGAAGAAGTGGTAACAATTGCTCCAGAAAATGGGACTTACTTTGGTTTTTACAATGATCCTGAATTGACCAGCCTAATAAAAAAGGGAAAGCAATTAATAACAAATGAACATTCTAAAGTATATATAGTAAGCTTAGACGATGGTCTACCAGGCAAGCTAATCGAAGTAAATATTGATAATGAATCTCCTGAAGTAGAGATATCCCCAGTAACAACTCAAGTTGGTGAAAAATATAAAGTCCAATTGTTTGCCAACTCAAACAATGAGATAGACTCATGGAGGTGGTTCATCAATGGCGAACAATCAGAAACACTCCAAAACCCAACTTTCTTTTTTAATAATGAAATCTACGAAGTTGTACTCAAAGTAACTACTCGAGAAGGCTGTGAAGCATCAGATACCTTACAGCTTGATTTTTCTCCTCCATTGGGGGCGGTACTAGCAGAAACATCTTACTTGTATCCGAATCCTTCAAAAGGGAGTGTGTTTTTTTATGGCACCTCAAAAATCGAAGAGCTTACCGTTTATAGTATTGATGGGAAAAAAGTGTTCACACAAAAGACACCTAAAGGCGAATTGGATTTTTCAATGCTGAAGAAGGGTCTGTACATTGTCAAACTCAACATTGGAGGCCAGTTTATTGAGCAAGAGTTGTTGATGAAGTAATTATTTGATCATTTTTTCAACAAATTCTTTATCATAGGTCATTTCATAACCCCAATACCACATTTGTTTCTTAATCCAATCAATCCTTCCTTTTACATATGCACTAGGAGCAATAGCTGAATACTTTTTAGGACTTGGCAATATCGCAGCAAGAGATGCTGCTTGAGTGACACTTAAATCTTTTGCTGATTTTTTGAAGTATACCTGAGAAGCTGCTTCAGCGCCAAAAATTCCATTTCCAAATTCTGCAATATTCAGATAAACTTCCATGATTCTTTCTTTACTCCAAATAATCTCGATGAGCAATGAAAAGTAGAGTTCAGCCGCTTTTCTAGTATAAGTTCTATCTGGCCACAAGAATAAATTTTTGGCTACTTGCTGTGTAATGGTACTTGCCCCTTTCATCCTCCCGCCTTTCTTATTCACGTCCTCTGCTTTCTTTATAGACTTAAAATCAAGGCCTTCATGAAGTAAAAAATTTTGATCTTCCGAACACATAACTGCTAGCTGTAGCCTACCAGAAATCTCTTCGAGATCCTTCCACCTATAGTCTATTTTCTTAACCTGGCTCTCGATAACCATAAGCTTGGTGGTTGGTATTGGAACTACTGCATAGATCAATACCCAAAGCAAGGCTAGAATATTAAACAGAAGAATAAATCCAGCAATAGATTTGATAACATCCTTTATGATTTTTTTCATACTACTTCCACTAATTTCGAGAGATGAGAAAAATTTTGCTGGTTTTCTTCTTTCTTCCATTCATCACTCTTAAAGCTCAACAAGGAGACTTTCTATTAACTCATCACTTTCCTCGACATTCTAATATAGATAATTCAAACTTTGAAATCACCAATGACAACTATGGCAGACTATGTATCGCCAATAGATCCGGTGTATTAAAGTATGACGGAGAGGCGTGGGATTATTACAAAACTCCATCAGCAGCACTTTCTATCGCCGTTGACTCTAGTGATGTAGTATATGTGGGCTGCATAGGATCTATTGGCATGATCGACTTTCATAACAAAGCCATTCAATACAAACCTATTCTTGAAACTGATACACTCAATGATCTATTCTTAGAAACGCATCATTTCAATAACAAAGTCTATTTCTTAGGAAGTGAAAATTTGATAGTGTACGACATATATTCTAAGAAAATCAAACATCATAATGGAAACTTCATCAATATCTATGAATTAGATACGGAAATATTTGTGAACGCATCTGATAATCAGACTTTTTTGATAAATGATTCTTTAACCAAAATTAGTCCTCAGCAAAAAGTCTCCTTTGCAGATCAAAGAAAAGGAAACCCTGATTTAGTATTGGGCTTCAATAATAAGATCTATCAATATCAAGATGTTGAATTCAAAGAATTAACTCAAAGTAAGAAAATCGATGAGCTAGGTTTTGAGGTGAAAGAGATTAAATGGTTGAATGATTCACTTTTTGTGTGTTCAACTTTTGAAAGTGGACTTGTCCTATTCAACATAAATGACAAAGAATACCTGGAAATCACAGATTATCAAGCTGGACTTCCTGATAATGAAATCTATACTATACATACTGACAACTCGAATGGTATCTGGGCAGCTCATCAGTTTGGTATAACGCATATTGCTCCTTTATTTCCGGCATATAGCTATTCACACTTTCATGGACTTAATGGTAATCTCACTAGTGTATCGAGCTATCAGAAAGATCTGTGGGTAACTACCAGCCTTGGGCTTTACTTTTTTGATCAGGATACAATCTTTGAAAACAAAGTGTATTACGAGGTAAAAAGAAAAAAAAGAAAACCTATCTCCCAGAAGCAAAAAACTGTTGAAACAAAAGAAGAAAGTGAAAAGCCTTTTTTAAAACGACTTTTTGGCAAGAAAAAGAGAGCAAAAAGCGATGAAGATTCAGACAAGAAAAAAGGATTGTTTAAATCCATCGCTGACATATTTGATGGGGATAACAGTGTAGAAAAAGTAAAAGGCAAGCCTGATAAAAACACCAAATACGTTAGGAAAGTCAGAAAAATACCTGTTGACATAAACTATGCCTTTAAAAAAGTAGATGGTGCGAACGGAAAGTTTATTTCACTACTCCCCTACAAAGGAAAGCTATTGGCAGTAAGTACTTCTGGCATTTATGAGGTCTCTAAGTCTGACGCACAAATCATTATACCGGAAAGCATACGGTCCTTTCTTGTTAATAACAAAGAGCAATTAGTGATTAGCACTTCAGACCTTGAAGTAAAAGTTTACACGTTGATCGAGGATGTGTGGGTTGAGCAGATGAGTGAATCCATGAATGATATCATCGTAAGCATGAAAGAGGACGATAGTGGAAATATGTGGATGGCTGGATCCTCAGCCATTTATAAAACAACGTCAACAGATTCTACTTTTTCTATTGATGAGGAGCTGGCTTTAAACAATATTTTCCTGGATGAAGTAAATATTCTAAATCGGAAGGATACGCTTTATTTTATCAACTCCCAAGGCTATTTCTTTTTTGATTCCTCTTCGAATACCGTTCTTGAAAATCATGAACTTAAAAATAGGCTGGGTATTCCTATACATCACATATTCGATCCTATCGAGCGAGGAGTATGGGTATTTAATGGAAAAGTATGGAATCATCTGAAGGAAAATGGTCAGGTAGAGACTCTTGAATATTTGGGACTATTTCCTGACTTAAGAGCAATCTCAGCTGACAAAAGCTCTGGGCAACTATGGCTCATTACGCAAGAAAACGATATCCTTAAATATGACCCTTTCAAAAAAGGTGGTATGGAGAGTTTTAACTTCTTTCTAAAGAAGGTATCTAACGAAAATGGAGAAATAGATCAATCTAAAAAGTTTGTTCTCAGCTATGATGAGAATTTTTTGAGTGTGGAACTTTCAAAACCAGATTTCTTAGGATTATTGAATCCAGAGTTTCAATACAAACTTAATGGCCTTCACAATGAATGGTCTGAATGGACTCGAAGCAAGTCCATTGACTTTACTTTCTTACCTGAAGGGAATTACAAGCTTCTTGTACGCTCCCGAGATACATTCGGACGGGTAGAGGAAGGTGAAATGTTGTCCTTTTCAGTTAAGCCTCCCTATTGGCAAACACCATGGTTCTATGCAATTCAAATTACATTCTTTGGAGGACTCGTGTTCTTATCTACCCGATTGAATCAGGATAGTTCTAAGAATAGATTGCTGAGAAGCGGGTTAACTCTCCTTACTTTAGTTCTCATAATTGAGTTTTTGCAAAGTGCAATTGGGTCGCTTTTTAGTTTCAAGAGTACTCCTGTCGTAGACTTTCTGTTGGACGCTTCAATCGCGTTTCTCATTTTCCCTCTGGAAAGGCTTCTAAGAGAACTGATGACAAAAGGAAAAGTGAAGGTTAAGATTAATAAGGATAATATCCCATTAGTTCGGCAAAACTCCTCGTCCAAATAGCCAATTCCCTGGAGCATCCGGATCTTCACTCCTAAAGAATTCTTTAACCGCTTTGATAAGTTCTCCTCGACTTATCAAATCATCATGATTAAGGTCTAATTTCCTAAATGCCTTAGCTGCAAAACGAACTTCTATTCTGTAAGCGACAAAAAGATCAATAAATTCATCCAAATTAATGTATCCATCTTTGTCCATATCGAAATTGTCAAACAACTCGCCTACATAGTTTTCTACATATTCGTTAAAGAGATTTTCATCCCCATTGATGATCATTTCTTCTGCGAAGTGAATCCAATGATCCCAATTAGCACGTCCATCATTATTATTCACAAAGAAATTGAAGCGATTCCAGCTATCTTCAAATCCTGAAACAATCTTTTTGTATTTCTCATTCTCTTCCTTTATTCCCCAGAGAATACACAGGTTTTCTGCAATACCTATAAAATCCTCTTTCTCGATAATTCCGTTACGATCGAAATCAAGAATATAAAAAAAACGTTCTAACTTATTGGTTTGTAGTTCGGTAAGCATACGAAGCTGAGTTTCGGCGAAATTAATAAATCCTGTTCTTTTAACATCTTTTTTTGGAGTTTCGGCTGTTGTTTCTTACCCAATCACCTCCTTCCATGTCGTTCTACAGTCGTATTAATCACTCTATTTCATCATTTATAACTCAATCGATTTGAGCAGTATAACTTAAAATCAAACCATTGATAAAAATTGAACTTTGACTTCATATGCTTGTTGGTATTTTTGGATCATCAAATTCTCTAAGACTCTTATTTTAATTATTCAAAATATAAATGCCTGCAAAAGCGATACTCATTTCAATAGGTGACGAAATTTTATACGGTCAGACACTAGACACAAACTCACATTGGATGAGTGGAGAACTTGATAGTCTTGGCATTCGTGTGATCAAGAAAGTTACCATTGGAGATTCAAAAGATGAAATTTTGCTTCACCTTAGCGAAGCTGAAAAATCAGCAGATATTATACTGATCACAGGTGGTTTGGGCCCTACTAATGATGACTTAACCAAACCATGTCTGGTTGAATACTTCAATACGCATCTTATTAGAAATGAGGAAGTACTAAAAAATATCCAGACGCTTTTTTCAAAAGCTGGAAGGGAGATGTCAGATCTGAATGAGCAACAAGCGGATCTCCCTGCTAATTGTGTAGCAGTACCAAACCTAATCGGAACTGCTCCCGGGATGTGGTTTGAACGAAACCAAAAAGTAATCGTTTCAATGCCTGGTGTACCCTATGAGATGAAGCGAATGATGCAGGATACCATACTGCCAAAACTTCGTTCTGCTTTTATCAAAGATGGTATTTACCACCGGATGATAAGAACCATTGGAATCCCTGAATCCAAGTTGGCAGAACAAATTGAGAAGTGGGAACAATCATTGCCAAACCATATCAAACTCGCCTATCTCCCAACAATGGGCAGTGTTAAGCTTCGGTTAACCACATCTGGTGATGGAGAAAAAGTAAAAAAGGAAGTTCAACATGAGATAGATAAAGTCCTTCCTTTAATTGATAAATATGTTTACGGTTTTGATAATGAAGAAATTGAAGAAGCTATCGGTAGAATGTTGAAAGAAAAAAAATATAGTCTAGCAGTTGCTGAAAGCTGTACCGGCGGCTTTTTGTCTCATAAAATAACCTCTGTACCCGGGAGTTCAGAGTGGTTCAATGGTGCGTTTGTTCCGTATTCCAATCAACTAAAAAACGAGCAATTACACGTTGGGAAAGAAATCATTCAAAATCATGGGGCCGTCAGTGAACCTGTTGTTTTAGCTTTGGCAGAAAATGTAAGGAAAGAATTCAGAACCAATGTAGGTATATCGATAAGTGGTGTGGCTGGTCCTGGAGGAGGGACAAAAGAAAAACCTGTTGGAACAGTTTGGATAGGGTATTCTGACGAGAAGAGAACTGTAGCAAAGAAGCTACAGTTAACTAAGGATCGAGGGATCAATATTCAATACAGTGCCATTGCCGCACTTAACATGATTAGAATAAACCTAGATAAGGATTAACAAAATTATTATCTTTGAGAACGAAATAAACAACCTATAAACAAAATATAATATGGCAACTGTAGAAATGGTCATGCCTAAGATGGGCGAAAGTGTGATGGAAGGAACTGTGCTTGCATGGTTGAAAAATGTGGGAGATACCATTGAAGAAGATGAATCGATCCTTGAAGTCGCTACAGACAAGGTTGATACAGAAATACCAGCTACACATGCAGGAGTATTAAAAGAGGTCTTGGCTGGTGAAGGTGATGTAATTGAGGTTGGAAAACCAATTGCGATCATTGAAACAGACGGTGAAGCCGGAGGATCCACCCCTACTCCTGCCGAAAGTCAAAAAGAGTCAAATCCTGTAGAAAAAGCAGAAGAAATTTTAGAAACTGCTATATCAACAGCCTCAGCAAGCAATGGAATATCTGTACCCAGAACATCTGATTCTGGAAAGTTTTTCTCACCTCTAGTAAGAAGCATTGCGAAGGAAGAAGGTATTTCTGTTGGCGAATTGGAATCTATCGGTGGCTCTGGCAAAGAAGGCAGAGTAACTAAGAATGATATTCTCAACTATGTAAAAACACGAAAACCAGGAGGAATACCGGCAAAAGCAACTACCTCCGCAGCTTCTGCTATGCCTTCAGCTTCACATCAACCTATGCCTGTGGCGGTAGATGGTGGCGATGAAATCATTGAGATGGATCGCATGCGTAAGATGATTTCAGAGAGGATGGTAGCGTCCAAGCATATCTCTCCTCATGTTACTTCTTTCGTAGAAGCTGATGTGACCAAAGTGGTTGGCTGGAGAAACAAGGTTAAGAATGAATTCTTAAGCAGAGAAGGTGAAAAACTAACGTTTACTCCCATTCTCATTGAAGCAATCGTCAGAGCAATCAAAGACTTTCCGATGATTAATGTTCAAGTTGATGGGACCAACATTGTTAAGAAAAAAGCAATCAATATTGGGATGGCAACCGCCCTTCCTAGTGGAAACTTAATTGTGCCTGTCATTCACAATGCAGATCAATTAAGCCTTGTTGGAATTACGAAGAAAGTCAATGATTTAGCCAAAAGAGCAAGAGAAAACAAACTGAAGCCTGATGAATTACAAGGTGGAACGTACACCGTTTCAAACGTAGGATCATTCGGCAATGTAATGGGCACTCCTATCATCATGCAACCACAGGTAGCTATCATGGCGCTGGGAGCCATTCAGAAGAAGCCTTCCGTTGTAGAAACTCCAGAAGGAGATATGATTGGGATCAGGAGTAAGATGTTCCTTTCTCATAGCTATGACCATCGTGTAGTAGATGGAGCTCTAGGAGGTATGTTTGTAAGGAAGGTAGCCGATTACCTAGAAGAATACGACCTGAATAGAAGTATATAAAAACTCGTTGTGGCGCACTCGCACCACCATCATAGTCATTCGGAAGGCAACATTAAAGTTGCCTTCTTCCTCAATCTTGGTTTTGCTATAATCGAGATTATTGGTGGACTATTGACCAATAGTGTCGCCATCCTTTCTGATGCCCTTCATGACTTAGGAGATAGTCTTTCATTAGGTGTATCATGGTACTTCGCACGAATATCCCAAAAAGGCAGCAATCGTGATTTTTCTTATGGCTACAAACGCTTTTCTGTTCTTGGTGCCCTGATTAACTCCATTGTACTCATAACTGGATCTATTTTTATTGTAGTCGAAGCGATTCCAAGATTACTTAACCCCATTCATCCGGATACTTCAGGGATGATCCTTCTTGCAATTGGTGGAGTGATTGTAAATGGAGCTGCTGCTTTCAAACTGAGTCATGGAAAAACAATAAATGAAAAAGCAGTTTATACACATTTGCTAGAGGACATACTCGGCTGGATAGCTGTTCTGATAGGTTCTATAGTTATGCATTTCTGGGATGTTCCAATCATTGATCCCGTTTTATCCATTTTAATAGCACTATATATCTTATTCAATGTCTTTAAAAACCTAAAAGAAAGTTTCAGAATCATTTTACAAGGAACTCCAATTGACATTAAAATCGATGAAATTCATAAGACTATCCTGGGTGTACCAAATGTAATTGATGTTCACGATTGTCATATTTGGTCAATGGACGGTGAATATCATATTCTTTCCATCCATTTGATCGTATCTAGCAAACTTTCCTTAGCGGAATTAAGGCAAATCAAAGTAGAATCAAAGAGTCGCCTGATCAGCTTAGGTATCAACCACACGACTATTGAGTTCGAAACTCCAGAAGAAAAGTGTGAACCTTGCTAATTTTACAGCAATGCGTAAACTAATTCTTATCGCTTTGTTGGGCTTTTCGCTAGAAAGCTTTTCTCAAAAAAAATACTTGATTCGAGAACTTCAAGTAGAAAATGAAAATGACGCCTACACACTTAACCTCAGCAGAGATCAATACTATAGCCAAGGACTAGCCATAAGATATCGGGTGTTGACTGATTCTACTAAATGGAAATCGGGCACAACGAAAGTCATCCGCTCATACGATTTGAATCATCGAATTTATAGCCCCAGACATTTGTTTTGGGAGAATGTTGAAGATATGGACAGGCCATATGCTGGTCAATTAGCCTTGGCTGCTTCGAATGAGTATTATTATTCTAAACAATCCTATTTAAAACTAAAACTTGAACTTGGCTGGATGGGACCAGCACTCAGAACAGGAGATCTACAATTCAACTGGCATAAAACTTTCGGTATGCAATTGCCATTAGGATGGCGATATGAAATTAACAACGCACCTATCATCAATGCCTATGGAACTTATGCAAGTACGCTCGCAACCAGTAAATCAATCGACTTAATATCAGAATCCAATCTGGCATTTGGCACAACATTTACGCATGCCAGGCAAGAGTTCATGATGCGATTGGGAAACATCAGAACCATCGATTATTCTACGCAATACAATGGGGTACTGGGCATTGAAAATGATGGTCCTGGACAACATGAGTTTTATTTCTTTATCAGTCCCGGACTTGAATATGCAGCATACAATGCCACCATAGAAGGGAACTTAATAGGCGAAGAGTCTATCTACACAGAAACACGTGAACCATGGATTTTTCAGATGCGTGCAGGAGTCATGGCTAGCTGGACAAAATTTGATTTTGCCTTGCTTTACTACAGACGTACCAAGGAAACTACCGAAGCTAGATTTCATAAGTACGTGGGCATTCGAATGAATCAGCGATTTTAATGTTCGACTATCAATAAATTCAAATTGATTCTTTGCTCTACGCTTATTACTTTTACTTACAGATACTAGTCTAGTCAAAAGGGAATGCTCACCAGCTACTTCCCTAGAATCGGTAACCAGTTATAGAGTTGAAAAAGTATCATTTTCTGTCATTACTGTTCCTTATTTTGTTTGGAACGAAGCTTTGTGCTCAAATAGCAACTATGCCATTTGAAATGCACAACAGTCATATCATTCTAAAATTTAAGGATGCTACTGGTGTAGATAGAAGTTTTGTATTTGATACGGGTGCTGAGTGTACCGTATTTGATGCGAAACTTGCTGAAAAAATAGGCCTCAAACCAGATGGCCAGGTTACTGTAACCGGCGTGAGTGGTCGTCGTTCACTAGGTTATGTTTTAAATCAAAGCTTATTTCTATCTAAAGAAATATCGTTAAATAATATTCATTTTATTCTGTCTGATCTTTTACACATCGATCAGTCGTATGATGGGATCATCGGGTATGATTTACTTCAGAAATACATTGTGAAAATTGATTATATAAATCAAGAATTAGCATTCTTTGAAAGAGTTCAAGAGACCGATATTATGGAACACAAACCCATTGCATTTCAATTTTACAACGATACTAAAATACCTCAGTTTAATGTATCGATGACTTTAGAGAATAATGAAAAATTTGAAGGCAATGTTCTTTTTGATACAGGAGCAGGGCTAACCATGAGGGTAGGAAAACCCTTTGCAGAGAAAAATGGATTGATTGAAAAAATTGGTAAAACTGTTACAACTAGTGGGTGGGGGTTAAATACGAATGCGGATCATATGCTCGCTACTATAAAGTCTATCGAGATAGACACCTTCAATCTCGGCTCAATGGTCGTAGAGATATCCACTGCTGATTCAGGTGTTTTTAGCGAAGGTGATTACTTAGGACTAGTTGGTAACTTAATAAGCTCAAGATTTGATATTATCATCGATTACAAGCATATGATGATTTATCTAAAGCCAAATGAACATTATCACAACCCATTTCATTTTCCTGTAAGTGGTATAGAATTAAAAGAAGTGGAAACTGAGATTGTGGTCAGCAGTATTGTAGAAGAGTCTTTAGCATACCAAATGGGCTTGAGACAAGACGATCGTATTCTTTCGATTAATGAAAGTGATTCAAGCAATATCGACAACCTAAGAAAGATGCTAACAAAAGAAGGGGAAAAAGTAAAAATCACGTTTTCAAAAAAAGAAGGTGAATCGGTAAATCAGATTGAGATAGTCCTTGCAAGAATGCTATAGGTCACCTATCAACCTACAAGTTTGAAGTAGTTGGCTAATTCACATCAATCTTTTTCCCTGATGCATCGACTCCAGTACTTGATTTGAAGCCCGTAAGAATTGATCCCCACCAAAAATTAAACATTGACTTATTTTCAATTCGATGAAAATCAACTTTCCCAACTCTGAATTTATCAGATTCAAAATTATTATTACTGTCAACAATAAAAGTGTTCACAAAGAACCCCTTGATAGCACTAAGAACTCCATCAGAGTCAGATTCTTGTTTTTCTAAAAAAGCAATTGACAAATCTTCGTAAGCAAACTTCATTTCTCCTGTCGAATGCTTATCTGTATGCGTAAATTCAAATTCTAACATGCTAGACCCTCCGCTTTCAATTTCTACTACTGAAACATACTTGATCATCTTATTAAATACTGTCAAATCTATTGGAAGTAGTTTTCCCTTGATGTAGGTATTCGTAGACATCACATTATCAGGAAAAGAGACATCCAGGTAAAAAGGAGTTTTATCATATAGCTTGCATGTAGAAATTAATCTCGGTGAGATGTTTTTTTCAAAACTGTATGAAGTAAAGTTTGTGATCATCGAGCTTAGTTCAGCAAATGAAACTTCACCTGGGCCTTTTTCTTTCTTTACAAACTCTTCATAGGTGATACTCCCGTTCTGTATTTGAATCGTATCAAATGAAAACGCAAACTCACTATTGGAAAGAACATCTCTCACCAATAGAGGTCTGTTCTCCTTAGGAAATGGAAGTCTCTTATCACGAAAAACATTTAATACAGGTTGATAAATAATCATCTCTCTAACTCTTGGTTGCTTCAAAAATGTTTTCGTATCAACTATATCTAGTGATACTGAATCAATGCTAGCATTGTACCAATCTACCTCATGTCCAACTTTAGTTCCTATCTCCAGTTTAGCCACTCTACTTGTCAGTCTTATACTATCTATACTTAATGATGATTCGTCATATTTGAGGCTCGCTATATCAATTTCGTAAAGATCATTTTTCGTAAAAAAACGAGCACTGTCTGCTTCTAAAAACTTTAGCTTATAAGGTATCTCTCGTGGCTTCCGAACATCTCTTGTGGTGAAGTCCACCATTGAAGCCACTAGTTTAGTTGAGAAAAGGAGACTATCTCTATTGTCAAGTATTGAAAAGAAACCATCTCTTACATCTATTGATTTAACAAGAAAATCAGGTATATCAGGCCCACTATTTTTCTTTGTCTCTACTGAACCCCTCTTTTCCGACTGAATGAGTTGGTAGCTAAGATCCATTCCTTCGATAAGGATCTCCTCGACAATAAATTGCTTGTTTCTAATAAGAGGAATTAACTCTAACCCTTTTAGCTTCAATAGATCAATTTCTCCAGTATACTTGTCCTTTTTACCCGTTAGATTGAAAATTTCTAAAGACCTACTAAAAACACGTACCTCTAACGAGTCATATGTGAGAAATGAAATAGACTGAATTTCACTTTCGATTTTATCCTCTAACCAACTACTCCCCCATAAAGTGGCGATAAAAACTGCCACCAGTATTAATCCAATCAATTGGAATTTACGCATGCGACTAATATATCCATTAAAGACTTACTTGCATCAGCTTTATCAGAAATAGTAGTTAAGGGTGAATATTTTATCGAAAGTAAATTGGTTTACTAAATTAAGACCGGCAGTTGAAACATTTCCCTCTCCTTTAGTAAACTCATCATTTCTAATGTCTCTTCTCTCAAAATTTTGATGCCGATAAGAAACAGAAACTCTTAACAGGTTTGTTTCAATGGATAACTTAGAAAATAGGAAATAGTATAAGCCTACTCTCGCATCTACGGAAACCTCATTTGATTCCTCTCCAAATACTTCATGACGGTCACCTTGACTATCATCAAATATTGTTCTAGTCGACTCACTTTTGGAAGTATATCTAGTGAAATCTATTCCTGACTCTAAGAATAGACCAAAATTATCATTGGATCGATAGTACCTCCTCAAAAAACCTCCCACTCCAATAGAGTTGGACTTAAATTCATTTCTCCGAATATCAAATTCGTCCTCATCTATATTCAGATTGTTTCTGGTGGCTATATTCAAACGTAAACCAACCATAACATCATCCTTATAAAGCCTTCCGTAATACGGCGAAAAGGAGAAAAATTTATTGGTTTGCTCATCATTATAGATGTTACTAATCAGGTTATAAGGAGAATCCTTTTCTGCCTCTCGATGGTTAAATGTCATCCCTCCTCCCAGAATTCGATTACCTTCATTCAATGCATCTTGACCAAAGGTTAAAAAACTTAAGAATAGAAGAACGATAGTTGGTGAGATTGCTTTCATAAAATTTAGATTTCTGACCAGTTATCCAAAAACCAGGCCATCGAGAAGTCTTAGCCTAGGAAAATTAAAATATAAGCTCCTTACATTTACATCATGGGGAATATTGACATTGACAATGTAGAGTTGACCTACTTGAATCTGAACGATTATCAGGAATTGAAAAAAGCCATGATTGAATCGTACCAAAAGGTTGAAGATAACTATTGGGAGAAGCACGAAATAGCCAAGTTGATAAACCTTTTTCCTGAAGGACAGGTAGTCATTAAGGTTAATGGTCAGATGGCGGGATGCGCTCTTTCCTTGATTACCAAAAACACATTGGCTCAAAGACGCCATACTTACAGGCAAATCACTGGAAATTATACATTCAACACACATGATCCTCAGGGGGATGTTCTCTACGGAGTGGACCTTTTCATCAAGCCAGAATTTCGCGGTTTAAGACTCGGAAGAAGACTTTATGATTATCGGAAAGAATTGTGTGAGCGAATGAATTTGCAAAGCATCGCATTTGGAGGTCGTATACCTAATTATCATAAATATGCTGATGATTTAACCCCACGACAATATATAGATAAGGTTAAGAAAAAAGAGGTAGAAGATCCCGTTCTTAACTTTCAAATCAACAATGACTTTCATGTTTCCAAAATACTGAAGGGGTATCTTGAAGGTGACAAAGAATCCAAAGATTATGCTGTTCTGCTCGAATGGGATAATATCTACTTTGAAGAAGAAACCGACAAAGCAAGCTCTATCAAACGTGTCGTTAGACTCGGATTGATACAATGGCAAATGAGATCTTATCGAGGACTTGACGAACTCATGCAGCAAGCTGAATATTTCATCGATGCTGTTTCAGACTACCGATCAGACTTTGCACTTTTTCCAGAGTTTTTCAACGCTCCACTGATGGCAGAGGATAATCATTTATCTGAACCAGATGCTATCAGAGAATTGGCTAAGCATACTGATGAAATCGTCAATCGTTTTTCTCGGTTGGCAATTTCGTACAACATCAATATCATAACAGGCAGCATGCCTGAAATTCAACATGATAGACTTTATAATGTTGGATACCTATGCCGCAGAGACGGGTCAACTGAACGATACGAAAAACTTCATGTAACACCGGACGAATCGAAAATCTGGGGTATGGAAGGAGGAAAAACATTACAGACATTCGATACTGACTGTGGAAAAATAGGCGTTCTCATATGCTACGATGTAGAGTTTCCTGAACTGAGTCGTTTATTGGCCGATGAAGAAATGGACATTTTATTCGTCCCCTTTCTTACGGATACACAAAATGGATATTCCAGAGTAAGAAACTGCGCACAGGCCAGAGCCATTGAAAATGAATGTTATGTAGCCATTGCAGGAAGTGTTGGCAACTTGCCTAATGTCCACAACATGGATATTCAGTTTGCCCAATCCATGGTATTTACGCCATGTGATTTTGCATTTCCAACGAATGGAATCAAAGCAGAAGCTACGCCAAACACCGAAATGATTCTCATCGCTGATGTGGATGTGGATGACCTAAGAGAGCTTCATATGTTTGGCAGTGTGAACAACCTAAAGGATCGTCGTAAGGACGTTTATGAGTTAAAGAAGAGATAGTTACTACTTTAAAATTCTTGCTTAGACTTAGGGGTTTACGGCAGCTTTAGCAACTAATATCTAAATCGACCAAATCCTTTATCATGTTAAAAAACATACTTCTTTTGCTTGTTATAGCTATGCCTTTTTTCTCACAAAGCCAGTATACGCAAAATATTGATTCATTGAAAAGAAAAGAAATAAAAAGATTGATTTTAAATCAAGATAATAGTCATAAAGCCAAGACCCATCTGCAGAAATTTCAATCTCGAAAACTAACTGGCGGAACACTTATGGCCTTAGGGGCAGCAATTTTGATCTCTGCCTCTAAAATAGAAGGTCCTGATAATCATGAAGCTAACATAGGAGCCATCTATACTGGTCTCTTGGGGACAATCGTATCAGCTACAGGTCTTGGCATTTATATTTCAGCATCTGACCAATATGAAAAAGCTATAGAGCACTATACTTTTAAGGGACCTGAATCATTAGCGGAAATACAAGACAAACTAAAAAATTATCAACCATTAGAGCTTAATGATCAAAATCTAAGTTCAGAGGTAAGAGTTCCGTTATTGAAATATCAGGAATCAAGAAAAGCATCAAATGTATCATTCATCATCTCAGCAAGTGCACTAGCAGCAGGAATCATCCTACAGGAGTTTGAAGTCGGTACAAAAGTTCCAAATATGATGTACAGTGCTTCTGGAGCAGCAGCCAGTTTTGGAATCATTACAGGAGTTGCATCTATGAGTCAGTATGATAACGCAAAAAAAGCCTATTTAAAACAACTTGAAAATGAAACGTCAGCTAACCACGACTTTCAGATTAGGAACGGTAGTCAAATATATAATTCTATATATAGATAAATCAATTATTTAAATCCCACATCTCATTGATTTGAGAAATAGCATGATGACCTGTCATATCAAACTGACAAGGCACGATTGAGATATAGTTATTAGCTAAAGCCCACTCGTCATTGTCCTCTCCTTTATCATGATTAACAAAGTTCCCAACCATCCAAAAGTAAGTTCGACCATAGGGGTCTTTTCTTTCATCAAAATCCTCTTCCCAATTGGCATTGGCCTGACGACAAACTTTTATTCCTCTAATAGGCTCTTTTTGGTGAACAGGAAAGTTCACATTCAAAGCAATTCCTTTTGGAATTCCATTCTTTAAAGCTTCTTCCACAACCTTTCGAAGGTACTCATCTATATGATCCATATTAGCAGATGGATCATAATCACACAGTGAGAATCCAATGGACGGAACTCCCTCAATTGCCCCTTCAATTGCCGCACTCATAGTACCAGAGTATAGCACGCTTATTGAACTATTGCTTCCATGATTAACTCCAGAAACAATCAAATCTATTTTTCTATCTTTTAAAGCATAGTGCTTAGCTAGCTTGATACAGTCAGCAGGTGTGCCACTACACTCATAAGCTTCAATATCTCCAAACAGATCATTTTTAGTCAACTTGAGTGTATCGCCAACAGTTATGGCGTGTCCCATGCCGGATTGTGGACTATCTGGTGCCACCACCACAACCTCTCCTAGTTCTTTTACTATATTAATAAGCTTTCGTATCCCGCGTGAGGTGATACCGTCATCATTACAAACCAGAATAAGAGGTTTAGCCATATGTTAGATAGAGTTATAAAATGAGGTTATACGAACCAAATCGGGCATCTCGTCCGTATTTAATCTATTGTCTTTGATAAATTTCTTAACATCAGAGCCCTTCTTCGACATGAAATTAAGAAGGTCCTTTCTTTTACCATTAAAGTACGTGATTTTCCCTTTGTCATCTAAAAAGTAGAACGTATACTTTACAATGACTTGTGTAGCATTTCCACCACCCCAGTAAGCCGTAGAGCTATTGACCGTCTGACTTATCAATCGCTCTCGTGTCATCAAAGAAATCTTTCCCTCATAGACTAATTCAAAAAATACAGGAATTTTATAATCAAAATTGACCGTATAGGGAAGGGAATAAAACTGTCGATAGTTATTGAGTATGTTATCGAATATTTCAAAGTAGAATACTTTATGACTCGAAAATGATTTAGTCTTTCCCTTATAGATTACCGTCAGAATATTGGCATCCATGTCATACTTCAAATCACCCTTGATTGTATCCCGCTCATTGGTAATCATAAAACCTTCATGAAATACTTCTGAGGAGAATTGTTGACCAACCAGCGTAATTGTGATGTTAAATAATAAAAATGCGAGAAAGTGTCTCATCTCAATATTTCGTGTCCTAATTTATCTCTTTTAGTTTCTAGGTACTTCTGATTATGCTTATTAGGTGCTATCTCGATTCCGATATTTTCTACAATTTCCAAGCCATACCCCATCAAACCTACCCGTTTTTTAGGATTATTTGTAATCAATTTTAACTTGGTGACACCCAATTTTCGAAGAATTTGAGCACCGACTCCATAATCTCGTTGATCTGACTTAAACCCTAGCTCAAGGTTTGCTTCTACGGTATCTCTACCTTCTTCTTGCAATTTATATGCTTTGAGCTTGTTAAGTAACCCAATACCTCTGCCCTCTTGGTTCATGTAAAGCACCACTCCCTTTCCAGCATCCTCAACCATCTTCATAGCTCCATGCAATTGGCCTCCACAATCGCACCTGCAAGACCCAAATATATCTCCAGTCATACAAGAGCTATGCACTCTCACTAATATAGGCTCATCCTTTTCCCATGTTCCTTTAACAAGAGCAAGGTGTTGTTCCTCAGTGTTTTCTTGCTTGAATGATTTTAGTTGAAAATCTCCCCAATTGGTAGGCATTTTGACTTCTATCTCCTCTTCTACCATTGATTCTTTTTTCATCCGGTACTCAATCAAATCTGCAATTGAGACTAGTTTCAAATCGAACTTGTCTGCAATTTCCCTACAATCTGGAAGACGCGCCATGGTTCCATCATCTTTCAAAATTTCCACCAACACACCTCCAGGTGTCAAACCCGCTAATCTGGAAAAATCTACAGCCGCTTCCGTATGACCAGCTCTCCTAAGCACCCCACCTTGTTTCGCCTTTAGCGGGAAAATATGCCCGGGACGCCCCAAGTCTTCAGGTGTTGTTTTCGGGTTGACTAAGGCCTGAATGGTTTTCGCTCTGTCCGAAGTAGAAATTCCTGTGGTTGTTCCATGTCCAATCAAATCAACAGACACAGTAAATGGAGTCTCAAAAGTTGCTGTGTTCTTACCTACCATCAAGTCCAAGTTGAGTTCAGAGCACCTGTCTTCGAGTATTGAAGCACATATTAGCCCTCTACCCTCCTTAGACATAAAGTTGATGATATCTGGAGTAACCTTTTCTGCTGCGCAGATAAAGTCCCCTTCATTCTCTCTGTCTTCATCATCCACTACGATGATCACCTCACCATTTTTAATAGCCTCTATGGCCTCTTCTATTTTATCAAGCATTTACCTTGTAATTACATTCCCTAACCTATTGGCAATATCCACCTCGATCTGCTTTAGATCCATTATTTCGTTCATAGCATCTTCATTAATATTTGAACTCTTTTCATCCTTTTTTAATTCCTTTAGAACATCTAAAATCATTTTTTGAACCAGTCTAAACTTCCACCTCAAAATATTGGTGTAACAAACATCCTTTAAATGTAAATCCTGAAGTTCTGTTGGAATTTGGATGTTATATTTTCCTTGCCAATTATCACTTAATTCATACCTATCGGTACTCAAGTCAATTATGACATTTCTTGCTTTTTCAGAAACATTTTCTAAAAGAAAATCAGTATCAAGAGATTCATAGTTTTTATTTTTCTGAACAACTTCAAAAATTTCCTGATAAATCGGATTCACAAATTTGATCCCTTGAAAGTCATATTCTAATTCGTCATAATAGTATTCTTGTAAATGCTTATTTACGGTAGAATTTAAAAATCGATTTCTATTGTTGACTAGAACTCTAATACTCTCTCTTTCTTGCAACTCTATAATTCTGCCAATATCAAGATTATCAACTAGTTCCTCTTGACCCATCGGAAATGGTGGCATTTCAACTGGTGGCTCGCTAAAGTCTTCTTTACGTTGATTTTTTCGATTCTGAATCAGAATCTTATTCTGTTCTCCGATCAAAACTGATTCTGCAATACCAAGTAAATCACTGCATTCTTTAATGTATACAGTCCGCTTTACAGGATCGTTGATCTTCGTGATACTGGAGACAATATCCTTGATCACTCCAGCTTTCTTTACAGGATCATTACCAGTTTCATCTAGTAAAACTTGTGTTTTGAAGCGAATAATATCTTGAGCTTCTTCTGTAACATATTCTCTAAACCCTGCTGCTCCCAGTTCTTTGGCATAACTGTCAGGATCAGCTCCATCAGGAAGAGCTACTGCTTTCACATTAAGGTCTCCTTCAAGTAAAAGATCTATCCCACGCATAGATGCTTTTATGCCTGCCTGGTCACCATCAAAAATGACCGTTACATTTTCGGAATATCTACGGATGAGTTTCACTTGATCCTCGGTCAGCGCTGTTCCTGAAGAAGCCACTACATTCTCTATTCCTGCCTGATGCATAGAAATTACATCAGTATATCCCTCTACCAAGTAACAATTGTCTTCTTTACGAACAGCATTCTTACTCTGATACATGCCATAGAGCACCTTGCTTTTAAAGTAAAGTTCGGTCTCTGGGCTATTTATATACTTTGCTGATTTATCTGTACTCGAAAGTTTCCTTCCTCCGAAAGCTATCGTTTTTCCTGAGACATTATGTATCGGAAACATAACTCTGCTACGAAAACGATCATAGGTTTTTCCGTCCTTATCGATGATTAAACCAGCCTCTGATAGTAAATCCTTATTATACCCTTTTTGAGTCGCCTCATTCAATAAACCATCCCAGATTTCCTTTGTGTACCCAAGTTCAAATTTCTTAATGGTCTCATCTGTAAACCCTCGTTCCTTGAAATAAGATAGCCCAATTGACTTTCCCTCCTCAGAATGATGAAGTACCTCTTGAAAATATTCGTTAGCGTAATTCAGCACAATAAATAAGCTCTCTCTCTTATTCTGAGCTTCCATCGCCTCATCAGACTGCTCTTCCTCTTTTACTTCAATACCATATTTACCAGCTAGGTATCTTAGAGCTTCTATATAGCTTAGACCATCTACCTCCATCACAAAGGTGATAGCGTCTCCTCCTTTGCCAGAACTAAAGTCTTTAAAAATTCCTTTTGAGGGAACTACGTAAAATGAAGGTGTCTTTTCATTCGCAAATGGGCTCAGCGCTTTATAACTTGAACCCGAACGTTTTAAAGACACAAAATCCTCCACCACCTCGACAATGTCGATTCGATTCTTAATTTCTTCAATGGTGGATGGATTGATCAATGAATGGATTTTATGAATGCAACTACAAAAATAGCTTATATCAAATCATTTGATTCAAAAAGAATTGAATAGATTTTCAATATTCAGCCTCCTATAATGTCAGAAATTATCGTTGCTTTTCTATCCAAAATCAAATCAAATACGTCTTTTTATTCCAAGTATGTCTATACCCACTTTTGGGTATTTTTTAGTTAGAAAAAAGTCTATTAGGAACGATGAAAAACACTTTTATGACAATAAACTGTTGGAATACGATGGGCAATACCAGAAAAGACCTCTATGAATGATTAAAGCATAAAATTATCAAAAACTATTCCTGTTCCTAAGAAATAAAAATTCAAATATTTGATACAAAAAACGTCATCATAATTACAAAGACCATGTTGGGGTGTTTACCATTTTTTACAAAAATTTAGTACCTTCATAACATAAACCAATTGTTCTAAAGCTTAAACCACCCATGAAATGAGCATGAACTTAGACTCCTTAAGATACTAGCCAAAGAAAGAATAAGTTTACCGCGAATTCCAGTTTCGCCAGATCAAATCGCTCTGGCGAACAGGTGGTCTTTGAAAAAGAAGACACATGAAAAAAATCCTCACCTTGGCTTTAGGCATAGCTATTGCTATTCCTATGCTTGCACAACTACCACAAACACTCAGCTTTCAAGGATATCTTACCAGCGATGCTGGAGAACCCATTACGGAGAGTAGTCTGAGTGTCTCTTTTGCATTATATACCGCTTCATCAGGAGGCACGCTTGTTTGGGGGCCTGAACCACAAACGATTGAAGTAGACCGAGGGATATTCAGTACCGTATTGGGTACCGTTGAACCTCTTGATATTGAAGCAAATGCGCCTTATTTTCTACAAATCACCATTGGATCAGAAAATTTGCCACGTATTGCAGTAACCTCCGGACTTTATAGTTTGAGTACCAGCAACGCCGCAAACATCACCGCAAATACATTATCTATAGCTAATGGTGGGACCAATGCAGACAACACAACTGATGCACGTACCAATCTTGGTTTAACCATAGGAACAGATGTGCAGGGATTTGATGCAGGGCTCAATTCCATAGCTGGCCTTACTACTGTAACAGATCAAATGTTATACCTGACCGGATCTGATGCTTATGCAACGACTAGCCTGACGGGATTCAGTCGCACTTTGCTAGATGATATAGATGCTTCCGCAGCTCAAGCTACACTTGGTCTGTCAGTAGGTACGAACATTCAGGGTTTTGATGCAGGACTATCTTCCATTGCAGGACTGACTACCGCTGCAAATAGAATGATCTATACGGACGGTGCTGACTCCTATGCAACGACACCTCTCACGGGGTTTGCCCGTACCCTTTTGGATGATACAGATGAAGCTACTTTTAAGTCTACAGTGAACCTTGAAACAGGCACGGACATCCAGGCATTTGATGCTGGATTGAACTCAATTGCCGGGTTAACCACTTCCACTAATCAATTGATTTATACAACAGCCAGTGACGTTTATGCTACTACATCACTTACTTCTTTTGCAAGGACTCTCTTGGATGATGGGAATGCTGCCACCGCTCGAAGTACATTAGGTCTTGTTATTGGTACTAACGTACAAGCGCAAGATACAGACCTTGCTGATTTAGCCGACGATGGAAGCCTATCTGGATCTAGAGTCAGTCCTGTTTTTGGAGCGCAAACCATCACTACCACAGCGGGTCTTCACGTAGGCGGAACCTCCAATCCGGGCACTGATAATGCCATTGTGGATGGGACGTTGGCTGTAGGTGTAGCTACCCCAAATTCAACAATGGATGTACGACACGGGACAGGAACACCTTCCACCGGAGATGGCTTTACCGTATCAAGATCGAATACCTTAAAATGGTCCATGGCTGTATTCGCAGGTGGAGCACTCGGATTATATTCAAACAACACTTACAGAGGTGAATTTAATAGTTCTACAGGTGCTTATTCTTCTACTTCAGATCGAAGGGTTAAAAAAAATATAAGTTCATCTTCCAGTGTACTCCCCCTTCTGATGAATCTACCAATCATGGAATATCATTTCAAAACACAGCTCAAAGACGAACCAAAAAAAATAGGAGTAATAGCGCAGGATGTCTTACCTATATTTCCTCATTTGGTAGAATTCTCAAAGGAGAACAACTTATACATCGTTGATTATTCAGGTTTTGGAACTTTGGCAATCAAAGCAATTCAAGAACAGCAAAAGATCATTGAGTCTCTAAAAACTGAATTAGAAGTAACCAAAAGACAATTATCGGATCAAAAGTCTTCCAGTGAAAAATTAATGTCAAGTCTCTCGGAACAGGAAGAAAAAATCCATTTGCTTTTTGAACTTTTCAATACATCACAAAAAGAAGAAACAGAATCCAAATCAACCGTTATTTCGGAAAAGAAATAATAACCTAACCAACACTCACTATGAAAAAACCAATTATCCTGATTTTAATTTGTCTAGGGCTGATTTTCCTTGAAAGTTGTAAATGTGAAGGTCCAGGAGGGGAAGAGCCAATTGTTTTAGCAAAAGGTCAAGTTTTTGACTATGATAAAAACCCCATTGAATCAGCTAAAATAAAAGTCAACTATGACTCAAATAATGGGGAGTCTAAAGTAGCGACAGGAGTCACTGATGCAAATGGGAACTTTAGCATTGAATTACCAAGATCAAACCGATACGTCATTAACATCTCCAAAGTGGGATACAGTTTTACCTCAACCTCATTCCAGAATGATAAAACTGTCTTCGATTCCATACCAGAAAGTGTATTCTATTTGAATCAAGCAACGGTTGAAACGATTGACCCTACCGTTGGAGGTACAGTAACCGTTACAAATACCCAAAGCTTCGGTTCCAATTCCAGTCGTGCGGACTGGACTCAAAGTCCGACTGGAAGCTTGCCGATTGTACTGGATGATTCAGGAAGAGTCGCAAGTTTTAGAATGCCTGATCAGCTAAAGCAAGCATGGGACATTCAGGTAAAGAATGAAGCACGTTTATCGGCCACTCGTTTGCGCTTACGCCCTAATACCTTAGTAAATGCACAAGGCAATGCTCCTCAAGGCAATGTTTCCGTATCAGTCAGTGCCATTGACGTATTTGCTCCGAATGGAATGCCTGGCCGAAACATAGCCAGAACAGCAAGAGAGCAAACTGGTCCGATGCAAAGCTTTGGAGCATTGGCGGTCGAGATTTACGATAACGACCAGAGCTATAATCTAAACAGCAATCAGGACGCCTCAGCAGAAATTGTCATGCCTATTCCGGATTGGCAGCTTGAGCTGGCCGAGGATTTTCCTAAATCTGTTCCAATTGTATTTTACAATGAAGAAACGGGTGTTTGGGAAGAAGATGGAAGAGCATTTTTAAATGATTCATTAAAAGCGTACGTGGGCCAAATAAGTCATTTCAGTTCAATAAACTTTGACATAATAAAAACAGGGCCTTCGGCTAATGCAGCCTTCCGGTTTAATAATACCACGCCTGCAGGATCGAATGAACTTATTTTTCCCTTCCAGGTGGAATTGACTACAGAAGATGCCGTTTCTAATCAACTCTTTGTCCGTACAAGAACAATAGACCTAGTAAACGGAGGGAATGATATTCTACTAGTTGGAGAATTTGGTGGTGGAAGCATCAAGCAATATGGAATTTCCATGAACCGACTTCCAATAAACTCTCCTGTTGCTGTTACTTTTTTTAACAATGCGCCTAATCCCGATGCAAATGCATTATTCGTCTTACAAACAAATGGTGGATCAACTGATATCACGATGGATCCCTGGGGAACTCCTGATTCAACCGAATTTGTGACCAATGTATACTCGGAAAGTAGGTTTGTTGCGCCAGACCTTTTTACAGACATTAACACGGGAACACAAGGTGATACATTAGTAGCCATGTGCTTGAATGGTGCCGGTACTCATTACAGGATAAGCTTTGCAGCAAGAGATCTTGGTTTTGATGCAGCTACTCCTGGGGGAGGACTTGCTCTCACTTTCAATGATAACAGCGGTTGTTTGACTGGAAATATTTTTGTGACTGGAAATCCTGATTTCAATGAGCTTTTTAAGACAGTGACAGGACCACCGGAAGATCCGGAATGGATGGTACAAGTGTATGAAGTTCCAATTACTTCTATATGTAGTGACGCCTCAATTACTTCTTATACAGTTACAATAGCTAAACAAAGTGATCCTGGGCTTAGCCTATTCACTTATAATACCGATGTTGGTTCTTGTGTTTTTGCACCATAAGAAAGAATAAATGAAATCATCAATTCACATACTCTTTATCCTCTCGCTCGGCTTACTTATTAGCTGTTCCCAAAACGAGAACACCCTGCTACAGAGTAAAGGTTATTTCATCTTTAAAGTCGATGCAGTAAGTGTTTCGGGAGGAAGAGTAAATAAAGACGTACGAAGTTTTGAAAACTTCGGAAGTCTCTTGAAATGAATAAGCAATCAGCCAAAACCTTTCGCATGAAATAAACTAAATGAACACTCACCATACATACACCACCACACGCAAACTGCTCTTGAAGAGAATGATATTCTTTTTTGGTGCACTGTGTCTCTTTTTACAAGTCAGCTATAGCCAGAGCTATGAATTAAGAACTTACACGTTCTCCAATGGTGCAAGTAAAGTAAATAGCTCTTCATATATTTTGGAGCCAACAGTTGGTCAACCCATAAGCGGCACAGTCTCTTCCGCTAATTACACACTCACAGCAGGGTTTCTTCCAACGGCTATTCCCCGGCAGGCAGAACTTACGCTCCAGTCCAGTTTGAATCTGTCGCCAACTGAAATACCTCCAGGCGGCACTACCAGCTTATCTTTCACTCTCTCTAATAGTGGTGCTGTAGACGTTTTCGCTGAGATCTCAGCTACTGTTTACTTATCAGCTAATTCTGACTTAGAAGCTGGAGACCTTCAGTTAGACCAATTTAGTATCGTTACCAATCTCGCCGCTGGCGAGACATTCAATTTCCCGCAGGGATCTACCACAAAGAGTCTAGAAATTCCTACAGATACAGAAGTAGGAAATTACTTTGTTCTAGTCGATTTACAGACTTCTGTTCCAATTGATGAGATCAATGCCAACAATGTCTTTTCCCAACAGCTCGTTGTTAGTAACACAACCACTGTAGATGTCACTGCACCTTCCGTTACATCTGTATCTCCCTCAGACATATTTACTCCCTCTGAGGAAATCATTGCCACGATCACTGATGCATCAGAGATTGAATCAGCAACCTTATTTTATCGACCTATTTCAGGAACTGATTTTACCCCCGTAGGCTTAACCAAAAATGGTAACAACTTTTTTGTACAGCTTGAGGATAGTTGGGCTGATGAAATAGGATTAGAAGGATACATCATTGCGAGTGATGTATTTGGAAATACCATTGAAGAAAATCCGAACACACATTTTTTCCTATATAGGGAAACTAGTTCAACAGAATCCATTCCTTTCGTTGGGGGAGGATTCGATGGGAAAGCAGCTTCCTATCGAATGTTTTCTGTTCCTTATGAACTGGATGATAAAAGTCTGGTCTCCATTTTTGATGAATTAGGTGGTTATGACCAAAACGTATGGCGCGTTTTTCACTACAGCAATAGTCAATACAACGAGTTGCTGGACGGATTAAATAACATTGCATTAGGGGATGGTTATTGGTTCAATACGACTGTACCAGATTTTTCCATTGAAATAGGTTCCGGAACAACGGACAATGTCAGTCAATCAAATCCTTTTCAAAGGAACTTTGAGCAAGGCTGGAATCAAATCGGCAACCCCTACCCTTTTGCAATTACCTGGGCTGATATTCAAAGTGCAAATCCTGACTTAGGGCTTGGTTCTTTACAAACCTATCAAAATGGAAGCTATCAAACCAGCACCACCCTCAACGCATGGGAGGGTGCTTTTGTGTTCTGCGAGACTGCCGGTTCAGGCAATTTTCCTATCAGACCCAACACCTCAGGTCGTGAAAGTGGAAATGATGATTTTGAATGGAAACTGAATTTTACATTAGAACTGAAAGACAAGCGTCAGTCAGGCGTAGTAGGAATGCATCGATCAGCCAGTCTAGGCAAAGATGGAATGGATGAGATTACTGTACCGCGATTTATATCATTCCTGGAGATGAGCACACATCACCCTGAATACTTTGCTCCTAAATTCTCTTCTGATATAGTGCCAACATCCGATAATCATGAATGGCTTTTTACATTAGAATCAGATGAAACTGTCGGTACCGGCATTTTAAGTTGGAATTTAACCTCCAACTTTGGTTCATACTTCTTGTTGAATCATTCGACCTTAAAGGTTATTGACATGAGTCAGGTTTCTCAAATAGCATTTGAATGGGGAAATGGTAAGCAATTCAGCATCTACTATTCAAAAGATGGAGATTTTATACCAAATCAAAGCATTGTTGGTCAAGTTTATCCTAACCCATTTACCGACCGCTTAATGATTCCTCTTTTAACAAACGACCAAGACCAATCAATTGCTTTCCAGATCATTGACACTGCGGGTAAAGAGATAATTAACTCATATAAATCATTCAATCAAAGTGGTCTTCATCTTATAGAATGGGATGGTAAAGATGTCAATGGTCATGAAGTATCCAATGGAGTATACTTCTTTCGAATAAGTCTAAACGGTCAGGAAAGAATGGTGAGAATTATAAAAAACAAGGTCAACTAAAGGGATATATCTATGAAAAAGTACCTATTTATTCTTGCCATACTAACCTTCGCTATGAAAGGGTTCAGTCAAGAGTTTTCGATGACTACCATAGAGCAAACTCCGGATAACCTAATCGTACATTATGACTTACTGGATACGACCAAGAATCGTGCATATACAGTCTACCTGTATCTTTTGACGGACAGTACCATAGCTCCTGTAAAAGAAGTATCGGGCGATGTAGGCCTGGAAGTCAGGCCCGGAGTGAATAATAAGATCATTTGGAATGCCAAAAAAGAATTGGGGGATAACTTCAGAGGAAGCATCCAGCTAGAAGTCCGAGGTAAGGTATATGTGCCTTTTATTGAGTTTGAAAGCTTTCCCGAAAACAAAGAGCTCAAACGAGGAAAAACCTATGAGTTTGCCTGGGATGGAAAATCAAGCTCCAATATTTTAGATTTTAAACTTTACAAGGAAGAAGACTTGATGGCCATTTTGCCTGAAGTTGCCAACACTGGAGATGCTAAAATTCAACTCCCTTCATCTTTAAAACCTGGGAAGTATAGATTTTATGTGACTGATTCAAGAAATAAAGATCAGGAGGTTCACTCTCCAATTTTTATCGTGAAACCCAAATTTCCACTTTTCTTGAAAGCTATTCCACTATTGGCTGCAGGTGCTGTCGGGTACTTCCTGCTTTCCAAAGAAAATGAAACTTCATTCGACGTAGAGGGACCACCAGAAATCCCCGATAACCAATAAATACTACAGCTATGAAAAATTTAATTTTAGTCATTCTAGCATTTCCATTGATCGTTGGAGCTCAAAGCTTCGTTGATAAAACGAATGCAATTCAAGTAGACTACACCAAAGATGTATCAGCTACTACTCTACCAGTTATCTCCTGGGAAACGCCAAGAATAGAGTCGTCCTTTAGCACAGAAAAATCAATTATGCTAAGAGCACGCGTAAAATCCAGTGTAGAGCTGGAAGAGGTGAAATTAAGAATCACATTTGGAGGTAAAACGGTAGAAAAAAACATTGAGATCCCTCCTCTTCAAAACAGTTTCAATTTTGAACAAAAGCTCAATTTGCGGGAAGGATCCAACATAGTAGAGATTCTTGCGAAGAATAAAAAAGGAGGAATTGTAACCAGTGAACGAAGTATTCTTCATGGAGAAGATGACATCATCTCAAGCATAGACGCTAATAGAAAAGACTATGCATTAGTTATCGCTACAGATGAATATGATTATTGGGGAGACTTAAACAATCCTATAAACGACGCAAAAACAATTGGATCCATTCTTGAAGAAAAATATGGATTTGAAGTGGATATGATGATCAATCCATCTGTGGAAGAATTGAATGATAAGGTCTATGATTATAATTCTAAAGTATACAACCCGCAAGATCAGTTGATGATTTTTGTGGCTGGACATGGATACTTTGATGAGACTTTAGAAGAAGGATACGTTGTTGCGAGCAATTCGCTAAAAAATGATAAGGGGAAAACTACTTACCTGTCTCACAACTTACTAAGGGTTCGTTTAGACAATATCAAATGTGAGCACATCCTCCTGGTTATGGATGTATGCTTTGGTGGTACAATTGATCCGAGGATGGCAAGGCTAAGGGGTAATGCTCTAGAGCGTGAAGATGCTCAATATCTGGTAAAAAAGCTTACGAAGCGTACCCGAAAGTTTCTTACAAGTGGAAGTAAAGAATATGTTCCGGATGGGACTCCCGGAAAACATTCTCCGTTTGCAGAAAAATTTATTCTTGCATTAAGGGAAATTGGTGGCGGTGAAGGAAGAATCCTGTCTACTACAGAATTGATCCCGTACTTTATGAGACTACCTACAGAACCAAGATTTGGAAGTTTCGGTACCGATGAACCCAACAGTGACTTTGTATTTGTTGCGAAATAATATTTTCTGTTACTTCATTACAAATTATTTCATCTATTCCCTGCAAGATGCTATGAACTGTAATTAGCTTTCGCGAGTTCTTAAGTAGAAATGAGTTATTCATTTAACTTGCAACCTGAATGGAATTGACGAAAGAAAATCTACTTAAAGCTCTTAGTGAAGTAATAGATCCGGACCTGAAAAAGGACTTGGTTTCTCTGGGAATGATCCAAAACATCCACATCGATGGGAACAAAGCTGCATTTGATGTAGTTCTTACTACACCTGCATGCCCTCTGAAAGAGGTGATCAAAAAGGATTGTGAAGAAAAAATCCAAAAACATCTGGGAGATGTGAAATTGGTGATCAACATGACTTCCAATGTCACTACGAAGAGAGATGAGGGTCCTGTACTGCCTGGCGTTAAAAATATTATTGCCGTTTCTTCAGGTAAAGGTGGTGTCGGGAAATCTACTGTCGCATCTAATCTTGCGGTAGCGCTTGCCAGAACAGGCGCAGATGTGGGATTGATTGATGCGGATATTTATGGTCCTTCGATCCCAACGATGTTCAATTGTGAGTTTGAACAACCTGGAGTTGTTCAAGAGGATGGAAAAAACAAAATTGTTCCAATTCAGCAGTACGGAGTGAAACTCATTTCTATTGGTTTTTTGACAAATAGTGAAGATGCAGTAGTATGGAGAGGCCCTATGGCAAGTTCGGCTTTAAAGCAGTTTATTTCAGACGCCAAATGGGGTGACTTAGATTATTTACTGATTGATTTACCGCCGGGAACCAGTGACATTCACTTAACACTGGTACAAGCTGTTCCTGTAACTGGTGCATTGGTCGTCACTACTCCTCAAAAAGTAGCTTTGGCAGACGCACAAAAAGGTATTTCTATGTTTAAACAAGCTCAAATCAACGTTCCTATCTTAGGTTTAGTAGAGAATATGGCTTGGTTTACCCCTGAGGAACTTCCTGACAATAAATACTTTATCTTTGGTGAAGGGGGAGGAAAAAATCTTGCAATGAAGAATGATATCGAACTCTTAGGACAGATTCCAATTGTGCAATCGATTCGTGAAAGTGGGGATAATGGATATCCAGTGGCAATGAAAGATGAAGAAATATCAGATGCTTTCAAACAATTAGCCGAGAGTGTAGCTCAACAAGTAGCTATAAGAAATGCTTCAATTGCAGAGACTAAAAAAGTAGAAGTGACCGTTTAGCATATGTCAGAATTAGTAGAGAGAGTAGAAAAAGCACTTAACACAATCAGGCCCTACCTGGAAGCTGATGGTGGAGATGTGAAAGTTTTGGAAGTAGACAAAGAGATGAACGTTGTGCTGGAACTTATGGGAAACTGTGGTTCTTGTCCCATGTCTACTATGACACTTAAAGCAGGTGTTGAAGAAGCTATTAAAAGAGAAGTTCCAGAAATAAAAAGTGTGCATGCAGTCAACGTCACTTCGCCAGACGACCCAAACGCCAAACTTCCATTCGTTAATTGATGGACCCATGCGAGGTGGGCTATTTATTTTTCTTGCACTTATAGGCTCTCTTTCGTTTGCACAGGAAAGATGTGGATCTACTGCTCCTTCTACAGGTGAATTTGAAAATTGGATCAGTTCGAAAATTGCTAACCAAAGATTCGAGGTAAATAGACCTCAAGCTACTCTCTATCAAATCCCAGTTGTTGTTCATGTATTTCATAAAGGTGAGCCTGTAGGAACAGGAGTCAACCTTTCTCAAGAACGTATCCTGGCTCAAATAGACTCTTTAACAGCAGATTTTAGAAGAATGAATGCTGATGCGATTAACACTCCACTTGAATTTTCAGCAATAGCTGCCGACATTGAAATTGAATTCGTACTAGCAAAGCAGGATCCGGCTGGTCTTCCAACTGACGGGATTGTAAGGTTAAGAGGATCCAGAGATACGTATCGTTCTAATTCTCACAGGCCGCTATTGAGGTCTGAGAGTTACTGGCCGGCAGAGCATTACCTAAACATTTTCGTTACTGATCTGCAAATATTTCTTGGATACGCTTCCTTTCCAAGAATTTCATTGGAGGGGATTAGCAACAACGAAGAAGATTTCACCTTTGATGGAGTCCTCATGGATTATGAATATTTTGGCGTAAATCCTACAGCTCCTGCCTTTGAAAGTTTAGGAAGAACCCTAACACATGAAGTTGGACATTATCTTGGATTAAGACACATATGGGGCGATGGTAACTGTTCAGTAGACGACTTTGTAGATGACACTCCTCTCGCTGATAATGACAATGGAGATTACACCTCTCCTTGTACTTTCCCCAATCCAGACGATACAAACGTATGTATTGACGGTGAGCCTGAAATGTTCCAAAACTACATGGATTACACAGATGATGTTTGCATGAATCTATTTACAGTTGGACAAAAGGCAAGGATGAGAACAGTAATGGATAATGCACCAAATAGGCTGTCTTTAACCACTTCTCCAGGTTTGGTTGATCCAACTCGCTTTACGAATGACTTAGCCATTACTCATATCTTAAGTCCGAAATATTCAGAATGCGATGCAAGCCTGATTCCTACGGTCCGCATAGTAAATTATGGCACCAGTGAAGTGACTAGTTATGATATTCAACTATCCATTAACAGCAGCCCTGCCGGAAGTCCTCAATCTATTGTTACCTCTCTTCCTCCTCTTTCTTCTGATACAATAACGTTTTCAAATCAACTAATTACTTCTACCCCCTCATCAATTTCATTTGAAATTAGTAACGTTAATGGTACTGCAGATAATGATCTTTCAAATAATATTTTTTCAAAAGAACTAAGCGCAACATCTTCCATTACTCTTCCTTTTCAAGAAGATTTTGAAGGTACTGTCAACGTTTTAGGTCTTGGAGGTGGTTCCTTTCCATGGGAAGTATTAAGTGCACCAAAAACCTCTCCTTCGAATCAAGCATATACCTTTAAGTCCCATCAAAACACCCAATGGTTTGGTGAAGAAACTCTTTTCAAAACACCCATATTTGATTTAACAGGAATTTCATCTGGTGATTTAATTTTCAGTTACGCTCACGCAAATTCCCCGAATAGCTTCTACGATGGATTAATGGTGAAAGCAAGTGTTGACTGTGGAGAGACTTTCCCTGACATAATCTTTACTGGTTTTGGTCCAGAATTAGCTACTGCAAGCGAAACAGACACCTATTTCACACCTTCCAATCAACTGGAATGGATAGATACACTACTCAGTATTACGGACTATAAAGATATTGATGGAGTGCAATTCGCTTTTGTGGGAATCAACGGAAGTGGAAATAACATATATATCGATGATATAGGAGTAATAGAAACCAATTTATTTGAAAATGACATTAAACCTATTAGCCTGTCTGGTCCATTAATTACCTGTTCTGAACAAACCAAATTGACTCTTGGAATCAGGAATGTTGGTTCACAAACTATTAATTCTTTTGAAGTGAATTATAGTGTGAATGGTTCTACATTCACACAGACTTATAGTGGATTAACTATTTCTTCAAAAGATTTTGCCTCCTTTTCATTTGCGCTCGAGAATATTCCCGAAGGAGAAAGTCCTATAAACTTAGAAATAGTCAATGTTAACAATTTGCCTGATGAGTCTGCAGATGGAAATTCTATTCAAATACAACTAGAAAG
This sequence comes from Marinobacter alexandrii, assembly GCA_039984955.1. Lineage (NCBI taxonomy): Bacteria > Pseudomonadati > Pseudomonadota > Gammaproteobacteria > Pseudomonadales > Marinobacteraceae > Marinobacter > Marinobacter alexandrii. The sequence goes on from JBDWTN010000005.1 coordinate 671,413, forward strand.
GGACGACAGGGAAGATGAATATCCACTCACAGTTGACTTTGAGAGTGCTGATATCTGGAGTACCGTCTCAGATGGCACTATTCCACTATGGAACAGAGTAGAAATTGATGGAAATGGGATGCTAAGAGCTAATGGATTCAATTCCCCCGAATTGGGCACCAAAAGTTGGTTTGTAAGTCCAAAACTTAACGTTGGAGGGCTAGATAGTGCTGGACTACAATTCACCGTCTCCTATGCTAAAAGAATAGGTTTTAATGATCGCTTACAAGTTCTTCTATCCGTTGATTGTGGCGAATCTTACCCAACCACCCTACTGGATGCTGATTCCGATTCTCTTGCCCTCCTAGAAACTTCCGAGCAATGGGTTCCTACTAGCAATATTGACTGGGAGGAATTTCAACTTGATCTGTCGGGTTCTATTCCATTTAAAGATGATATTCGGATTGCCTTTGTTTTTACTTCAGGTGGAGGCAATGATTTATTTATTGATGACATTCAAATTCGTGGGAATGAACTTCCAACCTATGAAGATGTAGGACGAGCTTACCCAAACCCTGCCTTTGGCAGGTTCAATTTAGGTCTTAATCTACCTGTTAAAGAGCCCGTTACTATTCGTCTAATAGATGTAAGTGGCAGGGTAGTTATTGAAGATTTCATAGAAAATGGGTTCAATCAAATCATTGAATATAAAACTCCATCCAAAGAAGGACTTTACTTTTTAACGATAAGTGGAAATCAATTCGTGACAACACAAAAGCTATTTATTAATCGCTAATTGATTAGGTTTATCACTTTATTTATCGAGAACTATGTCATTCAGAAAACCAACCAGCGTAAAAGACTTTTTCATTCATTTAGGTGTTCTCTTTGGAGGGGCCACACTACTCGTAATCATCGTGTTTTACATATGGTTACCAGTCACGACCAATCATGGTGAGACGATAACGGTCCCGGATGTAAAAGGAATGACTGTAGATGAGCTAGCAGAGTTTTTATCAAAACGTAATTTAAGGTTTGAACCTACGGCAGATTCGAGCTATTCGCCAGATTTTCCTCCACTTGCTGTACTTGTGCAAGTACCTGCACCCAACACAAAAGTGAAAGAAAATAGAAAAATATACGTTACGCTTAATGCAAAGAGTCCTCCGATGGTCAAGTTTCCTGATTTGATAAACAAATCACTGAAGAGCGTAATGATGACACTAAGTTCCTATGATCTAAAACTCGGAGATGTTAAATACATTCCAGATGAATTCTTCAATGTTGTTATTGAGGTCCGCTTAAATGGCAGAATAGTATTAGAAGGTGAACAGATTGAGAAAGGATCTACAATTGACATAGTTGCAGGTAATGGATATGGAAACACTGTCTTTCAATCTCCAAACCTAATAGGGTTGGATCAGGAGGAAGCAGAGTTTGCCATTATCGGTTCAGGTCTTAGAGTTGGAAAAATCAAAATAACAGACAAATATCAAGCAGGCTTTGCAGCACTAGATTCTTTAGGTAACGACATGTTGGAATACCGCAGTATTTCGCCGGGTACTGTACAGCAACAGTACCCAAGACCTGAGAGAAGAGTGAAAATAGGCGACCCAATAGATATATGGATTTATACCCCTGATTCGTTAAGCAATACAGCTACGATTCTTGACAACCAATGAGATATTTCGCGTTTACCATATTATTCACTTACGCATTCATTAGCACCGGGCAATTGATCATCAAGCCCATAGCTAAAAATCAAGCAAATGAGAGAGGTCGAATCACTGAAACCAACATTGTAAATCCAGCCACCCTGCCCTTTTGGGACGACTTTTCTGTTACAAGCGATTCTCCTGACAGTGTAAGGATATGGGGGACCGACACTACCTCTCAATGGAACCGAGAACTCAGCAAAGATGTATTTGTAAATGCTACGTTGGCGGTAAACCCTCCTTCTCATAAGGTAGCCACCTTTGATGGATTAGATGAAAACGGTGCTTTTCATGGTGATGGCGAAGGGCTTGCGGATGAACTTGTATCGGATACGATAGACTTGCAAGGTAGAGCAAATGTTATTTTATCCTTCTACTGGCAAGCTGGAGGTCGTGTAGAAATTCCAGAAGCGGGGGATTCACTTGTGCTTCAGTTTCATCGGTTCGAAGATGGGCAAAGCACCTGGGAAATGGCATGGCTTCAGGATGGTGGAGATTTGGACAGTGATCAAGATTCAGTATTTACACAAGAAGCAATTGAGATTGATCCAGAATTTCTGACCCAAGATTTTTTATTTCGATTTCAGTCATACGGTGATCTGGATGGACCGTTCGACGCATGGCATGTCGATTGGATTTATTTAAATGAGAATCGTCAAGATGATTCTTTTTTTTACGCGGATCAAGGTTTTAATGAGCAATTAAGCTCTCCCTTCTCGCCATTCACCTCATTACCAGTGAATCAATTTAGATCTAATGTAGATGCTCTATCTGGCATTGTGCAAACTGGAGTTTTTAATTTAGAAGATGAGCCCGACAATATTGGTCCATCTGCTGAATACATTTTGGTACTACGAGAGACAGTTTCAAATACAATTGTCGACTCCATTTTTTACGGAAATCAAGAACTGCTTGGATTTAATCCAAATCCGCTTAAAATGACCGGGATAAGGATCTTACAACTAGATAGTATTGATTTAGAGCCTCTACCTGAGATAGATTCAGCAATCTTGGAAAGTGAATTATATTTCAGATCATCTGATGATACGTTTCTTGATGGAACTCCCGTAAACCTCCAAATCAATGATACGGTTAAATCCAGGTATTTACTGCAAGATTATTACGCCTTTGATGATGGTACAGCAGAGTTTGCTGCGGGAACGAATATTGCAGAAGGGCAAGTCGCTATAAAATTTTGGTTGGAAGAATCAGACACACTCACACATGTAGATATTCATTTTCCCAATATCGCTCCTTCAAGTACTGATAATTCATTGGAACTCAGAGTTTTTAAAAACCTCAATGATGAACCAATCAGAGCTCAGAATATAACAGTCATCAATGCGGAAGGCATCAATGCATTTCATAGATACAAGCTCTCTAGATCTGTAGTCCTTGCGGATACTTTTTTCGTAGGCTATCAGCAGAGGGAAAACGAATACATTGGCGTTGGTTTTGATCGTAGCAACCCTGAAGCATCTGAGTATATTTTCGAAAACAGATTGGGTATATGGGAGCAAAACACTCGGTTATCGGGAGCGCTTATGATAAGACCCGTTTTTGCGCAAGTCGAGCCTGATACGGTTACAGCTATCCAAAACAAAAGACCATTAACCGTTTACCCCAACCCAACAAAAGGTCCTTTAAGAATCGATGGAGAATATGAAGCAATTTCCCTGATGAATTTCTCTGGAAAGACATTGATTCATGAAACAGCCAATAATGATCATGATTTTTCACGTCTAAAATCGGGATTATATTTGCTCACCATTCACCGAAAAGAGGGTGATCAAACACTTAAAATCATTAAAAAATGAACGAAGATATAACATGTCAGGAAGTAAAATCCCGTCTTGATAGCGGTGAAAAATTCAATTTCATAGACGTAAGAGAAGAATGGGAATTCGAAGAAAAAAACATTGGAGCCATGCTTATTCCGCTAGGTGAACTTCCCAGCAGACTTTCAGAAATTGAGCAGATGAAAGATCAGGAGATTATCGTTCACTGTAAGTCTGGAGGACGATCTGGTCAGGCAAAAAAATTCCTTAACAGCCAAGGCTATGCAAATGTTCGAAATATGCTAGGTGGTATTACGGCCTACGCAGAGCTTTAAAAACCGTCAATAACAAGGGGTTGGGGGCTAAAGCATAGAATGAAAATAACTAGCGCAACCCAGCCCAATATTTTTCTTTCAGTAGACAGAGGACTGTTATCTACTACCGAAGGGTGATCCACACCAATAAATCGTCCAATCAAAACAGAGAAAAGTAGCCAACCTGTATATCCTTCTACTTTGAATATTGAAGCCACAAAGAACTGCACTACAAACATCACTGTGGCATATAGCAGTCTATCTCTTTTTTCTTTAAATACGCTGTAAGCACTTACATAGACCACCAATAAGTAAATGGCAATACTGATGACGAAATTACCAATCCCTTCAAGTGAGGTGTTAACTAAGTCTGCTGTGGTCACCCAACCAAGCCCTGCATAAAACAGAAATCCAGTAAAAAGAACTCGTGAGATGATCGCATGATTTTTAGGTCCGAACAAACCAAACAGAACATGACCTCCATCTAATTGTCCCATAGGAAGTAGGTTGAGCGCTGTGAAAAAGAATGCTAAGTAAGCTGCAAGCAATACGGGATAGTGCATCAATTCTTTTGAACTAGGAACATATCGATCTGAAGGAGCAAAATAATTTCTCCCCAGGCTCATTAAAATATTGTCGCCAAATGAAATAGATCCTTTTCTAGCAGTAGAAATAGTGTCTGGTAAAGCTTCATACCCAAGTCTATCTGCATTCAAATCGCTTTTCAACAGAATCGTATCTAACCCCATCATTCGTTCTTCAAAATTTTCACCGAAAACCTCGTATTCAGGATGAACCTCATAGATGTATTCAGTCTCTGGCAAACTTCGAAAACCATAGATCATCAAGATTAGAGCGACAATAAAACCGGCAATAGGTCCTGAAACACCCACATCGAAGTACTTAATCCGACTTGAGATATTTTCTTTGATGCGAATGAAAGCCCCCATTGTACCTATTGAAGCCATTCCAATGAATCCAAACCACATAGGGATATAATAGGGCAAGGAGACGTTAATCTTATGATAGCGAGCTGTAAAATAATGCCCAAACTCATGGACCGTTAAAATGAATAGAAAAGGAATTGAGAAATTAAATCCAAAAAGGAAATCATCCCAGGTCATCCCCAATATCAGAAATTTTCCGATGGTCCATTCGGCCCCAGCAAACGTTGTGGTAATCAACGTCACCACAAACAATCCCAGCTGAATAAGTTTTGTCTTTTGCTGCTTATCCAAGTCCGAAAATTTGGTCTAACTGTCTATCTGGGTCAAGAATTTGCAGTGCTTTCATCCCAGCTTTTTGTGCTGCTTCTACATTGTCCAAGCGATCATCTAAAAATAGCATTCTTGAAGCATAAAGACCAATATCGTCTATCACAAAATTGTAGCAATTGAGGTTAGGTTTCCGCATTCCTATTTCATGCGAATAGTAGACTTCTTTTACAAAATCTCTTAGACTGTCCTTTCCTGTCTCCATCATGATCATCTCTTCATAAGCTATCTCATGAATCATGTTTGTATTGGAAAGAATAAACGTGTCAAAACGCTCGCCTATCTTCAAAACCTTATCCATGCGCTCTTTCGTAATTGACTTAAGCATACTATTCCAGATTTGCTCAAACTGTCTCTCACCCATGTTTGTACCTAACAACGAGTTTATTTTAGCTCTAAACTCGTCTGGCTCAATCATTCCCATCTCAAATTTCTGTAGAACAGGCGCTGTAACTACCAGTTCTTCAATCTCCTCCTGGTTCTTTTTGGCGACTTTAGAAAATTGCCTGATCACTCTAGGGTAATCCAGATCAATCAATACATTCCCAAAATCAAAAATTATGGCATCTATGCCTTGCAGTACATTTGACATTCGTTGGCTATTAAAGTGCAAATATGTAATATTGCGCTTCCTTTTGAAAGCGTGTCGCAAACACGTTTTTATTATTTAGCTTTAAAATTTGATTAAAAGCTAGATAAAATCTAAATTTTGAAGGAACATACTCTTTCAAAATATTTTTAGGGCCTATAACTCAGTTGGTTAGAGTAACTGACTCATAATCAGTAAGTCCCAGGTTCGAGCCCTGGTGGGCCCACAATTAAAAGCCTTCATTTATTTTAAATGGAGGCTTTCTTATTCTGTCTTTAAAAAGAACGGAATCTGCATAATAAGTATGTGATGCTTATTCATACCTTAATTTATATAGCAGCTATCAGCAAACCCACCCCTATTCCAAGTACTCCCACCACTATTTTATCGGTTATTCCTCCCCACCATATTCCTCGAATTTCTTTTTTTAAACGATCAATTGTGTGATCCATTTCAGTGATTTGCCTCTTGAGGTTTTGATTGTTTTTATCTAACTCCAGGTTATTTTGTTTCATTGACACAAGGTTCTTATCCAGATCCGTCAAAATCTGCTCTAAGTCCACATCCATTTCTGCAGCATTTGATTCCATCCGCTTGAGTAGTTTCGTAACCAATTTTTCTACCTCTTTGACTTTACTCAATAAATCTTCATTTACTGTTTGCAGGTTAGCATTAGTTAATCTTGTTTCTTTCAGTTCATCTAATTTTTCATTGAGCAAAAGAGCTCTAGAACTACTGATGATGTATGCTGAATCCGCTTCTATCCGTACAACATTACCTTTTGTCACAATAAGCTTTTGGTCTGATTTCCTAAACTTCAATTCCTGACCAAAGCAAGTCATTGAACAAAGAAACAGGGTGAGGGATATTAATTTTGTTTTCATCATTAAAATCTTAAGCTATCCAAGCTAACTGTGTCTAACGGAATAGCTATTTCTAGTGTATCATATTTCAAAATCAACTCTTTCAATTCATTTCGAATTCTTCCGACACTTGCATTTTGCTCCGTAGATATTTCCGATATTTTTTGTCTGAATTGATCTATTTGTTCTCTGGATGTAGCAAATTCATCATACAAATCAACATACCTCTTTTGAAGGACAGAGTACTCGTCTTCAACAGCTTGTAAGGTATCAATTCGAAGCTCTAGCTCTTTCGTTATACGTTTTGCTTCTTTCAGCGAACTTCTTCCAAAAATGATATTAAGTCCCAAGGTCAGTGCCAGACCTACAACCACTATGGTTTGCCATTTAACTTGTTTCATAGTTAATTCTTAAAACTATACTTAATTGTATTTGAGGTTTCATCGAACGTTACATTCCCCATTAAACCTAAACATCTACCTATTAAAAGTAACTTATCAATTCTCAATTCTTCCTGAAATGTAAGAATTCTTACCTAAGAATGAAAAGATGCTAATCTCTTAAATTCAAGAATAGCATAAGGATAATTTCCTCTATATTAGTTAACGGATTCCAATATCACTAACGCAATCAATCTGTGGAAATACAAAACTTAATCACTAAGCTCCCATGGCATCCTACAAGAAGGTGGAGTGTTCGTCAATTATCTAAAATTGGCAAAATAATTCTTCATCAGGAGCTGGGAGAAGCTGACGTAGAAGCAGTTAATAATTATCATATTCAGCCTAACCATATTTCTTCAAGAGGTTGCCCTCACCTATGTTATCATTACGCTATTCGCAAGAATGGTGAGATTATTCAATCAAATGAACTATCAAGTGTTACTTGGCATTGCAAAGGACAAAATACTTCAGCAATAGGCATCATGGTTGTTGGAAACTTTAATGGTCCAGGTTATGACATGGGGACTTCAGAGCCAACTAAAGAACAGATAAAATCAATTCAGTTTTTAATAGAGTACCTCCAAAAGTCTTTCAACTTAAGTAATCAAGATGTTTACGGGCATTATCATTTTGGAAAACCAGCATGTCCTGGGCACGATCTTCAAAAATTGGTTGAAAAATATAGAAACAATCTCCCAGAAGGACCAAAAGTTGAAAAATCAGTAAAAGAGGTTCAAAAACGACTAAATAAACTTGGCTATGCCGCGGGTCGTGAAGATGGCATACATGGAATTAAAACTTTATCCGCGATCCGTAGATTCCAACATACCCAAGGGCTTGTCGTTGACGGAATCATGGGGCCAAAAACATGGAGTAGATTAATAGAATTGACAAAATAGCTTTCAAATGGATAAACCAGAAAAATTAATTGTTGGTGAACAAGGGTTTTGGTCTACTTGGGTTTCTAAGTTACTTTTTACCCTCATTAGCGTAAAAGTTTGGGGACTAGCAGCAGCGTTAACTATCTCCACATGGCTCTTACTGAATTCGGATTCCAAGCCATTTGGAGAAGATTTGCAATTTGGAATTACTGGGGGTCAATGGATGACTTTCAACACGACTATTTGGGCGCTCATATTTGGAATGAAGGAGGTTTTTAGAATAGCCGAAAAGAGAGATAAGACAGAAAAAGAGGTATTGGAAAAGCAGCTACACTCTAAAGAAAAGGTAGCTGCACTTATTGAAACATCTGGAAGTCCCTCTATTGTTAAAATCAACCCAGATGGAACAGAAACTGTTGGATCAGAACCTGATTGATATGATGAGCAAATCATTAAAAACCATTATTGTACTAGTCATAATTGCGGGTGTAATCGTTCTGCTCATTTTTAGAGAAGATCTTGTTGGACAAGCTTTTGCCGCACTTGCTGGAGGTGTTGCTATTTTCAAATCCAAATTTTTTAACTCGTCCAAGACAACTCTGGAAGAAGAAATAGGGAGTATAGACTTAGAACATACCAAAAAAAGAAACGACTGGGAGATAATAAAAGAAGAATACGATAACAAATTTCATGCAATGAAAGCGAGGATAGACTATCTGGATTATAGATCTGCAAAAATTGCTAAGGAATTAAAAGACTTGGATGTAGTGGAAAGAAGAGCCTTAGAGAGAAACAGAAATGCTACTCAACGTTGAGAGGTTTAGCTAAAAATCTTAGAGACATTTATTACACTTCTCAATTTCTTTCTCTGCATTAATCAAGGATAAAGATCTGATCGCTAAGTAAAATCGAACGCAAACCTTTTATTCCTAAAGCGTCTGTGTGTATTAGTTTTCACTTTGAGTTTGCTCATTCCCTCCTATTTTTATATGTGATAAGAGATCAAGTTTTCGTAGAGTATTTGTGAAAATAAACTCTTCCTAACTCCCTTCAAACATTCCCAAAATCAACTTAGCGGTTGCCGGGTTAGTTGCTAAAGGAATATTGTGGACGTCACAAACTCTCATGAGCATTTGTACATCCGGTTCGTGAGGGTGCTTGTCCAATGGGTCTCGAAAGAAAATAACTGCATCCACCTTACCCTCAGCAGCCATAGCCGCAATCTGTGCATCTCCGCCCAATGGACCGGAAAGGAGTTTGGTTACTTTGAGACCTGATTTTTCAACATGTAATCCAGTGGTTCCGGTCGCTATCAAGGAGGCTTCTTTTAGAAAGGATTTGTGGTCTAAAAGAAACTGAACCATTTCAGCTTTTTTTCCATCATGGGCAATTATCGCTATTGTCATTTTAAAGTTATTCAGCTGATTTGACACATCTAAACCTTACGTGATTAAACCTTAAGGTGCTGCTTGAGATTCTTTGCTTTATAAATATCATTCACAATATGATATTAATTATGGTCACCAAAACAATGCATAAAGCACTGCTGTAATAATACAAACTATTACGGCACTGATATTAAAAGTAGGCGAAGTTTCAAATAAACTCTTTTTGAGTTCAATAGGTCTATTCTCATCTGTCTTGTCAAGTGTGCTGATAACATAAATAATTCCTAAAGTAGCCAGACACGTGATCATCATTTGCTGCATAAAAGGAATTTCTACAAAAATCGCTGCGTTTGACCATTCATTAGGAGATACTTTGAAATACAATGCTATCGGGATGGATAGAATCACTCCCCAAATCGCTCCGTTATTGGTTGATTTTTTCACAAAAAGTCCCATTAAGAATACTGCAAGAATACCCGGACTGACAAGACCAGTATACTCTTGAATGAACTGAAATGCTTGTCCAAGATTTCCTAACTGTGGTGCGATCAAAACAGCAATAATAAGTGAGATAGCCACGGTCAATCTTCCTACATTGACTGTCTGTTTAGAAGTAGCGTTTGGATTGATGTAAGGTTTGAAAATATCCATCGTAAAGATAGTAGCTGTTGAGTTTAGCATGGAAGCCAGCGACGATACTATAGCAGCTACTAGTGCAGCAAGCACTAGCCCTCTGAGTCCATTTGGCACCAATGTCTTGATCAACCATGGAGCAGCATTATCATTCGTTACTGTTCCTTCTGCATTCAAAAATCCATTTTGTGCTGCCAAAGTTCCGATCTCCCCATTTGGATCAAGATTCATTAGATAGGCTACAATTCCGGGAACTACAACTATTACAGGAATCAAAAGCTTCAAGAAAGCAGCAAAAGCAATTCCTTTCTGAGACTCTTTTAAACTCTTGGCGGCCAAAGTTCGCTGGATGATGTATTGATTGAACCCCCAGTAGTATAAGTTAGCAACCCACATACCGCCAATCAATACACTTAACCCAGGCAGGTCCCACCAGGCATCTTTTCCATTTGGTGTAATAATTTCACCTTCTGCTAGTATCATACTGAACTTCTCAGGAACCTGATCATAGAGATACTTAAACCCATTAATGATACCTCCATCCGGCGCAATGGTATCCAAAGCGATGAATGTGGTCACTAGTCCTCCTCCTACTAATAGCACTACCTGCACCACATCCGTCCAAGCAACTGCTGAGAGACCTCCCCAGATAGAGTAAGCAGCTGCAAAAAGAGCAATTCCGATGATACTCTTCATAAGCATACTGCCATCGCCTGTACCTACTATAGTATCTAAGGCTTTGGCTCCCAGGTAAAGAACTGATGTTAGATTTACGAAAACGAATAGCGCAATCCAGAAGATTGCCAAAATGGTTTTAAGGTTAGCGCTAAATCTTTTCTCAATGAACTGAGGAATCGTATAGAGTCCTTTCTCAATAAAGATTGGCAGAAAGTATTTACCAACAATCAGCAGAGTGATAGCCGCCATCCACTCATAAGAAGCAATGGCCAACCCGATTGCAAAACCTGAACCAGTCATCCCAATAAACTGCTCCGCAGAAATGTTTGCAGCAATGAGGGACGCGCCTATCGCCCACCAAGGCAGAGACTTTCCTGCGAGAAAATAATCTTCCGCACTTTTTTCTACACCTTTTTTGCTACGAGAAACAAATAGTCCCATGCAAAGGATTAGCAAGCAATAAGAAGAAAAAATGATAATGTCTAATGTGCTAAATATCATGGTTAGATTGTTTTGAATCTATAGGTCGTTTTTGAATAAAAGGTATCCGTTGGTTCTAATGTAACATCAGGGAAATCTTGTTGATTAGGTGAATCCGGGAAATGCTGGGTTTCTAAGCAGACAGCAGTATGTTTTTTGCAATCAACTCCATCAATCTTTAACTCATCCAAGTAGTTTCCGGTGTAAAGCTGTATTCCTGGTTCAGTGGTCCATACTTCCATTACTCTACCACTTTGATCATGACTTAAAACAGCCGCTTTCTGCAGAGTCTCCGAATCCCAATTTTTCAATTTAAAGCAATGATCATATCCTTTGGCTTGATCTATTTGCTCAAATTCACCAACTGAAGGAATAGCTATTTTTTTTGTGTCTCTGAAATCAAATGGAGAATTGCTCACTCTCACAGTCTTCCCAAGAGGAATTTGTTCACTACTGGTTGGCAGGTATTGATCAGCATTTATTAATAGCTCATGATCAGCTATTTCTTTGGAAAAATCTCCACCCAAATTGAAGTAGCAATGATTAGTAGGATTAAATACTGTTGCTCTATCGGTTTGAGCCCGATAGGTGATTGAGAAAGAATCTGGCGTAAAGATGAATTCAGCAATCATATTCACATTGCCGGGATAAGATTCTTCATTGTGAATGCTTAGATAACCAAGTGAAATAGTCACCTCTTCTTCTTTTTCTTCTACTCTAATAGTATTCCAGGCTTTCTTTCCAAACCCCTCAAACCCACCGTGCAGATGATGCTTTCCACTATTTACAGATAATTGAACCTCCTGATCTTTTAAGATAAATTTTCCATTATTTACCCTATTAGCATACCTACCCACCAAGCTACCTACCACCTGCGTATCAGCAAGGTAATCTTTGAATGATGGCAGCTCCAGTACTACATTATCATATTTTCCATGATGATCTGGAATTTGAAGTTGTTTAATAATACCACCATAGCTAAGTAGCTGAGCTTTAAGGCCATTGTTAAAATCAATTGAAAACTGATTAATTCGCTTTCCTTTCAATAGACAAATGGTATCAATCTGGATGAACTGATATGTAGCATCGGTCTCCATATGCTAAGCTTTTTTATAATGTATAATTGAAAGATCACGAAGTATTTGAGCGGCTTGCTCAGCCGTAATATCTCTTTGAGGATTGGCAAACATTTCATAACCTACCATGAATTTTTTCACCGTAGCTGAACGAAGTAAGGGCGGGTAAAAAGAATAATGAAAATGCCAACCTAGATCGCCATTACCATCCGTTGGGCGTTGTTGCATTCCTGCAGAATATGGAAATGAAGTCTCAAATAGGTTATCATACCGAATAGTGATTTCGGAAAGAATTTGAGCAAAACCTCTTTCCTCTTCTCCACTTATTTCGTCAATAGAACGAAAATGCCTACGGGGGATAATCATAGTCTCATAAGGCCATACTGCCCAAAATGGAACCAAACACACAAAGTATTCATTCTCACAAACCACTCGTTCTCTTGATTCAAGCTCCTGCAAAAGATAGTCTCCTAGAAGGCTACTTGAATGCTGTTCGAAATAATCATTTTGGCTTCTTGTCTTCTTTGCTATTTCATTAGGGACGCTGCTCTGCGCCCAAATTTGACCATGCGGATGAGGGTTACTGCATCCCATAATTTCTCCCTTATTTTCAAAAATCTGAACATTGTTGATTGAAGGTTGAGATGCTAGTTCGACAAATTGCTCTTTCCAAAGTTTCACTACGCTATGAATATCCTCTACAGTCATTTTAGCCATGGTGAGCGAATGATCTGGAGAGAAGCACACCACTTTACAAATACCTTCTTCAACATTAGCGCGTAGAAGTCTGTCATCTAAATCACCTTTTGCCTGCTCAGGAAGTAGCGCTGCAAAATCATTGGTAAAAGTAAAAGTGGAATCATAGTTTGGATTTTCATCTCCGTTGGCTCGTCTATTTCCGGGACATAAGTAGCAGCTAGAATTATAAGATTCCGACGTTTCATTAACAGAATCCTCTTGCTTCCCCTGCCAGGGTCTTTTGGTCCGGTGAGGTGAAACGAGCACCCACTCTTCCGTCAATGGATTGAATCTTTTATGTGTTTTATTGAATTCCATCGGTTAGTTTGATTCTGAGATAATATGCACCCCATCTGATATCTCAACTGAGATGGGAGTTGAGTTTATATCAAATTCTTTCTTGTAAGCTTCCCCTATATCACTGACAAATTGATCCTCTATACTTCTTTCTATCAGATTGATGGTACAACCACCAAAACCTCCACCCATCATTCTGGCTCCCAATACTCCCTGATAGTCATTGGCAAAATCGGCAAGAAAATCAATCTCCTCACAAGTAATCTCATACCCATTTTTCATTCCCTCTTGTCCTTGCTTTAGCAACTCTCCTACTCTGCCCAAGTCATCTGATTTCATTGCCTCTACTATTCCATGTACACGTTCATTCTCTTCTATTATGTATTTGCACCGACGGTAGCTTTTGTCAGATAAGGAAGACTTGCAATTCTCAAGTATTTCAATATGCATGTCCCTCATTGACCTTACAGCTGTATACGTACGAGCTATAATCTCCACCCCTTCTTCTGTCTGTTCTCGCCGAACATTATATCCTGAACTGGCATGACTGTGTTTCACTTCAGAATTAATCAGGAGAAATTTATGATCGGATAATTTGATGGGTGAAACCTCATGATTGAGGCTATCACAATCCAATAGAATCGCATGATCCTCTACCCCGAAAAGACTGGCATATTGATCCATAATTCCACACATCACTCCCACAAAATGATGCTCTGACCATTGTGCAGTGAGAGCCATCTCTCTTCTAGAAAGATCTAAATGGAAGAGTTCATTCAGGCCAAAACAAACTCCGCATTCTAAAGCAGCAGATGAGGATAAGCCTGATCCTTGGGGCAAGTCTCCAGTGAATACTATATTAAAGGGCTCGATTCCATATCCTTGAGATTTCAACCTTGATACCACTCCAAGCACATAATTTTTCCATGAAAAACCAGCAAGTGGTTCCAGTTCATCTAAAGTAAAATCTAATGATTCCCCTTCATCTAAAGCAATGACTCGACACGTGCTGTCATTTGAAAGTGAAAAGGCAAAGTAGATGCCTAGGTCAATGGCCGCCGGGAGTACGAACCCTTTATTATAATCTGTATGCTCTCCAATTAGATTGATTCTTCCAGGAGCTCTTACTAGTAATGTAGAGTGATCCGAAAGTTCACTGATTTTGCTCTTAACCTTATCTATCAATTTTCTATTCATCATTTGCCCCAGTCTTGAACAATTAGATCACGAGTCAATTCATCAGTTGATTCACATCCTAGTTGATCCATCACTTGTCTTAGCTGCATATCAAGCATATTAATGGTATGGATACCTCCTTTTTTTCCTAAAGCTCCTACGCCATACATAAAAGTTCTTCCAAGAAAGCAAGCCTTTGCTCCGGTCGCCAAGCACCTGGCAATGTCAGTACCCGATTCAATTCCTCCATCCATCATCATGGTAAGTTTGTTTTCATACTTCTCAAGCAGTCTGCTTAGCGAATGAATGGTTGACTCGCCTGCATCTAATTGCCTTCCTCCATGATTAGATACAATCACTCCGTCAGCGCCGATAGCAACAGCTTTTTCTGCATCGACTTCATTTACTACTCCTTTAATTATCAGCTTTCCTTTCCATTGACCTCTCAGAGCTTTTAATTTTTCTTCATCAAGTCTTCCATTGAACGTGTCATTCATAAATTTTCCCAGCTGACCCAAGTTCAGATTCTTTGGCATATAAGACTTAAGTGTGGCAAAATTTGGCTGACCATACACAAGAGTTTGTAGTGCCCAGTTGGGTTTACCAGTGATTTGGAGAATATTCTTAAGTGATAGCTTGGGGGGCATGCTTAAACCATTTTTAATATCCTTGTATCGAATACCGAAGCTAGGAGTATCAGCAAGTGCTACAAGGACTCTACAGCCACTTTCCCATGCTCTATCAAGCATATCTTTCTTTAATTTCTCTTCAGCTGGATGATAGAGTTGAAACCAAAAATTTCCTTCTGTAATTGATGCAACATCCTCAATACTACTCGTGGTAACCGTACTTAAGATAAATGGAATATTTTTTTGAAAGGCAGCCTTAGCAAGCACCATTGGAGAATTAGGCCAAATCAACCCCTGAAGACCTATAGGGGCTATACCAAAAGGGGCATTATATGTTTTTCCAAATAATTCAACGGCATGATCAACTGAGTCAAGTTTCTTAATGTATTGAGGCATCAATTCAATACGTTGGATGTCCTCATGATTCTTTTTAAGGTTTCTCTCTTCCCCGGCTCCACCAATCAGGTATTCGAAAGCAAATTTCGGGACTCTCCTTTTAGCTTTTTCTCGTAAGTCTTGTGAGGATGGGTATCGGGTGTCGAATAAGCCTTTATTCATAATCACTATTCAAAATCAAAGGTTGATGCCTTACCCAGATAGGAGATTTCTATGTGATCTTGAGCATCCAGACAAGCTCTAAAAATTGATTTTCTGATAGATAGATTCTTTCTTCCTAGACTTTCCACTATTGACTTTCTCAGTTCCTCAGGCTCAAACTTCAATTTTCTATCAAAATAGTAATAGGTGAATGAAGAAAACATCATCGGTAATGTTTCTAACCGATCCGACTTGGTTACCTGGAAGATTATCTCCGCCTGATGATTAGCAGCATCATATATCACTCCGTAGCAATTCATGCTTTGTGCTTCATTTGATCTTTGAAGACAGATACTGCAAGCCAGAGCACCGTTCCTAACAACATAATCTTATGGTTCCAGTCCAGTGTAATCATCTCCATGAAATAAAGAATTGGGGCAATCAAGGTAATCGATAATCCGATGTATCCGACAGTAGATAATAGTTTGCTCATGATCTATTCATCCATTTACTAAATACAATAAAAAGAACTCCAGTAGTAATCCAAGCAGGTAGCGTCAAAAACGAAAGAAACATACCTGTACTCAATGAAACACTATAAAAAATCGCCATACTAATTATCCATGCCAGCAACACGGCCCAGTTAAAGTTTTTATTGGCCCACTCCGCATAGTTCTGTTTTATAGCAAATTTCTGCGAGAAGTAATGGTCGAAGAAGATGATTGCTCCTATAGGTGCAAGAATGAATCCGTAAGTCGCCACGAATCCTAGAAGTTTCATCGCGAAGGCAGGAAATATACCAGCAATTGTCGCAAGTACCCCCGCTACAATCGTCACAGTGAACGTAGATGCTTTTGGCATGATGGCTTGAAAAGCTAGCCCCGCCCGATAGATAGTTGGATTAGCAGTGGTCCACCCTGCTACCACTACCAGCACTAAACCAGAAATACCTACAGCCTGATAAGCCATTGGTCCCGGCGCTACAGGAGGAGCCTCTCCATTCGCCAATGCATTTATTGCCTCTGGCGACTGTATGAAAACTGCGTATAGTAAGGAAGCACAGACCCAGGCCATGAAATGACCGATATACATTCCTGCTGATGTCGTCCATCCGGCAGAAGCTTTCTTAGCATAACGAAATACGGAAAGATCGGCCATACCCATGTGCATAGCGGCATTGCAAAACCATGCAAAGAACATGACATGCCAAAAGGTGAATTTCGTTTGACCTGGAAATGGCTCACCTCCATCTCCCCAGATTGCCCAGATATCCTGAAAAGACTGCACATTCAATTGTCTCAATGCTACAATACCGCATGCAAGAAATACAACAACCATCCATGGCGCTGCAATATTTGCAAACCGACTGACAGACTCATAGCCTTTAGCTGCAACTAAAGAAATTACAGTACCAATCAAAATCACTATTATTACCCAGCTTATACTATTAGGCATGGTATCAGTAAGTGCCGGCATAGGCATATCAAATGGTATTCCTACAGCGGTAGCTGAAACAGTAATCATGGAACCTGCCAGGAAACAAAAAAGGATGCCATTAGCCAGGTTATAAATTGTCACCAGATTTTTACCACAGATCTTTTCTAGTTGATAGTATAAGGTAATTCTTGATTTTGTAGCGATCGGTGCTGTTATATATCGCCAACTTAGCGTGGCGAGTAAGTTTCCTAAAAATAATCCTACGATGAGATCAAAGGCACTTACCCCAGCTGCTAAAAATAATGGTCCAATCATTAGCTCCGTTCCGGCGGCATGTTCTCCAGCATACATACCAAGGAAGCTCTTCCAGCCTTTACGTTCGTGAGCTGGTATCGGCTCACGCTCGTATTCATTGACTGGGTTTTCCTGCTCAACACTTATAGCTTCGATTCTTTCGCTCATAGTTAAGTTCGTTTGCAATTCGGAAAGATTAATTCCATTTTGTTAAAATGGACACGTTCTTTTTGTTAATTACTTATTTACAGCTATTATTCATTCCTCGAATTGCAAAATTTATAGCAAACTAACGAGTGATCAGAGCATGAGCATCCTGCACTGTGCTGAGTTTTATATTTAACCGATCAACTTCAAGATCTCCTTCATAAATTAAATTGATATATATGCGGAGAATAAAAAAAATTCTCCGCAAAATACACTGATAATAGGTAGATCTTCTGCGGAGAATGACATACATTTGCTGCAAAAATTGCGGAGAATGTGGATATATCAGCGAAATAATTGGCCAAATTTTAAATGGGACAATGGATTTGCTTCTGAAAAGCTAGCTACACTTCATAAAAAGCAAGGCATATTACTTGGTCAAATGGAAGAATTGGGATTTACCTTAAAATCTGACGCTAGCATGCAGATGGTAACTCAGGATGTATTGAAGTCCAGTCTTATTGAGGGTGAGAACTTACCAAAAGACGAAGTTAGATCTTCTGTAGCCAGACGGATGGGATTGGAAATAGGTGGATTAGTGAACAGCAGCAGAGAGGTGGAAGGAGTGGTGGATATGATGCTTGATGCTACGATAAAATACAATGAAAGACTTACGAAAGATCGATTATTAGGATGGCATAATTCGCTTTTTCCAGCTGGAAAAAGCGGCATGCATTCCATAACTGTGGGTCTGTGGAGAGATAATACTAGGAATGATCCCATGCAGGTAGTTTCAGGAGCTATAGGCCGGGAGGTCGTTCATTTCCAAGCACCGGATGCCGATAGGCTTGAAGAGGAAATGCGACGATTTCTCATGTGGCTCAACGGTAGAACAAAGCTAGATCCATTGTTGAAAGCTGCCATAGCACATCTCTGGTTTGTGACATTACACCCTTTTGATGATGGAAA
Source organism: Marinobacter alexandrii (assembly GCA_039984955.1). Taxonomy (NCBI): domain Bacteria; kingdom Pseudomonadati; phylum Pseudomonadota; class Gammaproteobacteria; order Pseudomonadales; family Marinobacteraceae; genus Marinobacter; species Marinobacter alexandrii. The sequence continues at coordinate 689,728 of JBDWTN010000005.1, forward strand.
TGGGCGCATAGCACGTGCTGTCACAGATATGTTATTGGCAAGATCGGATGATATGTCATTCAGATTTTATAGTATGTCTTCAAGCATAGAAAAAGATAAAAAAAATTACTATGCTATACTGGAGAAAACTCAACGCGGAGATTTAGATGTGTCTGAATGGGTCATGTGGTTTTTGAACCGTTTAGAAGATGCATTCGGACAATCTCATATACTCCTAAATGATGTTCTGTTTCAAGCCAAGTTTTGGCATAACCCCGAACTTCTAGGAATTAACAATCGCCAAAAGAATATGCTGAAAAAACTATTGGATGATTTTCAAGGAAAGCTTACTTCATCAAAGTGGGCTAAAATGACTAAAACTTCACAAGACACAGCGGGCAGGGATATCAACGATCTGATAAAGAAAGGAATCTTAAAAAAAGATGATTCTGGCGGAAGAAGCACAAGTTATTCATTGGTGAGAGATTGAAATAGATCTGTATACTCTTATTTTTTAAACCATTAAAAAGGCAGCTCCGCCTAGCAGAGCCGCCAATGCAAAGCCTTCGCTTTGCTTCCTTAGTTATCTTTATTTCCGAGCAATTCAATGGTAAATCCATATTTGATACGCTCGGGTTTTATTCTAAATGGCTCGTGAGGTTTCGCCCATATCGTCCAGCTATCATCACCTCCCACACCCATCTGCACATGATCAATATTTACTGTAATGTTCTCTCTTTCTGGAAGTTCGTAGATGTGTTTCGCTTCTTGTAAGTCATTCATGGTATAAGGCCATGCACTTCCAGAAAGAGTTGGCTCTCCAATAAACTTCAGTCCTTCTCTACTTGAATTCGTTAAGCTCATCCATCTTACATCTGTCCGATTGTTACTCTCTTGTGGCTGGATGTAGTGAAAAAAGTCATTAACTACTGAAATCTCATACTTACCAATTGCAGCCCCCAGCTTACGATCACTATAGTTTTCGTGAGGACCTCTTCCATACCAGCTCCATGAATCGTATTGATCATCCATTTGAAACTGCCACCCCACTCGGGGGATCTCAGGATTACTAGTAGCAGGATTAAAGTCTACACTCAAATCTATCTGACTCGAGCGAATGATATATATGGTTTTATAGGATGCAGAGACGCCTGGAAGCCAGTGAGTAGTTTTTATGACCACTTGACTCTCTCCTTTTGATACGACAAAATCTTTAAGTTCAATCTCCTTGAGCGCCGTTTTCCACTCTTTCTGCCTATCCTGTATACGGCTGCCGCGCTCATCATTGTCAGTCAGTGGTCTCCAAAAATTAGGTTTCATTTCAGAACTTAGAAAGCCACTATTTCCTTGCGTGATGGAAGAAATCCATCCGGAGCTTTTATTAAACACGATCGAGTACCCATCAGATTCAACGATCAGTTCTAAATCATTCTCGCTCAGACTTACTGTAGTTGAAACTGCCATATTTGCTTCACTTGCTCCTTTTGGGTTCGGGATCAGAAATTGCTCCCAAGCTACTAAATGACCTTTCTTTGCCCAATTCTTTTCTTCAGATAGCTTAAAATAGAAATTGATGAAATATTCTTTCCCTTGTTTGAAATTCAGTTCTGGAATCTTAAAATCTAATATCGTCTGCATACCAGCATGGACTTCTGGCAATTCCAATGTTCCTTCTTTTATCTTTATCCCGTCTTCTAAAATTTCATAGGATGCCTGGAATTGCGAAAGGTCAGCGAAGTGATGCCTATTCATGATGACAAACTTTTCTGGCTGCCATTTATGACGTTTCATCGCTACTGGTTGAAAAACCTTTTTAGCCTCCCATGTAGCTGGTTTTGGTGTCTGGTCCGCATTGATGATTCCATTCAGGTTGAAGTTTCCATCGTGGTATTTCTCGCCAAAATCTCCACCATACACCAATTGCTCCTCTCCATTAGGTCCTTTCTTTACCAAAGCCTGATCCATCCAGTCCCAGATAAATGCACCAATCAGTCGCTTGTTCGCTCGAATAGCATCCCAAAACTCAAATAAATTACCTGTGCTATTACCCATGCTGTGGGCATATTCACACCACACCACAGGGCGGCCATCTTCTTCCTGATTGGCCATCTCTACCATGGATTCGATGGAGTTATACATTCGGCTTCTCACGTCTACCCATACTGGGTCAATCAGTGTCGTGCGGTTGTCTCCATAGCCATGAATGGCCTGCGCTCCTTCATAATGAATAGGTCTCGTTGGATCAGCTGCTTTCATCCACCCTGACATAGCTGCATGATTGGGACCATGACCTGCTTCATTCCCTAATGACCACATGATGATGGATGGATGATTCTTGTCCCGCTCCACCATTCGGAGGCCTCTTTCAACATGTGGTGTGGCCCAGTCCGGATTATTAGAAAGCACACTCCCTATTCCATGAGTCTCGATGTTGGCTTCATCCATGACATAAAGTCCGTATTCATTGCAGATATCATAGAACCTTGGGTTGTTTGGATAGTGCGATGTTCGCACTGCATTAAAGTTGAACTGCTTCATCAATAGTACATCTTTCAGCATTGATTCGTCTGTAACAGCCTTTCCCCTATACCGATGATGATCATGACGATTGACTCCATATAGTTTTATTGATTGACCATTGACCAGTAACTCTCCACTTTTTATTTCCACTTCCCGAAAGCCAATTTTAGTACTTCTGGTCTCGACAACCCTTCCCTGATCATTCTTTAGATAGAATATCAATGTGTACAGGTAAGGAAATTCTGCGCTCCATTTCTTAGGATTCTTGACTGTAACTTCCATCAAAGGAAATCGAACATTTCCACGAGGTGGGTATCGCTGTTCTACGACCTGCTTAACAGGTCTAGATAATTTTTCAGCAAAAACGGATCGATTTTGATCATCAAAAAGCTGAGCTTCCAATGACCAGCTTTCATAGTTAGCTCCATCAAAAACTTCAATCTCCGGTCTAATTTGAAGTTGAGCATCTTTATAATTCTCATCCAGATCAGTTCGCACAGCAAAATCATATAGTTGAACTTTTGGTGAAGCTGAGAGATAAACATCTCGATGAATTCCACTCAACCTCCAGTGGTCCTGATCTTCGAGATAACTTCCATCAGACCAACGAATAACTTTGACGGCAAGCTTGTTTCCTTTTTCACTCAAAAAATCAGTAATGTCAAATTCAGCTGGTAATCGACTGTCTTCGCTATAACCTACAAACTGACCATTCAACCACACATACATAGCTGAGGTTACACCTCCGAAGTGAAGTGTGATTTGATGGTCTGTCCAGTTTTTTGGAATATCAAAAGTATTTAAATAGGCTCCTGCTGCATTTTCTTCTGTTGGTGGGTATGGTGGATTGACCGGACGAAATGGATACTGTACATTGGTATAAATAGGTTGACCAAAGCCTTGCAGCTCCCAATTAGAGGGAACTTCGATTTCCGACCATTGGCTGGTTTCGTATCCTTGCTTTTCAAAACCACTTGGCAATTCTTCTGGAACTGCCGCCCAATAGAACTGCCAGGTTCCATTCAATGATTGATAGCGTGGGCTTTCTTCGATTAATCCTCTAAGCGCTTGTTGTTCATTTTCGTAGGAAATAGAAGTAGCTCTAGCCTGAAGGCGATTAATCTGAGTAATGGTAGGGTTGCGCCATTCCGGAACTTGTTGAGCTCCTAAATGAAGTGTGAAAATGATCAGCAGTATCGATGTAAGTATCTTCATCATTTCTTTGTATTCATTTTCTTTAAGAGACTGAACTCCTGCTATTTCTGTGGTTGTATTCATTTATATTGAAAGATCTACTATCAGAAAAATATCAATTGATGAGGTTTTCAGAATGAATTCACGTTTACTTATTTCAAATAAAATAATTGTAGAAAAATACATCAGGAGATTAGCTTGACTATCCTGCACTATGCTGATCTTGTAGCAATTTTATTTCACAAAAAGCCAGGATGAGTCTACTTAAATGACTCATAGGATGATGTGTTTCACTTTTATCATTTCAATAACTATTCTTCACCCCTAATAATTTCTTTGGTCAACGAGTTGACTTCTCTTACCAAAAGAGGAAATGCAGGATACATCATTTGTCCATGATTATTGCCATCAAGTTCGTGAATTTTTACTCTTTCATGTCCCACTATTTTCATCATACGCATCATGTAGGCATTTTCTTCATACCTTCCTAACATTTCTAGGTCCCTATCACCAGTAATGATTAGCAAAGGAGCGGCATCTCCCCTGACGTGATATAGGGGTGCTAATTCATCAATAACAGGCTGATGACCAGGTATTCCCATTTGCTGACGAATCGTAAAATGCGTTATAGCATGTCCTGAAAATGGGATGAGTCCAGCTATTTGGTTGGCGTCAATTCCATGATCATTGAGATAGTCTTTGTCTAATCCAACCATATACGTCAAATAACCACCCGCAGACATACCAGAAACAAAAATCAAGTTCTTATTACCACCATAATTTTCAATGTTTTTGAATGCCCAAGCTGTTGCGGCTGCAGCATCTTTAATACACTCTATCCCCTCTACTTTCGGTGAAAGTCGATAATCTGCACCTATTACTGCAAAACCACGATTCTTTAAATAGTTAGGAATGGATCTCTTCCCCCCTGTCAAGCCTCCACCATGGAACCAAATAATCGTAGGAAAATTTTTTGAATTAGTAGGGTAATAGAAATCAAAAACACACATTTTTTGCATGTAATCATTGTCATTCATGAGTGCTTCACTATAGTATGGAATAGCCTTCTCTGTTTTGTAAATTTTCCTTTCACCCTGAGCTGTTGTGCTTTGTGTCAGTGCAGTCAGAATAACTATTGCTAAGAGGTTTGCTTTCATAATTACTATTTACTGAAAGAAGTCTTTCCTATTTTGAGATTGCTTCAATTTTGTTAGATCCAGCTGATAAACCTATTTCATAATACCCATTTTTATCGCTCAGATTTAGCGTTTTCCCATTAAGTGAAACATCCCTATACAATGAAGGGACATAACCATAAGCTTTTGTACTTTCCGGAACTTCAATAGTCATTACAAACGATTCGTTTTCCGCAATTATATCTACCTTAATATCTCCTTTCACACTTGATACAACCGCTTTCACTTTTGTCAATCCTCCCAATTGTGGCTTTACCTGAAAAGTCTTATAACCAGGCTCTAGCGGATAAACTCCAGCCACTTTCTGCGAGAGTAGTGTCAAGCCTCCCCCACTCCAAGCATGGTTGGTTGTGCCACCACCATATCCTTCCTTTCCTATGCCCCAACCTTCCCAAAGGGTTGTGATTGTTGGATGATTGACCATTTTCCCAAATCGCTGCTTCATTCGCTTTAAAGCAAACTCGGGATAGCTCATGATAAAAAGCGACTCCAGGATGTACTTTTCCATATAAGGACTTGCATGCATTTGTGCTTGAAATACCTGATAGATTGATTCGTATTTATCAATATCTGCCAACCCAGCCACAACCGCCAATCCTTGAGAACGATCATCGGTAGGGCCTTGGTATCCCGAAGATCGATAGTAGTTTTCCTTCCAAAAAGCTTTATTAAAAGCTGATTTGAAGTTCTCAGCATGTAGTTGAAGACTATCTGCATCCGACCGGTATCCTAGCGCATTGGCCATTTTTTGCATACCAGAAAGTGCAAGCGCATATTGTGTATTTAGCAGTAGCACCATGTCTTTATTCGGGCCCCAATCTCCCCAAAACCAGCCACCTTGGCGCATCACCAGCGTTCCATCTTCTTTCAGCTTCCAAATAGATAAGTATTTTTTGACGGGCTTGTAAACTTGCCTAATTGTTTCCAGATCACCTGTGTGCATATAGTAATTCCAAAATCCATATTCGCCAATACTCATCAGCATTTGACCTGGGAGTTCTTTTGCCCAATTTCCAGCCGGTACCGGAGAGAAGAAAGTGCTATCTAATTTTTGCCAATTGACTAGTTCCAGCATGCCTTTACGCATGAGTGCATCCGCATCTCGATCCAAAGCATAGAATGCTTCTCCTCCTTCAAGCACTTCGTCACCCCACCATTGAGCTCGCTCTCGATCCGGACAATCCATGTAGTTGTCTCGCATAGTGACATAAAGTGTTCTTGCTGCTTTCTTCCAAAGAAGATTATAAAACTCATCATCGCAATAGAAGCTACCTGCAAATTCTGTGTTGTAGCCCGATTCACGATATTTCAAATCCAACACTTTCACCTCCTCAGGAATCACATAGTACACCTTGTGTCCATTGATCCACCCTGGTGATTCAAATTCCTGAATTCCATCTTTGGTAAGATATTCAGCTCGCATATTGTATTCAGAGCCCCCTTTATAGTGATCCGTGAACATAACGATCCGTTTACCGGCAGGAGCGTCAACTTTAAGGTAAGGTGTGATTTGAGCGTTGTATGGCAAGTCAGCTGTAAGTGTATCGCCTTCTGAGATACTAACATACTCCTTCAGTCCAAAGTCTTTCCATTGGGGAACAATTCGCCTGATCAGTTTTCCCCACGGCTGGCATTCCCCTTTGCAGTAAGCTTTGGCTCTTGGCCATTGGTTGTCTTCAAAATTGGATAAATACCAGTTAGTAATGTCTTCTCGAGCATCAAATACAATATTAGATTCCGACAATCTCCAATTCGGATAAGGTGGCTCACTTTCATTCAAGAATGCAGGATGAGGGATAGCTTTCCATGTGCTGTCTGTTTGTAGAAGTAATCCATCAGGATTCCAGATTTCTGCAATCAAGCCAGCCCTGCCCGAGTTTTTATGTGAAAAACCCTCTTTACCGAAATGCCACATGAGGACAGCAAGGGTGTTTGTACCTTTCTTCAGGTACTTTGAAACATCCAGTTCATCGCTGTATGTATCATTGGGGGTAGGTCCTCTTTTCAATTGACCTTCCCTCACTACCAATGAATCATTCAACCATAACCAGTATTTAGAATCAACAGCAATTCGTAGTATTTCCGAAGATGAAGGTTTCTCTACCTCAAACTCTTTCCGGTAGGCAGTCCAGGTATTGATGCTATCATGCTGATTGGAAGCTAATATCCACCAGGCTTTCCATTCTTCATCAAAGATCGTTTCTCGCGCATCTTCCTCCCCACAATTGAGGAAGAATAAAAACACCAACAGCAAAATCACATTCCCTTTCATTTCATTACTGGTTTAATCCAGAAAGTATATCGATAACTCTTAGCTGGAATTCTAAAAGGCACATGGGGTCCCGCATCTCTATTCCATGTGTTATCCCCTCCTACGCCCATTTGTTTATAGTCAATATTCAGCGTGATGTTACTAAATTCAAGCTCTTCTATTCTTTTCGCTTCTTCAATATTTTCTAAAGTAAATGGCCAGGCACTTATACTTAGTGGATCTTGTTCTGCTTCAATTCGGATGCCATTGCCTTCACTATTGGTCAGCTCAGCCCACCACACTTCTGCTTTATTGCTGCTCTCCTGTGGACGGACATAATAAGTATAATCATCTTTTACTGATTCAGTATAAAGTCCAAAGAACGATCCTGTTTTCTTGTCAGCATATGTTTCCAAGGGTCCTCTTCCAAACCACTTCAGTTGATCAAGTTCCTCATCTAATTTAACCTGTAATCCCACTCGTGGAATGTTAGGAAGATTCGAAATGGTCGTGAGTTGATAATCTACTTTTAGCTTTCCTCCATCGATTTTGTATTTTGTAGTGATTTGGATACTATCATCCTCATCTTCATGGACTGAAACAACTTCACTATTGTGCTCATTGAAAGAGAAATTCTTGAGTGATAGTTTATCGACCACCTCTTTCCAGTAACTCTGACGCAGAGGCATCCCTGAGGCAAAGTCATTATCTGTTGGTGCACGCCAAAAATTTGGCTTCAATGCTTTTTCTATTATTTCATAACCATTCAATTGATAACTGGATAGGTAGCCTGTGTTTTTACTAAAAACCATTCTTATGCTTCCATTAGTGACCTCAATAGACGATTTTTCCAGACTGATAAAATGAATACTCAGACTTGCCTTTCTTTTTTTCCTAACAAAAGAATCAACAGGGACGCCTAGTGGGAGATTTGAAAGCTTCAACCCACATTCCTGCGCTAACCCACCAAATTTTCTTGCCCACTCATCTTTTGCATAGAGAATAACAGCTGCAAAAATGAATGAAATACTACTTCTCATCATTTGATCTTTGAAAGCACTAACTAACCGATATAGTTAGGATTTGTCGAAGGGTCTTTTGCTTCCAGTTTTCTTTTCCACTCCTGAAGGTCATTTAAAAGCTCCTCTGCCTTTTCAGATTCAGCAATAGATAAATCATTCATCTCTTCTGGATCATTCGCCAGATTGTAGAGCTGATAGCTATCATCTTCATATAAGTAAATGAGTTTATAAGCACCTTTTCTTACTGCTGATGCAGGATGACCTCCTTGAGGACTGTAGTGTGGAACATGAAAGAAAATTGGCTTATTCCTTTCTTCGCCTCTGATCATCGGAAGGATGGATTTACCATCCGAAGTAAAATCTTTTCTACCCAATAAATCCAAAACCGTGTTGTGAATATCTGTTCCTGATACTGGCTTATTATTATCTCCTCCTCTAAACAACGTTTCATTGTACATAATAAAGGGAACTCGTATACCTCCTTCGTACAAATATCCCTTTCCTTCGTTTAATGGGAAATTATCTGTTGGCGGAGTGTGCTTCGCAAATGCAGGTACTTCTCTGACTGAAAGACCTCCATTATCTGAAGTGAAAATAATTACTGTGTTTTCGAGGAGTCCAAAACTGTCCAATGAATCTAGCAACCTACCAACATTTCTATCTATTGCCTCCACCATGGCGGCATAATGAGGATTAGGAATTGGGCCATCTTCTACACCTCCAGCTTTTTGTACGTACTTCTCAACCAGATCTTCCGGACCTTCTATGGGTACGTGTGGGGAATAAAAATTTAAATAAGCTAAGAATTTGTTTTCTACACCTCCGATGTAATCAATGAAGTGATCCGTTAATTTATCGGTTAGATAATCACCGGGTTCTGAATCTGCTTTTATATCCTCCATTCCATGGTTGAAAAATGGATAATTAAAGGTGTTTGGCAAACCATGATAGTTGGCTGCATACATATGATCAAACCCCTGAGCCACGGGTCTGAATTCTCCACCACCCAAATGCCATTTACCCACATATGCAGTGGTATAGCCTTCCCTCTTTACAGCCTCTGCTGTTGTGTAATGTTCCAATTTTAAAGATTGATCAATTGGTGGAGTAGCTAATTTCCTATTAGGTCCAGAAGGCCGATTTCCATGAATATGCTCTGTGATATTAACTCTCACTGGATGTAATCCCGTCACAATACTTGCACGAGATGGGCTGCATAGTGATGCAGGTGCGTAGGCATCTGTAAATCGAACCCCTTTTGAAGCGAGTGCATCGAGGTTAGGAGTTTCAATAAAACTATTCCCGTAGCTACTTAAATCACTCCAGCCGAGATCATCTGCTACGATAACGATAACGTTAGGTTTATCTAAAGCAGCCGGCTGGTCTGAACCAGATTTACATCCGGAGATGATTAAAACAATAAGAAGAGCTGCAAATCCAAATGGCTGAAAGAACGTATATCGCATTTGTTATTTGTTTAAATAGATTTTTTTGGAAAATTGATTGTCGATAGTTTGGACTTTAAGGATGATCAAACCAGAATATTGATTCATTTCGGTATTGACATATTTGTTTGATCTAATGTCATCAACTTTAAAAAGCCTTTTTCCTGACAATAAATAAGCAGCTACCTGTTCAATAGCGGTTTCTGATTCGATTGTTAGTCCTTCACTAGAAAGTGAGATTAATGGTTGTCTTAGTTGACTCTCACCAACCGATGTAATAGTACTTCCCAAACCAATTTTCAGAGTACTCAATGAATAAGGAGTAGTAACAAACTCTATTTCAGAAGCCGGACTTTCATAAACTTCATTCAAGATTTCTTCACTATTTCGTGTATCATCGGTTCGTTCAGCTTTGACTCCCAACATCGGTTCGCTTACTCCGCCATTATCGAGCGAAATTGTGATCTTCCTATTGACACTTAGGTAGTTCGCTATCTGAACATACAACGTATCTACATCCGGATGCTTGAATGCAACAATATCCCCACTAGGAAAGTCTGCTTCATACGATAATACGCTGGAATTAGCAGGCTGAGCAGTGGTCAATTGCTTGTATGCATAATAATGCTTGTACGGTATAGGGTTATCTGACTGCCAGGCAACTTGTATCAGTCCAGGAGGTTGAAAATCCCCTGGATAGTTATTCATAAAATAATACCAGGCACTTACCCCATTATTAACAGCAGTGCTAAATATTCTGGATAGTGACAATACCGTGCGCACACTTTCGGATACGGGTAAATTTCCGAGATCATCAATTCCACCAGCGCCTTTTGCAGCATGCGTTTCAGATTGATGAAAAGGTTTATCTCCTATCTCTCCAAGTATATCCTGGAAAAGATCACTTCTTGCGCCATTTCCATATTGATGTACTGCAACGATATCAATTTGATCCCAGGCTTCAGGATAATTTTCTTTGAAATACTTTATATATGTTAAGCAACCATTGGGAGAGAAAGAACTTGGCCCCATAATGAGAGGCATTTTAATACCAGAAGTGTTGATGGTGGGATCATTTAGCATAGCCTTGAACTTTGGCACAGCTTGAGAAAAAATAAGTGCTACTCCTTTTTTTGTATCACCATCATAACCATACTCATACTGTCTACAAGAGCCTCCTGTACAGGGATTTATAAGGTCCGGCTCGTTAACCACGTTGAATACTTCAATTTCCAGATCATTGTCTTTATAATACTGGAAAAGTTGAAAAAACCAATCGGCCAGCTTATCGTAAATTTCAGGATCATCGGTATCTAAAACGCGATAGGTATTTCCATTTACCACCTGGTCTGTTCGAAGATCATCAGGAAATTTATTACCAACCATGGATATTTTTATCTCTGGATTATAGGCTTTAGCTGCTTTAAAATAATCCACCCTACGCTGAAAATAAGGAGGATCATCAGATGGATATCTTTCATCAGGGTAATCCTGCAAATACTGCATATTTATATCCTCATTGATCAAGCGTACAGCTTTATCTTGATTTTCAGCATTCATGCTAAAATGATGTCCCAGAAATAAACTGACAGAAACACCACCGCCTTCAAATTCCTGTTGTGGATCGTCCAAATTAACAGTGAGACTCTGGGCCGAAAGGCCCAGAGAAACTAGTAATGTTAGTACTATGCAATAAAATTTCATTCAGTATTATTTATCTAATAGAATCAATCGACCTATTTTAAATTTACCTCCTTGAGCAAATCGATAGAGGTACATTCCAGTTGATAGCTTATTGCCATCTTTACCTGTACCGTCCCATGTAATCTTATGTTCTCCCTTGGCTTGCTGCCCATCCAGTATTCTCAACACCTCCTTGCCATTCAGATCTAATATAGATAATTGAACTTGCTCTCTCTGTTCCAGCAGAAAATGAAAGGTGGTTAGGTCTACAAATGGATTGGGGTAGTTAATGAAATCTGTGACATCATCAAGTCCCAGTGGTCCTTCTCCACCAACGTCTCCAAGTGGTACTATACTTTCGAATGTTGTACCTAAGTGAATCTCGTCTATGGATAATTCTGTGACGCCACCTGCTGTTCGAAAGTATACACTTGCGATCCCATCATTTAGTGAATTAACCTCGAGTACTGCATCTGGAAAATTTGGATCAGGTATTACCTCAGGATCTGGATTCATCCAGAGCAGCACGCTATCAGCCTCTGCATCACCTGAGAAAATGACTTTTGCGACATACCAGTTAACTTGACTTGCATTTACAGCTGTCTTTACAAAATCACCATCACCGCCAATATCGTGTATGGAAGCTTCTACATCAGGGTTTCTTTTTCCGAAAAGAACCAGATTGTCTCCGGAAGCATCTCCAAATCCTCCTTGTCCTACATTTTGGTTAGCTCTTCCAATAAACGAAAACCAGTATGTATTGCCATCATCCGTGATTGGAGTGGCCAATCTTCTAGAGAAGATGCCTGGTCCCACGCCTGTTCCAGCTAAAAGAGTTGTACTATTATCTTTACCGCTTAAACCAGAAAGACTAAGATTTCCTGCATCAATGCTGGCAGGACCTCCACCTCCAGCTCCAAATTCCCATGGGCCAGCCCACTGGTCTCCAGATGACCCAAGCCCCAATAACGATTCTCCCGAAGGATATCTGAATTGCTCTCTTGCAATTAGTTCTTCAGGAATTTCCTCTTGGATGGAAGTAACATCTGCGTAGTTGTATCCCAATCTTAATTCATCTATTGCAAAGGTGATAGAAGGACCACCTGAGGCAGTAATTCTTACCCCATCAAATCCACTGTTCATAGCTAGTCTATTTTCCGAATCTGCATTCACTATCAAATCTGCCTGGTTGGTTGCTGGCTGAATTTCTGGTATTGGATCAATCCACATATGAAAGTCCTCAGGATTATCATCCCCAGAAAAATCTATTCGTACCACAATCCAGTTCGTACCTTCAGCATCTGATTCTGTAATAAATTCAAATATTTCAGGATCCCATATCAAACCAATTCGGTTGAAACCGGCTGTTCTTCCAAATCCAATTTTTTCTTCAGTTCCGTCCATCAACACAACTTTTGCTTCTGTGTTAATACTTGTCGCATTTTGAAAATCGATCAAAAAGCTCATCCAAACCGTACTTCCATCATCTTCAAATCGCCCAGACAGCTCTCGATCATATTGAACGGTATCGATCGTGTAGTTGATCAAGGCTTTATTACCAGTCGGATTAGTAAAATCAGATGTAATACTATTTGCTTCCAGGAGAATGCTATCTCCATTTGTTCTCTGCCATCCGTCGGCCCAACCATCTGATCTATCTCCGAAGTTTTCTAACTGTGCAGTTGCAGTATAATCGAACCCCTCATAGGTTGATCCTGCGGTAAATAGAGATTCTATATTGACTAAGTCACCAGGAACAATATCTGTATAAGATGTGCCCAGATAGATGTCATCTATTAATGAGTTTGAGACTCCTGCATCATTTTTGATACCGATCGCTTGCCAACCTCCATTCAACTCTGAAGCGGCAAATTTTAAAATCTCCTGTCCTACGGTAGGTTCCACATTCGGATCAGGATTTAAGAATAGTCTTACTGTATCTCTATCTGTAGTGGCATTGGTCTCTATCCTAGCCACTAGCCAATGTGTCCCTTCTGCAACGTCTGTTGCTACCGATTGACCAAAAGGGCCGAATGAACCTATTGCAAGAGATCCTGCAGAAGTCCACTTACCTATTGCAACAAACTGACCATTGCCTCCAGAAGCTTCAAGTGATTCCGTATCGTTATTAACGAGCATCACAGTCGTTACTCCATTATCTGTAGTATTATTGAATTCCGCAAAAAAGCTTAGCCAATAGGTCAACCCATTATCTCCGTATGTACTTTCCAAGGGACGGAACATTCTTGTTGCTCCTGCTGTAGCATCAATATTTAATGCATTTGGCAAAGTCTGCCTGAAAACATCAATATTGGTTATTGAATCTTCTACAATATTTGGTTCCGGTCCACTAAGTATTTGCCAAGGACCTCCCCATCCATTTTCTGAACCACCTGCTCCAGATATTGTTCCTGCAGCGTAATCGAAACTTTCAAAAGCTGGTTCAGGTATTACGACACTTATTAAGTCTCCGGGAATAACATCACTGAAACTATTTCCTAAGTAAATATCATCGATACTAGCCTTTACCAAGCCAGAGCCATTTTTAATACCGATACCTCTCCAACCTCCATTCAGTGTGCTAACTGTATATTTAACATCTTCTTCACCTTTAACAGGTTCTACTCCGGGATCTGGATTAAGATAGAGTCTTACTGTATCTCCATCAGATGTGCCATTTGTCTCTACGGATACTACAAACCAGAGAGATGTATCACTTGCTACAGTGATATTATCCGGAGATTTATTAAATCCTCCAGAAAATTTTCCTAATCCAAACTGAAATGCAGCATCCCACTTACCTACAGCCACAAATTGACCATTAGGTCCAGAGGCTCCCATCTCTTCGGAAGCATTATCAATCAACATTACATTGATCAAATCAGCTCCTTCAGCTCCTTCAAAGTCACCGAAAAAACTCATCCAATAGGTACGTCCATTATCTTCATAACTATTAGCCAAAGGCCTGGCATATCTGGATTCACCTACCGTTGCGTCCATAAGAAGTGCGTTTCCTGTAGTAAGCGTTAACAGATCATTGTTAAGGATGCCATTACCAATAATGGTGTGCTCGGGTTCATCGATGAGTTCCCATGGACCTGCCCATCCATTTTCTGTTCCTCCATTTCCTGACAAACCACCACCAACTGTATATTCGAATTTTTCGAATGCGACTGTCGGAGCAACATCTATGATTGCAAGGTCTTCAGGAACTACATCAGCATACTCAATACCTAAATAGATATCATCTATTGTAGTTTTCAAGCTTCCAGCACTATTTTTTATACCTATAGCTTGCCATCCATCATTGAGTCTGGTAGACCAAAATTTTGCAACTTCTTCACCGATTAGAGGCTCTGATCCAGGATCTGGATCTAAAAATAACCTCAACGTGTCTGCGTCTGCATTGCCAGTTGTTTCAACTGACATGACTAACCAATGAGCACCATCTTCTATGAGTGTTGTTACATCTTTCGCAAAGCCACCTGAGAACTTTCCAACTCCGAATTGAAATGCTCCATCCCACTTACCACTTGCAGCAAATTGACCACCAGGTCCACCAGCTCCCATAGTTTCTGTGCCATTGTTTATAAGCATTGGTAGCATTAGATCCGAAGCATCAGCCCCTTCAAAATCACCAAAGTAGCTAAACCAATAGGTAAGTCCATTGTCCTCATATGTTTGGCTGAGAGATCGAGTCAGTCTTGTTTCTCCTAGCGCATTATCAAATAACAAAGCATTACCTCTGGTTGACCTTAATAAACTTTGGATTGAAACTGAGTCTTCCACAATTACCTGATTAGCACCCGTAGTAAGCTCCCAAGATCCTCCCCAACCATCCGAAGCAGTTCCTTGCCCTGAAATATTAGAAGCTGCGGCATAGTCGAAGGTTTCTTTTACTGGAGCGTATAGCGGTATGTCTTTAGCAGAAGTCGGAACAATATCTGCATAAGAGTTGCCTAAATATATGTCATCAAAACTGGCAGTAATGGATGTTGCATTCTCTGCTCTAATGAGGACAGAATTGATGGTGCCAGAATTCATAATACCTCCTGCATAAGTTGCGCCTGCCATATCGTCCGTAGGCTCAACCAAAGGATCCGGATTTACAAACAACCGAACAGTATCTTCTACCGCATCTCCTGTAAAGGTGATCTTGGCCACCAACCAATTCAATTGATTAGGAGAAACCCCATTCACATTTTGAAAACTACCGGGTGCTCCTACTGCAAGAGCCCCTGATCCAACTCTACCGATGATAAATTTAAAACCATCGGTATCATCTTGAAGAATAAGGTTGGCTACATTTCCACCAGTCGTTTCAACATCCATGGTAAAGGCTAGCCAATACTCATTTCCATCATCCGTAATTGGTGTAGATAAAGCCCTCTGATAGCGGAGGTTTTCATTGGCACTCGTGACAGAAAGGTCTATATAGGTACCACTTGCTTTTCCCGTTCGATAATTTCTGAGGGTATCATCAATAATTGTTCTCTCGGTGGCTAAAGCCTCCCAAGCGCCTCCCCATCCTACTCCACTATTTGCTCCACCTAAGTTAGAACCAAGCGTATAATCAAAGTCTTCTGACACGATGACTTGTGCACTTAGTGTGCATACAGTCATCGTCAGGAAGAATAGTATTATATAATTTTTTTTCATGTTTATTCAGATTAAATAGCTATCAGATTTTACTCCCATTCTTCATTTTGTGTGTATCCAAACTGAAGGCGTTGATTGGTAGGTATGGCCAGAGTGGTTCGAATATTCGTGTACGCTTCAGGTGCTATTATTCCACCTTCTCCTAGAATACCCTTTTCTGTCTTTTGCACATCTCCATGCGCCATCATCACAGCTTCAGCTTGACCAGTGCGAACCAAATCAAACCAGCGATGATTTTCAAAAGCCAGTTCTCTTCTTCTCTCATCTGCAATAATCTGAAGCAGATCTTCTACTGAAGAGGGGTTAACGGGACCTACTCCAGATCTTAATCGGATAATATTTATTGTACCAATGGCTGTTTGATCTACAGCCTGAGAAGATCTTACACGACTCTCTGCTAACATGAGCAGTGCGTCAGCATATCTGAACATTGGCCAGTTTACATTGGTAATTCCAAGGTCAAGGAACTCGAAAGCATATTTTTTCATCCATGGTATGCTGTCATTTTCATCCACATAATAACCTATGTTATGTTCCAGACGATCATCGCCATCTTCATACAAATCAATAAGGCTTTGTGTAGGTTGGTTTTGCCCAGCTCTAGATTGTGCCAATTGACCAAATGCTAATAAATCTCCCCCACTATTGTATGGGATGAATGAGGTTACAAAGTTTGACCCTTGTCCTAGATTAAAATCATATTGAATATCGAATATAGATTCCGAATGATTCTTATTATTTGGATCAAAAACATCAACATAGTTTGCCACTAATGAGTACCCTATTGTTTGTAACTCCTCTAAAGCACTAACCGCTTCTGGATATTCCTGTCTTGCCATATGCATTTTAGCTTTTAGCATCAGAGCAGCTCCACGGGTAGCTCTTCCAGTATTTTCGGAATCCCATTCGTCTGGCAAAAACTCAATAGCACTATCAATATTTGAAAAGAGCGTATCGTAAATTACTTCCCTATCTACACGCTGTGTAAATTCCGAAGTAAGTGCACCGTCTACATTGGATACCGTTGATAGAGGTAATGGAATATCACCATATAGTCTAACCAGATTAAAATAATACCAAGTCCTTAGGAAATAAACTTCTCCTTTTCTCTGATTCTTCAATGCAAAATCAGAGAATATTACATCATCAATATTTTCAAGAACAAATGTGCACCTGGTTACTCCATCGAATGCCTCGCTCCAATAATTTGCAATACTTGGATTATCGGCATTCATTAAAAACTCATCTAGTTGTTCATTTAGAAAGCCTCCCCGATCATCTGGATTATATTGAAAACTACTGTTGTCGGATCTGTTTTCACCAAACCTCCACTGCAAATTTTGATGTATGGCTCTATTCTTTACATAGGCTGCATTGACCGATCTTGTTACTTCGTTTTCATTTTTAAAGAAGTTGTCTACAGAGAAAGAGTTTTCCGGAGCTACATCCAGAAAGTCATCACAGCTACTCAATGCTAAGCAACTAATGATTGTTATGGTTAAAATTTTAATTTTCATATCGTTCATTGCTTAGTTAAATGTCACATTCAGACCTAGCGTATATGTTCTCGCGATGGGGAAACTCCCTTGAAATACATTTCGCACTAATGTATTATCCCCTACTCTTGCAGTTTCCGGATGACCTAATTCAAATTCCTTATAGATGAAGAAGGGGTTTTGAACACTGGAGTAAACCCTGAGTCTATTAAATACTTTGGTAGCCCAATCATTCGGGCTAAAAGTGTAACCCAAGGTGATATTGGTCACAGCCAAAAAGTCATTGTCTTTGACCGAGTCTGAATTTGGTATCCTCCACTTCCCTGTAGCAGAGACTGTAGTAGGTATTGTCTTGGTAGAAGGATCATCGCCTGGTCTAAATCTGTTTTCAATTTCGGTCAGCAAATTGAAAACCCCATCAAGGTTCTCCGTGCTTTGCTTACTGATATCAAAAATTTGGCTCCCTACCTCCCCATTCATTAATATAGTTAGATCAAAATTTCGATAAGCAAAACGGTGAGTCATTCCGTAATAAAAATCTGGAAGAGGATTACCTAAGATCAAATAATCTTCCTCATCTTCTAGCTGACCATCTCCATCTCCATCTACGTATTTAATTGATCCCACTACTGCTCCAGGATATTTTAGGACGTCTGGATCATCTATTTCTTCCTGAGTATATAGTCCGGTGATTTTCAATCCTCGATAATTCCCTATGGGCAATCCTGCTCTAGTAATCGTAAAAGATGAGCCATTTCCTGCCGCTCCTCTAAGCAACTGTTCGTTAGCCAACTTTTCTACCTCATTGACATTTCTGGTGAAGTTTAAATTGATATCATATGAAAACCTACCCAGCTTGATCAGATCAGAGGTGTTTAGTTCTATCTCGATTCCTCTATTACTAAATTGACCTGCATTTCCAGGTATACTTCCAAAGCCAGTTGTAACAGGCACAGGTATGTTCGTCAGGAAGTCGATGGTTCGCATGTTGTAGTAATCAAGCGAGAGATAAATTCTGTTTTCCAATAATCCGATATCTAACCCAATATCAAACTCTTCAGTCTCTTCCCATATTACTTGATCATTGGGCAGTCCATTAACTACACTTCCCGGAGCAAGTCCTATTTCACTACCACTACCAAATACGTAATTAACCTGACCTACATTTCCTTGAGCTGCAAAATTTCCTATTCCTGAATTCGAACCACTAAAACCATATGCTACCTCAACCTTCACGTCACTGAATATACTTTTCAATCCACTCCAGAAGGATTCGTTAGAAATTCTCCAGGCTGCTGCTGCGGAAGGGAAAAAACCATACCTTTCTGATTTTCCAAACTTGGAAGATCCATCTACACGACCAGATGCGGTAAAGTAATACCGATCGTCAAATACATAGTTAACGCGTCCTAAATAGGAAATCAAGCGGTTTTGGGTAGCTCCAGTTCCACCGGTAAAATTGTTAACGTTTTCGGTATTTACATTTCCTGAGGATACCGGCAATTGGAAACTCTCCTCGATAAGATTTCTGGCATTGATGCCTACACCTTCCGATCTTCGTTTCTCCATGGAGTACCCCAGAAGTACATTGACGTCATGTCGTCCAAACTTCTTATTGTAGTTGATTGTATTTTCCCAAACCCAATTTTTTCTACTCTCTTCTGAATATCCTGCTGTTGCTAAGCCGCTTCCTTCCGGATTCGGTTGAAGTGAACTTCCCGGTAATCTGGAAGGAGTGAATGTATTCACGTTCCGAGTATTGAAATTGTAACTGAAAGAAGTTTTAGCAGTCAAGCCTTCTATGATCTTTAGTTGCAAGTTTGTACCAGTAAGCATTGAGAGATTTTCTCGCTCATCTCTTATCCATTTCATTTTTGCCACCGGGCTTGCCACCCAAAAAGTTGTCAAATCTCCCAGTGCTGCCCCATTAATGTTTCCACTTCTATCTCTCACTGGTGCAGAAGGATCAGCCCAATAGGTAGATAAAACTGAGCCGAATACACCAAAACCACTAGAAGCATTAGGATCGGTGCTACCACCAGTTCGCAGAGTATAACTGGGCGCCATATTGATACCGTATGTCAATCGATCAGAGATTTTTCCCTGAACCTTTGCTTGTGCACTATATCTTTCGAATTCTGTATTTATGACAACACCTTCTTGCTGTAAGTGCCCTACAGAAAAGCTATAGTTTACATTCTCAGTTCCTCCACGCATATTTAAATTATGCTCTTGGAAGATACCGTTTTGGGTTAGCTCATCAAACCAGTCGGTTCCTTCGCCATATTGTTCCGGATTTCTGAATTCTTCTGGAATATCTTCTTCGGTAGGTTCATTTCCTCCTGCTCTAATGTTATCTTCTATACGTTCTCTTTGAAACCTCGCTAACTGCGTTGCATTCATTACCTTCGGTTTCTGATATTCTGGTATATCCTGAAATCCAGCTCGACTGCTGAGAGACACTATAGGCTTACCTTTTTTACCTCCTTTTGTCGTAATAATGACTACACCATTAGCCGCTCGAGAACCATAAATAGCCTTTGCGGAAACATCTTTTAATACACTGATCGATTCGATATCGCTGGTTGATAACCAGTTAAGATTGAAGTTATCTCCACCTCCACCAATGTTTCCGATTGGAAAACCATCAATTACATAAAGTGGATTGTTATTATTTGCAGATCCTACTCCTCTTATTGTCACAGTAACTCCCCCTCCTGGTTGTCCTGATTGTCTGGTTTGTACACCTGCCGAAAGTCCTTTAAGTGCCTGGTCAAAAGACGCAACAGGTAACTCTTCAATCTGCCTACTGTCAATTTTCGTGACAGCTCCTATTAAATCAGCCTTCCTCTGCTGACCATATCCTACAACCACAACTTCATTGAGTGCTTGTAAGTCTTCCTGAAGGGAAATGTCAATGATGTTTCTATTTTGAACAAGAACTTCAAGTGTCTCAAATCCCACATATGAAAACCTCAAGGTACCATCCGTATCTGAAGTCTCTATGCGATAATTACCATCGATATCTGTAACCGCTCCCTGTGTGGTATTTAATAGCCGGACTGTAACTCCTGGCAATACGTCCCCCGTGCTAGCATCGGTGACCTTACCATTTATTATGTTGCTTTGAACTGCAAATACATGCAATCCAAAGAGACAACCAATAAATACACCTATAAATAATCGTCTTTTCATAGTTTTTCTTTAAGCGATGTTGCTCTTCATTATTAGAATAGCAATAGGTTGATTAATAAGTTAGAAATTTCATAAAATGAGGTTCCAATGTCATCCGTAGATTATGAAATTTTCAGAAAATTAACAGTGGTCTCTTACCCATCCATCCTGTACTATGCTGTCATGTTTTGTTTTTATGCAATCGTTTTAAAACCAATCCGTTAAGCAGGTCACAACAGGATACTATCTCATTTTCAGTGAGCTAAATTTTCAATCCAGATCCAAAAAACAGCCCTTTATGAGATTGAATTTTGCGGTAATCTTTCTTTATGTGATTATCAACTCTGCAATATCACAAGTTGCCCAAATTAGCAATGTAACACCGAGAAGTGATGACTCTGGAAAAATAGTAGACGCCCATGATGGAAGAGTCATAAAGTTTGGTGAAAAGTTCTATTGGTACGGCACTCAATACAGTAATACTAATGGTTTTACAATAGCGAATAAGTATGTGGCCTACAGTTCTACAGATATGATGAACTGGAAACTGGAAGGTGACTTACTCAAAGACGCTCCTGAAGGAATTCACTACCGTCCTCATGTTATTTACAACAAGCAAACCAAGCAGTATGTACTATGGTATAACTGGTATCCAAAACTTTGGGACGGGCAGTTTGGTGTTGCAGTAAGTAAAACACCTGAAGGACCTTTTAAGATCGTAAATCCTGATACAAAAGTATCTAAGTCAGAAATTGGAGTGGGTGACTTGGGCCTTTTTGTAGATGAAGATAATATAGCATATATCTCATACAACAGTATTCAAAATCATCAATTGGTAGTAGAACGATTAAATTCAAGCTATACTAAATCTACTATGGAGACCAGCAACATTATTGCTGAGCACGTGGAGGCGGGATCTATGTTTAAGCGCGAGGGGTTGTATTATCTACTGACTGATTATACCTGTTGCTTTTGTAATTACGGCTCTGGTGCCAGAGTGTACACAGCGAAAGATCCACTTGGCCCCTATAAGTTTTCTAGCAATATCAACCGGTTCCCTGGAAAGTATGCGCCAGAGCTTACCGACGGTATGAAAAACATCAATCTTACTTATCGGCTTAAGAAAGAAAACGGTCTGATAATAGAAAATATCAGTAATGCTCCAATTTCAACCGTACAAATTCAAGTATTTACTGGCAATCGTAATGGACTTTGTGGTGCAGTAGATTCAGCATGGGTACATCCCCCTATCACCATACCGGAATTCTCCTTTTCTGCAAATGGTATTGAAGTTAACCCTACTAACAGAGTAATCAAGAAAATTGGTCTGAGAAACATTTTGACCTTCGAATTCGATTCGTTCAATGCACTTAACCTTGAGTTGAAAGTATCAAGCTATTCTTATGATCAACTATCATTACTTGAAGTAGAAATAAACAAAGGCCAGAGTAAAATCATGGTATTTGAATCTGGCGAAGGTATTGGCAAACAACCGATCATCCCGGCACAACAATCGTATGTGATGGAACTGCCAACAAAGAATGGAATTCAATATATCTGGATGGGTGATCTCTGGGGTTCAGCAAATGACAACATCAAAGGTCATGATTTTCAGTATTGGAGCGCTCCACTTCAATTTAATGAAGATGGTTCCATTCAACGGATGCAATGGGTAGATGAGTGGGAAGTAGAACTAAAGTAAGCATGAAAACAAATATTGGTCTTTTCGCTATTGGTTTAGATACCTATTGGCTACAATTTGACAGCTTGCTGGATCGATTGCTCGGCTATCACAAGCAAATCTCGGAACGAATCTCCAAAGAAGCCAACGTCACAGATGTGGGTATGGTGGATAGCTCTGAAAGAGTAAAAAAAGCCATTGAAGCTTTTGATTCAAAAAAAATAGATCTACTCATCGTCAACATTTCTACATACGGTTTATCTCAAAATATATTACCCATTGTACGGGATAGTAGAGCACCTACTCTTATCCTTAATCTTCAACCTACAGCTTCAATTGATTATGATTTCATCAATGGTCTTGGCGATAGAGGAAAAATGACTGGAGAATGGCTGGCTTACTGCCAGGCATGCGTAGCGCCTGAGGTTGGTGGCGTATTTTCAAAAGCTAATCTACCGATAAGACTCGTTTCCGGACACTTAGAGGATCCCGAGGTATGGACTGACATATCTGAATGGATACAAGCTGCGAAAACGGTCAAAACACTTAAGCAAAATAGAGTGGGAATATTGGGACATTATTATAATGGCATGCTTGACGTGTATAGCGATCTAGCGAGGTACTCAGCTGTACTGGGAAGCGAATTTCAAATCTTAGAATTCGGTGAATTAAAGGCTTTAAGTGAAAAGATTTCTAAAGAGGAAATAAACAAAAAAAGAGAAGAGTTTCAATCTGCTTTCAATATATCAAATGAGTGTTCTAACTATGAATTGGAGCGTGCAGCCACTACTTCCATTGCACTGGATAACTTAGTCAATGGATATAATCTTGATTCACTAGCCTACTATTATGAAGGAAAAGGTGATCCTGCATATGAAAATATTGTCACCTCACTCATTCCTGGTTTCACTTTGCTTACTGGCAATCATATCCCTGTAGCTGGCGAATATGAAATAAAGAATGTACACGCAATGAAGATCATGGATGCACTCAATGCGGGCGGGTCTTTTGCTGAATTTTATGCAATGGATTTTAATGATGATGTGATCCTGCTGGGACATGATGGACCTGCTCATTTCGCGATAGCAGAAGGTAAAGTAGGTTTGGTACCTGTACCTGTTTATCATGGAAAACCAGGCAATGGGTTATCCATTCAAATGGAAGTCAGTCATGGAGCAGTGACCATTTTATCTGTTTGTGAATCAGGAGACGGAAAGCTTTTTCTTCTATGTGCTGAGGGTCGGTCTGTGGAGGGTCCTACACTACAAATTGGCAACACCAATAGTCGGTATAAATTTGAATTAAAACCAAAAGACTTTATCAATCAGTGGAGCAAAGCTGGTCCCTCTCATCACATGGCCATAGGTGTTGGTCATGTTGCTGGTCAAATAGAAAAGCTCGCTGATCTCTTAGGAATTGCCTTTATCAAAATCTGTTAATAACTAACTTATGATCAGTTCCGCACTCGGAATTTTTTTCCATGCCCTAGGAGGATTTGCATCCGGTAGTTTTTATCTTCCATTAAAGAAAATAACCCAATGGAGCTGGGAGTCCGGATGGTTGGTTAATGGATTTTTTGCCTGGATTATCATGCCTTGGTTCGTTGCTGTTCTTACTATTCCTGACCTTTTAGAGATACTGATTCAAGCGGAGGTAAATACTATTTTTTGGACGTATTTCTTTGGCATACTGTGGGGAATAGGTGGACTCACTTTTGGATTAACCATGCGCTATCTTGGTATTGGGCTTGGGATGGCCATGGCACTAGGCCTTACCGCTGCTTTCGGTACGCTCATCCCTCCTATTTATGATGGTTCATTCATAGATATAACCCAAAGCACGAATGGTCAAATAGTCTTGTTTGGAGTATTGGTTTCTTTCATTGGCATTTTCCTCTGCGGTAAGGCAGGTGTACTGAAAGAGCAACATTTGAGTGAAGATCAGAAGAAAGAAGGCATCAAAGAGTTCGATCTAAAGAAAGGACTCATAGTGGCTTTTTTTGCCGGTATCATGAGTTCTTGTTTCGCATTTGGTATTCAAGCCGGAGCTCCCCTTGCTGCTTCTGCCAGCATTGCCGGAACCAATGAGTTATGGGTCAATGGACCAATATTTATTGTAATACTTCTAGGTGGTGCTACTACCAACTTTGCTTGGAGTATTCTTCTCAACATCAAGAAAAAGTCATGGAAGGACTATAAGGATACTTCCAGTCCGCTGAAAATGAATTACCTATTCGCAGCTTTGGCCGGAATCACCTGGTATTTGCAATTCATGTTCTATGGAATGGGTACGACCCAGATGGGAGAGCACGATTTTGCCAGCTGGTCCATTCATATGGCATTCATCATTGCCTTTAGTTCTATGTGGGGATTGATCACTGGAGAATGGAAAGGAGTCAAACGAAAAGTGCTTGTCGTTTTAGGACTTGGAATTTTTATTTTAATCCTCAGTACGTTGATCATTGGAATGGCAGAGCAGATTGCCACTAGCGTGTAAATCTAAAGCGAATTCCGCTCTATGAACACAAAGTCGTTTTTTTCCTGGATCAGTTTCTTTGACTTAATCATATTAGCAACTGCCTTACCCATCGCCTTAAAATCAGTCGTCATTACAGTGATCCCATTTTCAAGTATTTCCTTCAGTGGTGTTTCATTGTAAGAAATGATACCCACATCATCTCCTGTTTTCAATCCTTTTTCACGGATTGCCTTAATGAGATTAATTAAGTCATTTTCATCAATCACAATAAACAGGTCGCCTTTATTAACCTCATAATCTTCCTCAATATCATCCATCACTTGAGCTTCGAGGCTATTTTGTCTTACAAAGTCGTTAAATCCTAAAATAATCTCCTTTGGATATGGATAGACTTCATTTACAGGAAAAACGAGATACACCTTTTTATATTTTTTCACATCATTTATACTTGATGTAAGAGCTTCATAAATATCCGTTCTAAAGTCCTGGTAGACATTACCAAAGTTTCCCACTAGTTCAGGGATTTGCCTATCTAATATGATTAGTTCTGTATCAGGAATTTTCTTCAACGTACTTTTCACCCTTTCATCGATCACGTGAAAATTTGGCATCACCACATAGTAGGAATACTCTTCAAGCTTCTTTGTAACCAAATCATCAAAAATCTCAGGGTCGCAATGATGAATATACAAATCCACATATGCGGTATCCCCTAAACCTCTCACAATGGAGTCATAGATCATTTTTTTGTACGGGCTTAGCTTATTAAAAATTAGGCATACATGGATCTTCGAAACCAGGTCTGTATTGGCAATGAAATATCCTTTGCCCTTTACGCTGGTTATGAATTTCTTTTCTTTTAATTGTGAGTAGGCTTTTTCTACTGTATCACGAGAAAGCAAATAAGTTTCACTTATCGCATTGATAGACGGTATCTTGTCTCCAATATGTAATTGTTTTTTTTCTATTCCATTAATTACTGAATCGATGATTTGCTTGTATTTCGGAGTTCTTGACTCTGGATTGATACTAAATTCCCACATAGTTAAGATTTCAACCACAAGTATATAACTTTTACAATGTGATTTGGTCAGCATAGTACAGGATGCAAAACGAGCGCCCAGAATATTACTTTGACATCTAAACACATTAAACCCTATATGGAAGTATCTCAAGCCACATCTAAATTGGTCGAAAATCGCTGGGATGACAAAAAAGCAGACAGTCTAAAATCCAGTGAAATAGACTTACTCTTATATCGCTCCAATATCCTGGGAGCAGACCTTCGTGTAACAAATTATGGAGGAGGTAACACCAGTTGTAAAACAATTGAAATAGACCCCCTAACCGGTGAAGAAACCAAGGTAATGTGGGTTAAAGGTTCTGGGGGTGATATTGGCACACTTAAAAGAAGCGGACTAGCCGGATTGTATATGAATCGGCTACAAAACCTGAAAAAAAGATATCGTGGACTTGAGTACGAAGATGAAATGGTGGGGCTTTTTAATCACTGCATTTTCGATCTTGATTCAAAAGCACCTTCCATAGACACCCCTCTTCATGCTTTTTTACCTTTTGACCATATAGACCACCTACACCCAGATGCCATCATCGCCATTGCAGCAGCAAAGGACGGTGAACAGATTATGAAAGAACTTTGGGGAGATAAGATGGCTTGGATCCCTTGGCAAAGACCTGGCTTTGACTTGGCTTTACAACTTGAAAAAGCGCTCGAGGAAAATCCTGAAATAGAAGGAATAATACTTGGTGGACATGGACTATTTACATGGGGAGATACCGCTAAGCAATGCTATGAAAACAGTCTGGATAAGATCAACAGGGCAATTGAATATCTGGAGAATAATTACGGAGTTAAAAGACCGGTATTCGGAGGCTCAATAGTGACATCTCCTGATGAAGATACAATCAAAAATCAGGCTGCAGCGCTAGCTCCTACTTTGAGAGGCCTATGCAGCAGTGAAAACCGAATGGTTGGTCATTTTTCTTCTGATGATGCAGTTCTTGAGTTCATAAACAGTGCTGATCTGGAAAAACTTGCTCCAATGGGTACCAGCTGCCCTGATCACTTCTTGCGAACGAAGATCAAACCTTTGGTATTGGATCTTACACCCAATGAGGATTTATCTGATCTTGGAGTAATTAAGGATCGGTTGATTCCTCTCTTTGAAGAATACAGAAAAGATTATAAAAACTACTATGAATCGTGTAAGCGATCTAATAGTCCAGCAATGAGAGACCCGAATCCGGTGATCATTTTATGGCCGGGAATCGGAATGTTCTCGTTCGCTAAAAACAAACAAACTTCCCGTGTAGCTTCTGAATTCTATATCAATGCGATCAATGTAATGAAAGGTGCGGAAGCAGTAAGCTCTTATACCTCTCTCCCACTTCAAGAAGCATTTGATATTGAATATTGGTTGCTAGAAGAAGCTAAACTTCAGCGGATGCCGAAGGAACAACCTTTGAGTAGAAAAATTGCTTTAGTGACAGGTTCTGGTGGAGGTATTGGCAAAGCCATCGCTGACAAGTTTATTCGCGAAGGAGCATGTGTTGTCTTTACCGATGTAGATGAAGACCGAGTTAATGAAGCATCCAAAGATTACACTACTGATCATGCCATTGCAGTTCAATTAGATGTAACGAGCAGTGAACACATTGATGTATCATTCAAAGAAGCAAGCCTTGCTTTTGGCGGAGTAGACATTGTAGTCAATTGTGCTGGTTTGGCTATATCTAAGCCTCTTGGTGATACTGAAGAAAGTGACTGGCAGCTATTACAGGACGTCATAGTCAAAGGTCAGTTCCTGGTTTCTAAAGCGGGAGTAAAAGTCATGAGAGAGCAAGCTCTCGGGGGTGATATCGTAAATATTGCGAGCAAAAACGGATTGGTATCTGGACCAAACAATGCAGGTTACGGTACGGCAAAAGCTGCACAGACTCATATGTCAAGACTACTAGCCGCGGAGCTTGGACCAGATAAGATCAAAGTTAATGTGGTAAATCCTGATGCTGTAATAGAAGGCAGCAAAATCTGGGAAGGTAAATGGGCCGAAGGAAGAGCAAGAGCTTATGGCATTTCAGTAGAGGAGTTACCAGCACACTATGCCAAGCGAACCTTAATGAATGAAATCATAGGCACTGGAGATATTGCTAATGCGGCATTCGCATATGTCAGTGGATTATTATCAAAGTCCACAGGAAATATCCTGAATGTGGATGGAGGAGTTGCAGCTGCTTTCGTGAGGTAGTCTCCTTTATCTTATGTATCCGTTTTTACCTATTTTACTAACCTATGCGCATTTCTAAGGATCAAATAGCTGATTTCAACACATCCCGCAAAGAGGCCCATAACAAACGTTATACTGCCTTGGCTAAGGAACTTCAGTCTGAAAATTATGATGTAGAGAAAATTCTATCAAAGCTTCAATCCTTTCAAATCGCAATCCCTAGTTGGGCTCTTGGTACTGGAGGTACTCGATTTGGGAGATTTCCCGAAGGTGGTGAGCCCAGAAACCTGAACGATAAACTGGAAGACGTTGGGCTTATCCATGCGTTGAATAAGTCCAACGGAACTATTTCGCTACATATTCCATGGGATATACCTGAAGATATTGATGCATTGATGACCTCAGCTAAGGAATTGGAGTTGGAGTTTGATGCGGTGAATTCAAATACCTTTCAAGATCAATCCTGGCAAAAGCATAGCTATAAGCACGGATCAATTTCCAGCTTAGATGAGGACGTGAGAAAACAAGCAGTAGACCATAATATCGATGTTATAAAAATTGGTGATAAGCTAGGATCAAAAGCTTTGACTGTTTGGTTAGCAGACGGAAGTAATTTTCCAGGTCAGATCAATTTCAGAGAGCGATTCAAAAAAACCTTGCAATCACTGGAAGAGATTTACAAAGAGCTTCCTAGCGATTGGAAAATGCTCATTGAGTATAAACCGTATGAACCTAATTTCTATTCAATGGTTATTCCCGACTGGGGAACTTCCTTCAACTTAGCAAGTAAGCTTGGAGATAAAGCATATACCCTCGTTGATCTCGGTCATCATTTACCAAACACAAACATTGAGCAGATTGTGTCGATCCTTATGATGGAACAAAAGCTTGGTGGCTTTCACTTTAACGACTCCAAATATGGGGATGACGATTTATCAGTTGGTTCGCTCAAACCATATCAACTCTACTTAATTTTTGTCGAATTGGTATTAGGAGCGAGTGAAACAAATAACCCTGTTCCAGCGTGGATGATCGATGCAAGTCATAACCTGAAAGATCCTATTGAAGACCTGCTCCAATCTACCGAAGCGATTCTGGTAGCATATGCTCAGGCGCTATTAATTGATTTCGATAACCTAGAAGGTGCCAGACAAAATAATGATGCAGTAAGGGCTCAGCAAATCTTACAAAATGCTTTTCGCACAGATGTAAGGCCTTTGATAAAAGAGGCTATGAAACGAAACGATGGGTGTCTTGATCCTGTCGGTTTCTATCGCGAGAATAACATCCGACAGACACTAACCAAAGATCGAGGTAGCGATTCAGTAGCAACTGGCCTGTAGTATGATAGATGCCATTGCCATATTCGATATAGGTAAGACCAATAAGAAATTTTTCCTTTTTAATCATTCATTTGAGGTGCTGGAAAAAGAAAACATCCAGTTTGAAGAAACCATGGATGAAGATGGGTTTCCCTGCGAAGATTTGGAGAAGTTAGTTGCTTGGGTTCAAGCCACTTTTAATAAATACAACGCTCTTAAGAAGTATCAGATTACGTATCTAAATTTTTCCACCTACGGCGCAAGTCTAGTTTATTTGGACGAACTAAGAAACCCAATTCTACCCTTTTACAACTACTTAAAACCAGTAAGAGCTGAGTTCTCAGAGTTATTTGACAAAAAATACAACTCCCAAACAGTTTCTCTTGAATTCTGTTCTCCAAACCTGGAACTTTTAAACAGTGGATTTCAGCTCTTTTGGCTGAAACACAGACATCCACAGAAGTTTCGAAAAGTAAAACAAGCATTACATTTTCCTCAATACCTGGCTTATCTATTTCACGATAAGATCATGGCTGATTATACTTCTATTGGCTGTCACACCCGACTTTGGGATTACGAAAATGAAGGGTATCATAAATGGACAGAGCTAGAGGATATAAGACATCTCCTTCCTCTACCTGTTTCTTCTAACCGAACGTTTGCAGGAAAAACTCATAAAGAAATAGCTATTGGAGTAGGTATTCATGATAGCTCTGCAGCATTAATACCGTACATTAAAAAATCTGAAAAGCCTTTTATTTTACTTTCTACAGGAACCTGGAATATCTCACTAAATCCATTCAATAAACAATCACTTAGTCAGCAAGATTTGGACACTGACTGTCTATTTTTCCTCGATCCAATGGCCAATCATGTGAAAGCTAGCAGGGCTATGTTGGGAGCAGAGCATGAATTTCAAGTCAGTAAACTGATTGATCGATTCAAAAAGAAACCTGGAGATTACTGGAACCTTAAGTTTGATACTGAGAGGTATAGCAGAATTATTAAAGATTCAGGCAAGCAGATATTAAAGCCTGCAAAAGTAGAGAATGACGAGATTTTGAGGCCATTCGAACTGATCAAAGAGAATCCTTATGATAATTTCGCAGATGCCTATTTTTTCCTCATTCATAGCTTGATCGCTATACAACTCAAGTCTCTGGAGCTAGTCAACATATCTAATACTGCGCGACTCTACATTGATGGTGGTTTTGTTAATAATGATGTATTTGTAAAAGCTCTCGGATACCACCTTCCAAAGGCAGAAATCATCGAAAGCGAAAATCCTATTGGCTCAGCCTTGGGTGCAGCGATGGTGATGTTTTGAGGTCAAATCAAAATCGTTCTTTTTATAATCAGCTAATCACCCGTATTTTTAGGTCATGACAAACAATCATGTTCACATAAAATCTAAACTCACAGCTGGTGAAACCAACATCTTTACCATCATGTCTAAGCTGGCTACTGAGCATAAGGCGATAAATCTTGGGCAAGGCTTCCCTGATTTCGAATGTGATGAAAAACTTAAAGAGCTTGTATCCAAATATGTCTCGGAAGGCAAAAACCAGTACTGCCCATTATCCGGCCTTCCAAAGCTCAATCAGACCTTGAGCAAGAAAATGGAAGGAATGTATGGTATGCCGATCAATCCTGATAACCAGATTTGTGTAACTGCTGGAGCTACGCAGGCACTCTACACTGCAATCGTGGCATTTGTAAATCAAGGTGATGAAGTCATCATATTTGAACCTGCCTATGATTGCTATACCCCGCAAATTCAACTGGCAGGAGGGATCGTGAAGCCATACCCAATGACCTACCCAGATTATAAAATTGACTGGAATAAGGTAAAAGATATGGTGAATGATAAAACCCGAATGATCATCATCAATACACCTCATAATCCTAGCGGTACTATTCTAAGCGAGCAGGACATGAACGCCCTTGAAAACATTGTATCGAGCAGAAACATCATTGTATTGAGCGATGAGGTTTATGAACATCTTATCTATGATCAGGAAGAGCATCAAAGTATCATGAGATTTCCAGCGCTCTTTCAGCAATCCATGGCTGTATTTTCATTCGGAAAGACTCTTCATGCCACAGGTTGGAAAATGGGCTATATCGTAGGGCCTGAGTATCTAATAAGTGAATTTAAGACCATCCACCAATGGAATGTCTTCTGCACCAATTCCTTTGTGCAATTTGCTATAGCAGACTACCTAGATAAACCAAAGAATTACGAGTACCTCCCCTCCTTTTTCCAGAAAAAGAGAGACCGTATGAACCAACTATTTGAGGATGTACCCTTAACACCCAAACTAGCAAAAGGAACATATTTTCAGGCTTACAACTACGATCAAGTAAGTGATTTGGACGATTTGGCTTTTGCGAAACATTTAACTTCCGAAATTGGAGTAGCAGCCATACCTATGTCACCATTTTATACAACCCCTCCTAAGGACAAGGTGATAAGACTCTGTTTTGCAAAGCAGGAAAGCACAATTGAAGCCGCAGCAGAACGATTAATGAAATTGAAAGGTTGATAAGATGATCTATGAAAATAGATTCTGAAACAAGTTCAGAATGACTGAAAATACTCAAAAAACCTATTTTTACGATTATGAGAATCCCATCGTTCAGGGGATCGTCGAGGAGTTTAAGGGTAATTCCTTGAGTCAGAAAGAGAAAGCTATCGGGCTTTATTTGAAAATAAGAGATGGATGGCGATATAATCCGTATGATATCAGTTTTCAAAAAGAGGCCTTGAAGGCAAGCAATATTGCGCAAAAGAAGCACGGACACTGCATTGATAAATCAATCCTTTATATAGCCGGACTGAGAGCCTTGGGCATTCCTGCGAAGCTGCACCTGGCTAAAGTCAAAAACCACATCGCTGTAGAACGTTTAACAGAAAAGTTTGGAACGAATGAGTTAACTCCTCACGGAATGGTCGATGTTTATCTCAATAACAATTGGTTAAAAGCGACACCTGCTTTCAACAAGGAATTGTGCGAGATGACGGGTGTGGAACCGTTAGTATTTGATGGCACCAATGATTCGGTATTTCAAGAATATAATAAGGAAGGTCAGGAGTTCATGAAATATTTAGAAGACTATGGATCATTTGATGATGTTCCATTTGAGTTTATCAAGAAGAATATGAAAGAGAATTACCCTATGCTTGAAAGTTTGCTTAATAAACAGGGTGAACTAAAATTGTAGATTATTGATATGGCAGAAACAAAACACTGGAAAGGATCTGAAAAGTATTTATGCGATCCCGATTTAGCACAAGCATTTCACATGGCACGCTCGCTCGGTATGCCGCTCCTCATCGAAGGCGAGCCAGGAACCGGAAAAACAGAACTTCCCATTCACTATGCAAAAGATCGAGGTTTGGATCTTGAAGTTTATCCAGTCGGTTCAAAAAGTAATGTGGAACAGTTCGTAGCTCGGTTTGATCATGTGAAGTATCTAAGAGATTCGCAGATTGAAATTCTGAATGCGCAACGAGAGGAAAAAGGATTAGAAAGTAAACTATCCACAGGAGATAGAAACCCTGAATCACTGGCAGATTATGTAGTAAAAGGGCCAGCCGCCATCTCGTATAGCAAACCAAATTCTGTATTGCTCATTGATGAAATAGACAAGGCCCCTCGTGAGTTTCCCAATGACTTGCTTTATGCATTGAGTCATCGAAAATTCATCATGCCTGAATCTGGTGAAATAGTTGAAGTATCGGAAGAAGATATGCCGGCGATTGTGATCACTTCGAATAGAGAACAAGAACTTCCCACCGCTTTCAAAGGGCGATGTATTTACCATTACATTCATTTTCCTGAAAAGGATGTAATGGGAAAAATCATAGAAAAGCATCATCCAGGCTTGGATGAAAAAGTAGTGAAAGTAGGGTTAGACGTATTTTATCACTTAAGAAGATTGGGGCTCGAGCGAGCTCCAACAACCAGAGAGATCCTCAATTGGCTTAAATACATGAGTGATATTGCTCCAAAAGATGCCATTGAAAAAATAGAAGGATTGGAAGGAATTGGTGCGTTGATCAAGACACAAGCAGATATGGAACGCGTCAATCGAATGATTGGGGCAGGTGATAATTTCAGACCATCGCATAATTGATATGCTAAGCTCACTCCCTGAATCGTTTCGCAAACATGGTCTTCAAGCAGATATAAGAACATTATTGATCTTGCGGAAGGCTATGCAGAAAGGATTGATTAAGACATTAGGTGATCTACACAATGCTCTCAGGGGTATTATTGTAAAAGGACCCGAAGATATTGGGCCATTTACAAAGGCATACTATGAATACTTCTTACATATTCCAATCACCCCTGGTCAAACACTTGAAGATGCTATTCTCAGATCTGAAACCTTCAAGCAATGGAAGACTCAGTACATTGATGAAGCTGATAAGGATACAGATCTGACAGAAGAAGATCTCGTTAGTGCTTTTTTGGATCAGGTGCATCTTACAAGTTATGACATAAAAGAGGTTGTTTCTGGTAAAGAGATTTGGGATAAGGATAATCCCGATCAAGTAGATGAAGATAGTAAGGAGACTGACGATCAACCAGCAGAAAGGATGCTGGACAAAATGGCTGATTATTCGGATCTGTCATTAGAAGAACTCTTAGAAAGAATGGAAAAGGTGCGAAATCAGCAACGTACCAAACACAGTGGTGGAAGTCACTGGATTGGAACCGGGGGCATTTCCCCATATGGTCATGGTGGCGCAGCTAAAAACGGCATCAGAGTAGGTGGACAAGGTGGTGGACGCATGGCTCGTAAAGTAATTGGTGATAAAAACTATTTCCCTGTAGATAAGGATGCGCTTCTCAATGATAACAATGTAGATGCTGCATTGGCCTCAATCAAAGGAGTTATCGAGGAAAGCGCCATTGAAAAACTAGATATTCCCACTACCATAAAATCTGGTCTAAAGCGTGGCGGGCTTTTTTTACCCGAACTCTCCAGTGAAAAATATGAAGAGTTAAAAATTATTGTCCTAATTGACAATGGTGGATATTCGATGGCACCTTATGTGAAAAGTGTTCAACAGCTTTTTAGAAAGATGAAGACACGTTTTGCTCACGATCTTGAAGTCTTCTACTTTCATAATACCATCTACGATCGTGTATGGATAGACGAACGCAGATCTAAGTACATATCTATCGAAAAGCTTCTGATGTACAATAAGTCGTACCGGATATTCTTTATCGGAGATTCGGCAATGGCGCCTTACGAACTCAGTGCGCTTAGTATTCAGAATATCCAAGCCATTGTAAAGAAATTTAAGAAATCAGTTTGGCTAAACCCTGAGCCGCTGAAATACTGGTCTGGTACATATACCATTCAAGCCATGAAACAGATTGTGCCTATGTTTCCACTTACCCCACGTGGAATTGAGCGTGCAGTAAGGGAAATGAATACCAAGAGCACTGAAGGTTAGAAAAAGTATCTAAATCCATACACAGTCAACCCATTTTGTTCAAAATCTAGATCTACAGAACGCTTAAAACCCATCTTTTCATACATCCCCCATGCCACTTTCATAGATTCTGTTGTATGTATGATCACTTGACCCACATTCGCTGATTTCGCCATCTCAATACATGCATTCGTAAGTTTTCTCCCTATCCCCAAACCTCTTGCGGGTCTACTCACGGTTAATAGTCTAAAACCTGAAGCATTCGTTTCTTTCGTTGCTATACCTCCTGAGCCATAATCTTCCATGTCTGCTATGTACACCACAGTTCCAAGAATCTTTTCCTTGTCTTTAGCTAAAAGTAATTTCACACTTTCCTTTTGGACAAAGTCTCCAATATTGGCCAGCATTTCATAGTACTCTGGCTGCTGCTTAGGTGTTGCGAATCCTTCTAGATTGGAATAAACATCAATCATCAATTGACCTATTTCAAAAAAATCTTTTGGCTGAGCTTCAATGATCTGGATTCTCATTATTGATTTTAGGTTTAGGCAGGCGTCATTTCCCAAAGAAGATAAATGGCCATGATTGAAATAATAAAATAAGTAGTGAGGGTACCTGCTCCCACATAATCCTGAGCTATTCTTTGACCAAAAAACAGCCCAAGTATTGAAAGCGCTGACAATTGAGCTCCTATCAGACCTATTTCGGCATTCCCTTCTACTAAGATAAAAAAGATACCCACCGCACTGAACCCTCCTGCAGCTACTTCTAAAATGGTAATTAAAGGCATCAAAATTCCTACCATATTCCTCAGAGGACTTTTTGAAAAATGGCTGGTTAGCCATTCCGTATTGCCTTTGTAATTAAACACCTTGTCTAACCCAGATTGCAAGAAAAGTATAGCGAGCAACGCGAGACAGAATACTGGAGCAGATAGTAAAAGAAGTTTCATATGGTTTTTCTATATCAAGGGTTGAAGATATGAAATCGTCATTAAAAATCAGAAGCGATTTTACATCAACTGCGGATGAATTTTTATGTAAGATTCCATGTGGCCATTGAAAAGAAGACAATACACATGAAAAAGCGAACAATTCAAGCGATTCTGTATCTTCGTTTCATTACATATGATCCATTTTCAACGGCATAATGGAATCGCCTAAATTTTATTCATCCTCGGTTAGTATATTGAGGATTCTAAAATTTGCGCTTATTTTATGTCTTCATCGCTTAAGAATACCGTACTTATTTTAACTCTGGCTGTTCTGCTGCCAGTAGCGATTTTTTCGGCTGTAGAAGTAGCTTCTCTCAATGAAAATGAGCAGATGTTGGAACAAGTTTATCGAGAGCAACTGGATGGGATTATTTTTTCGGTCAATCAATACGCTGCTGATCTATTCGATTTTTACATTCAGCAAATAGATTATCAATATCAACAAGAAGGTTTTTCCTCTCTTTCCGACCCAGGAGCAATTAAGGGTAACCTTGCGATTGAATTCATTGCATTGTCTACACCAGCTATCCAAACCATAGATTTTAATGAACAAACGGAATTAGGATCCTTCAACATTGACAGTGCATTCAGTGCAAATGAGCTATTGATTGAACGACTCATCCGATACAAAGAGACTGACTATATCAAGCAAGAAGTCATTGGTGAGATTAGAAACACAAACGAAAATATTCAAATCAGTCTAATCATTATCGGTAAGGATACTCCGTGCCTTGTTTTCATAGACCCTGTAGCATACATAGAAGACCTACTCGCTCCAAAGATTCAACAGATTACCACCCAAGCCATCAATACCAATGTGAGAGACACCATAACAAACCGGATTGTGTATCAATCTAAGGTAGAACCTACCGGAATTATCCAAAGTGGTCCCTTGAATAAGACGCCTGGTTATGAAATAAATGTGAGTCTATATGCTCAGTCAGTTACAGACTTGATTTCTTATCGAACCAAAAGAAACCTAATTACACTTTCCATTGTAGTATTCATCATTCTGGCTGGTATGGTTCTTATCATTCGAAATCTTCGCAAGGAAATTCAACTAAACAAGACCAAAGCAGATTTTGTAGCTAATGTCTCACATGAAATAAGAACTCCCTTAGCATTGATAAGTATGTTCAATGAAACTCTTCTAATGGGACGAGTAAAAGAAGATAAGAAATATGAATATTATGAAATCATCTCTAAAGAAACCTCACGGTTAAAAAACATTGTGAATAAGATTCTTTCGTTCAGTCAGATTGATGCGAATAAAAAAGCTTACAATTTCAGTAAAGTCTCTCCAGACGAAATCATAAAAGATGTGGTGAATTCTTACTCCTATCATCTATCAGAAAAAGGATTTACATACGATTTAAACCTCAATGGAAACATTGAAATAAACGCTGATCATGAGGCTTTTTCTGAAGTATTGATTAACCTCATTGACAATGCAATGAAATACAGTAAAGAAGAAAAACATATAGTACTAGAATCTAAATCTGACCAAACACATTACATTCTTGATGTCTCAGATAAAGGCGTGGGAATTGACAAAAAAAATCAGAAAAACATATTTGACAAGTTTTTCCGTGTAGAAGGTGGCAATGTGCATAACACAAAGGGTACCGGTTTAGGATTATCCTTGGTAGCAGAAATCATGAAGGCTCATAATGCTGAGATTTCTGTTGAAAGCACACTAGGTGAAGGGAGTCAATTCACCTTAAAATTTCCAATCATATGAGTAAGCACATTTTAGTTGTTGATGATGAAAGCAACATGCGTCGTGGACTTAAGGATAACTTTGAATTTGAAGGATATGAGGTAACAGAAGCGATAGATGGATCGGACGCACTCAATATTTTGCAAGATCTATCTCCAGATTTAATTATCCTGGATGTAATGATGCCTAAACTGAGTGGCTTTGAAGTTTGTAAACAATTACGAAAGCAAGGAAACAACACTCCTATCATTTTGCTTACGGCCAAGGGTGAAGAAATTGACAAAGTTCTGGGACTAGAAATGGGAGCAGATGATTATGTACAAAAACCTTTTTCTATTCGGGAGTTGATCGCTAGAGTCAATGCCATACTTCGGAGGAGTCAGTCGAACAATAAAATTGAAGAATCAATTGATTTTGGGTTACTAAAAGTTGATTTCAAAAAGTACACTGCAACTCGAAATGGAAACGAAGAAAAGCTATCGCATAAAGAGTTTGAAATACTACAATACCTACATGAACATGAAGGAGAAATAGTCGATCGTCATGAGCTCTTAAAAAATGTATGGGGCTATCATGAGCAACCTACTACGCGAACAGTAGATAACTTTATAGTTAAGCTTAGACAGAAAATAGAGAAAGATCCAGCCAATCCTCATCATATTATAACAGTGCATGGCGCTGGATACAAGCTCATTTTATGATTTTTGAGAGGTCCGTGACATCTTTTTACAAACGTTTACTGAAGGGTGACATCTAGTGATATGAGAGTCCGTTGATTTACAAAACAATTCAACAAAACCTAAATAGACTCCATATGAAAGTCATGATCACATCTCTCCTTCTCATCTTATCATTTTCTATCTTAGGTCAAGAAGTAGGATACGTGAAAATGCAGAGTTACAAAAAACCTATCGTAAAGGCCGAAATCAATGGTAAAAAAGGATATTTCCTCATTGATACAGGATCAGATATTTCTATCATCAATTATGCTCATTTAAAAAAATACAAACTTGAGGCGTCTAAAGTATATGGCGATCATAAACGAGCGATGAGTTTCAATGGTGAAA
Source organism: Marinobacter alexandrii (assembly GCA_039984955.1). Classification (NCBI taxonomy): domain Bacteria; kingdom Pseudomonadati; phylum Pseudomonadota; class Gammaproteobacteria; order Pseudomonadales; family Marinobacteraceae; genus Marinobacter; species Marinobacter alexandrii. The sequence goes on from JBDWTN010000005.1 coordinate 728,309, forward strand.
AAACTGCTGCGATGAGAGTAAGGAATGTAGAAGTTGTATTGGGAGATCGATTTGATCACAAACTATTTTATAGTCTAAATTTAACAGAGGTGATTCGGTCAATAGAAGCGAAAACAAATATCAAGATAAATGGAATAATAGGGACAGACTTACTCGCTAAGTACAACTGTATGATCGACTATAGTCAAAGGCGTATTATCTTGGTGGATAGCAGAAGTAAACACAAATTTGCTACTCGATGAAATTGCTTAAAATCAGTATACTGTTTTTTTTCTCGTTCAATCTAACTGGTCAAAAAACGAAAATCCTCAACCTTGCTGGAGAATGGAAATTTACCATTGGTGATCGAGAGGAGTATGTTGATGTCGACTATGACGATAGTAGCTGGGAGTCCATCAAAGTTCCATCTCCGTGGGAAAATGAAGGGTTTGCCAATTATAATGGGTTTGCTTGGTATCGATATTCTTTTGATGGAAAGGACCTCAAAGGTTTCACCAATCTTCTTATCAACCTTGGATATATTGATGATGTGCATGAAGCTTATCTCAATGAAAGACTCATTGGATTCAAAGGCTCATTTCCACCTGAATTTTATACTGCTTACAATGCGCTTAATGAGTATGCACTACCAGAATCAGCTATCAACAGGAATGGGGAAAATGTAATTGCCATCAAAGTTTATGATTTGGTCCAAGAAGGGGGCATAGCAAAAGGAAATATCGGGATCTATCTAGATGCCAAATTGGGAAGAGACTTCCATTCACTCGAAGGGGTGTGGAGATTTACAACAAATCAAGATTTAGACTGGGAAAAACGAAGTTATGATGATCAGGATTGGGAAAATATTATTGTTCCTAGTTACTGGAGGAGTAAACACATCAAGCGTTCCAAGGGTTATGGATGGTATCGTAAAGAGTTCAAAATTCCAGAAGACTTAAAAGACAGAGACCTATATCTCGTAATGGGAAAAATTGATGATTTCGATTACACCTATGTAAATGGTGAAATCATTGGGCGGACCAAAGACTTTCTCCCTTTTGGTGAAAGTACCAGTTATGATGAGTTTAGAATCTATAAAATTTCCAAAGAATTGCTGAATCCAAGAGGCACCAACATTATTGCAGTTCAGGTAGAGGATATTGGCATAGATGCAGGCATCTACAGCGGACCTATTGGTTTAACTGCAAATGTTAGCTCAAAAAGAAACTATGGACGATAGCCACAGTCCTGTTTATAAAATCCATAAATATTATTAATCCAAAAAAGTAAACTGCATTAGCAATAATACGTTTTTGATAGTAATACTATTAAATAATGTAGTCATGCTAAAAGAAAGAATAGTTCTACTTATAATATTATTGATTGCCGTTTTTCTAAGAGCAAATGCGGGATCAGAATCAGATTGGATCAAAGCAGGAGACAAAGCGCTGGCTGCTCAGGATCACGAGCAATCCATTTTGCTATACAGTAAAGCAATTGAAGAAAAACCAGAACATGCGCTTGCATACTTAAAAAGAGCTAAGGCATATCAAGCCTCTGGTGCATTCCGCAAATCAGCCTATGATATGCAGAAGGCTTATCAACTGGATCCAGTATTCTTTAAGTCATACTTGAAAACATCAAAGAATTATCAATTCAAAAATTAAATAGCTATGAAAACCAGATCTATATACAGAATATTAGAAGGTGCATTCCTTTTCGTAATAATCATTATGATATATATTTTATCTATTGTTTCTGCTAAAGGGCAAATGGCGAAGGAGTTCCCTTCTATTTATGAGTTGACACAATTTCATAACATGGAGCGAATAGAGGTTTCAGAAAGTAATTCAGGTGAGACATTTGAGGCAAACAGTAGTACTAGAAATGCATTTCCGGTTAGTCCACTTGAAGTGTTTCAGATTGATGAAAGTGATCAATTCCGTGACACACTAATTCAAGAAAAAACGGTTCAGTTTCCTAAAAACACTTTATTGAAAAGAAGAAACAAAAGTGAGCATCAAGCTCCAATGATTGTAATTCCTCTTTAGAATGCTAGTTACTCATTACATCAACCAGGCGCATCAGTTCACTATTGATGGGTTTGGTTTTTTCAAACTAGCTCTTCACATTCCACTGTGATTCTAATTCCTCAAGTGATTTTCCTTTGGTCTCCGGAATGAACTTATAAGTCAATAGCAGAGTAGCTAGAATAAATGAAATAAAAATGAAGTACGGCAAAGATTGATTCCAAAATGGACCTTGGTTAATTTCACTTTCTACGACAATCGGAAAGGATTGTGAAACCAAATAGTTCATCCCCCATTGTGCAGCAACTGCTACAGACATAGCAAGACTTCTGATTTTATTGGGAAACATTTCCGAAAGCAAAACCCATACTACAGGCCCCATTGACAAAGCAAACGATCCTATGAATACCAAAATACCAATAAGAGACACCAATCCCACATGGCCCGTTTTGAGTGTAATACCCAGCATCAGAAATCCGATCGTCATACCAATACATCCTAAATAAATAAGCGGTTTTCGGCCAAATTTATCTACCGTCCCCATTGCAATAAATGTACAAAGGAGATTTACTCCCGCGAGCAATAACTGTTGCTTTAACACATCTTCCTGACCAAACCCAAGAGCCTTTTCGAAGATATCAGCTCCATAATAAAGCACTGCGTTGATCCCTGTAAGCTGTTGAAGTGCTGATAAAGCTGTTCCTATCAATACAATAGGTAAAAAACTTTTCTTTAAGAGTACTGAAAACTTAGGGTTGTCTTTTTTATCAATTGAAAGACATATATGACTGAATTCTTTTTCAGCCAAATCTGCTCCATGGAGCTGGGTAAGTATGTTTTTAGCTTCCGCATCTCTTCCTTTCATAATAAGCCATCGTGGGCTTTTAGGAACTACGAACAGTAGAAAAAGAAATATCAAGCATGGGAGCAATTCAGACCAAAACATGAGTCTCCAACCTTGATTAAGGTTGTACTCGAAATCTCCAGAATTTCCAATAGCATAAGTAGATAGGAATACGATAAAAAACCCCACAACGATGGCCAACTGATAATAGGTAACCATCTTCCCTCTAATACTCGCAGGAGATAATTCTGCTATGTAAGTAGGTGCATTCATAGAAGCAATACCTATTCCCAACCCACCTATAATCCTAAAAAATACGAGCAAAGGGACAGACTGTGGTAAAAATGATGGCAAGCCAGAGCCCCAAGCTGAAATGCTAAACAAGATTGCTGACAAGATTAAAGAATTTTTCCTTCCGTAAGCTTTACTAATCAGACCTGAAAATAAGGCACCCACAAAACAACCGACTAGCGCACTACTGACCACCCATCCCTTCATTGCTGCATCCAACTCAAAATATTTACTGAAGTAAAATTGAGTTCCATTGATAACCCCAGTGTCATAACCAAAAAGGAGCCCACCAAGAGATGACACAAGAGTAATGAGTAGTAAACTTTGCTTTTTCATAGAGGGTTAGAGAGTGATTGATTCGCTAATTAAATCTTGCGAATTTGAACCTACAGAAATAAGGAATTCTCCTGACTCAAAAACTGTATTGCCATTCGTATCGAAATAAGAAAGATCCTCTTTGGTGAATTGAAATCGAATTTGCTTAGCCTGGCCAGGCTCCAATCCGATTTTTTCGAATCCTTTGAGTTCAAGAACAGGTCGAGAAATAGATGCTGCTATGTCTCGAATGTATACTTGAACAACTTCTTGTCCATATACATCACTTGTATTAGTTACAGTAATTAAGACGTTGATTTCTTCTGAGCTTTGCTTTATCACCAGATCACTATATTCAAATTCTGAATAGCTAAGGCCATATCCAAACGGATAAAGTGGCGTATTTTCTACGTCCATATGGTGAGAATAAAATACAGCACCTTCATTGTTTGGTCTTCCAGTATTTAGATGATTATAATATAAGGGTAACTGCCCTACATGTCGAGGAAAACTCATTGGTAATTTGCCCGATGGATTAACATCTCCAGAAAGTACATCTGCAATTGCATTTCCAGCCTCGCTTCCCAGATGCCAGGCCTCCACGATAGTCGGAATATTATCTGCCTCCCATGGAATGGATAATGGACGTCCATTCATAAGCACCAATACTATGTTTTTGTTGACCTTGTATATTTCTTTCAGTAAATCGAGTTGTAGTCCAGGCAATCCAATATCTGCTCTGCTTCTAGCCTCGCCTGACATATAAGCAGTTTCTCCGAGAGCCATGATCACAACATCGCTTGTTCGTGCCACACGAATAGCTTCCTCAAAACCAGACTTATCATTTTGTTCTATTTGCACTTCATTAAAAAAGTTGTTAGGTCCAATAGAAAGTTTACATCCCTCGGCATATGAAATTTGCATCTGATTGCCGAGTCGAGTTTGAATGCCCTCATATAGTGAAATAGCTGTATTGCTCTTAGCAGCAGCTCTCCAGTTTCCTAGTGGTGAGTCCTTATCTTTTGCTAAAGGGCCAATTACGCCTAGTTTTTTAACATTAGCAAGTGGGAGTAAATTCTGTTCGTTCTTCAAAAGAACGATGGATTTGGTAGCAACTTCCCTACTGATTTTTTTATGAGCTGGATGCCCGATTAGCTCACGTTCTATTTCTTCATCAAAGTATTTATATGGGTTATCAAAGAGTCCAAGCTCATACTTTAGTGATAATATCTGACGTACAGATTCATCTACTAGATCTTCAGAAACTTGACCTTCAAGTATCAACTGCTCCAGGTGATTGACAAATGCATCACCTTCCATGTCTACATCACATCCTGCTATTGCTGCTTTCATGGCTGCTTCTCTCCGATCTGATGCTACACCATGGTTGATTATTTCCCCTATCGAATTCCAATCGGATACTACCACCCCATCAAAGTTCCATTTGTCAGCAAGCAACTCTCTAAGTAAGTATAAATTGGACGTGGAAGGAATGCCATCAATATCATTGAACGCATTCATAAAGGTTGCTACATTGCTTTCAACTGAAGCTCTAAAAGGAGGCAATATCACATTATGAAGAGTATTTTTACCAACAGTAACTGAATTGTAATCTTTGCCGCTTTCAGCAAATCCATATCCAGCAAAATGCTTGGCACATGCTGCAATGGTATGCTTATCGGAAAGATCATTACCTTGAAATCCTTTGATACGAGCTTTTGCAATAAGCGAACCCAAATAAGGATCTTCGCCTGCTCCTTCCATTACACGACCCCATCTGGCATCTCTAGATATATCAACCATCGGAGCGAATGTCCATTGGATACCTGCGGAAGAAGCCTCCTTAGCTGCAATACTTGCAGATAATTGTATGGCTTCTAAATCCCACGATGCTGCTTCACCCAATGGGATAGGAAACATCGTCTGATAGCCATGTATTACGTCATAGGCAAAAATGAGTGGAATACCCAGACGAGTACTATCTACTACCATTTTTTGCAGCTTTCTGGTATCCCTAGCACCAAGCGTGTTTAGCACAGAACCAACTTCCCCATTTAGGAAGCGTTGATATCTCTCAGCATGATCCACAGAAGCATTCGGGCCCGTCATTTCAGAACCTACAGAATATTGGTTCATTTGACCGATTTTTTCGCGCAAAGTCATTTCTGATAAGAGGCTATCGACTTTCAGGTTAGCATCAGAAGCGTCTTTTTCGACATCCTGACATGATATAATTAAAGAACTAATGAATATAAAAAAGATGTATTTCATGTGCATAGTCTGTTTTTTAAAAGCCACATGGAACCTGCCTGCCGCAGGCAAGGTTCGCAGCTGCGATTCATCCGTGCTTGCCCGCCTGGCTGAAGCCATTCGGACAGAGTATACTAGGGACTCTAAGTTTATGCTCATTTCATTCTATTTGGTTAAGTATCGAACATAGTCTATTTCAAGGCGCTGAGGAAAAGCACTTTTCTCTACTCCCGCTTTACCACCCCATGTGCCTCCTACCGCCAGGTTAATAATCAAGTGATAATCATATTGATTAAATGGCCAGCCGGCTACATCGTCTTCATTTCTCTTTAAATGATTATACATATTATCGTCTACGAACCATTTAATTTCATTCTCTGACCACTCAACCGCATATACGTGAAATTCACTGTCAACATTTTTAACATATACGCTATCTACTTTATGCGTGCCAATCATACCATTATACTTTGTCGTATGTATAGCTCCATAGATGGTTCCGGGATTGTATCCCACATGCTCTACGATATCAATTTCACCGTCTGCTGGCCATTCAGCATTGCCATCAACAGTGGGAAGCATCCAAAAGGCCATCCAGGTGCCTCTGCCTACAGGTAGTTTTGCTTTCATCTCGAATCTTCCGTATCGGAAATCAAGCTTCCCTTTTGTAGCCAATTTAGCACTTGAAAAAAAGGAGTCGACAGTATCTTTTAGATGTGCCTCTAAAACGAGTACTCCATTTTCAATTCTGACATTCTCAGGCAGATCGGTATAATATTGCAACTCTTTATTTCCCCATCCGCAGAGATCCGGACAGCCATCTCCTGTTACTACAGTCCAGAATTCATGGTCGATTTTATCAAAGTCAAAATTGTCTTCCCAAACAGTTTTGTATCTGTCTCCATAAATTAATTGAGCTCCAAATAATATAGATGCAACTATAGTCAGGGATCCAGGTATTAAAATTTTTCTTTTCATCTAATTGGATTGAAAAACCCTTACATAATCAACCACCATCCTTTGAGGAAAAGTGGTTGTTTCATTTGGAGAACCTGGTAGGTTCCCACCAACGGCTACATTAAAAATGAAGAAGAAATCGTTAGTAAATTCTTCCATGTCAGAAGAGAAATTGACTGTTGTATATTGATTATCATCGACGTACCATGTAATGCTCGATTCGTTCCAGATCACACTGAAAACATGAAATTGGTCATTGAATGTCCCGTTACTTAAAGTGTATTCATGATCTTGCCCACAGGTGCAGGCGTAAGTTCCATTATTATCCCAGTGTAATGTTCCAAAAACTGTGTCTTCTCGACCTCCACCGCCGATCATTTCCATGATATCAATTTCACCACAATTTGGCCATCCAATAGATCTAAAATTTGCACCAAGCATCCACAATGCGGGCCAGATTCCTTGCCCTTCTGGCAAAATCGCACGAATATCGATTCGTCCATATCTAAAGGATTGCATATTTTCAGTAATGATACGTGAAGAGGTGTATTGACTTCCTGAAAATGCCTCATTCCTCGCTTCTATAATCAATAACCCATCATCAACTTGTGTATTCTCTTCTCGATAGTATTGTAATTCGTTATTGCCCCATCCATCGGATCCAGTACCTATTTCATGTATCCAATCAGAGGACAGGGAATTTCCCTCAAATTCATCATTCCACACCAGATCGTATCCCTCATAACTTAAAGGCGTTTCATAGCCACCATTATCAACATTGCTATTAATCTCTACCACCACATCTTCACTGATCTCAATGAAATTTGAAGAAGTAGTGTTAGCTCTGATTTTTATGGTATAAGTATCCTCCGCCAAATACGTGTAGCTCACCTTGCCATCATCATCATTAACGAAACCCTCACCTACACCAAAATCAAATTGATAGAAGTTAGCATCATCTGCTGTTGCCGTAAATGATACATTTCCAGACTCATTCTTGCTTATTTCAACCGTGAGATTGGATGGTAATAGCACCATATTACTCTCACCATCCTCACCACAAGAAGAGGTCAGTAGCAAAGAAATCAGAATTAAAACTATTGTGTGCTTCATCAAAATAAAATTAGGAAAAAGCATGCGGCACTAAGCCGCACACTCTTACAATAACTAGTATTAATTTTTAGGAACAAGAATAAAGTTCCAGAATACACTTCCATCACCCGAAACATCTATAGATAAAGAAAGCTCCTCACCAGATGCATTTTTGAAATAGTCCAGAACCTGATAACTAACAGCAGCATCCATATTTGGTGGTGCTGCTGTATATTCTCCTCCATTAAATGCTTTAGGTAATGCAACAAAAGCTCCGGTACCTCGAACTATAATCTGGGCATCATCTGTATCTGTTGCTGGAACCAACGAGAAAGAATGAATTCCAGACCCCCATGTTTCTGCAGCTGTACCATTCAGATTCGCATCTGTCTGGCATCCTTCAGTTAGTCCCATATACGGCTCACCAAAAATGTCCCCATTGGTTTTATACTCATACTGACCACCTGTTTTGAAGATGAACTCATCATTCCATAGGCATGGTCTATCACCCGAAATATCAGCTCCATTGGGGAAGAATGCATCACTTCCAGGTGCAGGTCCAACACCAAATGCACCCGCAGCTGGCTTGAGCACCCACGATTTGACATCATCCCCTGTTAAAAGATCCACTGTAATTTCGTCTGCCGACTCTGTCGCAAATCCAATATCATCAATATAGAACGTGCCTCCGTTATTATTATCGGTATCGGCAAAAATCACGAGATTTTGAAGGTTTGTCTGTGCCCCTGTGAAATCAAAGGTTACTTCAACCCATTGATTTGTAACAGGAATGCTAACATCATCTTGTGTAAAAGTTCCAGCATCGCCTTCAGCCTCTAACTTCAGAATCACATTGGATGCAACAGGCGACCATATCTTCATAGAAAGTATAGCGTTTTCAGAAAAATCAACTACCTCATCTAAAAGCATCGCTATACCGGCAAACGAAAACTCGGTTCCTTTCACAAATTGTCCTACTCGTGATGATGTATTGATTCCAGAAGGATCCGGATTATCGATCACTGAGAATACAGAACCTCCAAACTCCCCAAAATTAACATCACCATCTTCCCAGGTTAATGGAAACACCTTCGGCACAGAAGTAACAGTCAATTCAGATGTGAAGACATCTTCCTGACCTGGGCCTGTAGCTGTCAATGTCACCGTATAGGTACCATCTACCGTGTACGTATGCACCGGATTCTCGTCCGTGCTCATACTTCCATCACCAAAATCCCAACTATAGGATTCTGCATTTAAAGATGTGTTGGTAAAAGTGGCTTGTAGACCATTGGTTGCAACAGTGAATCCAGCCTCCAATGGGGCAAATCCTTTTCTAATCAATCGGAGATACCAAACTAGAGATGGGTCTGTTTGATCAACGTATCTAAGAAACATTTCATTTTCATTAAGATCTAATACTTGGTAGCTTCTGGAATTAGTAAACATTCCCATAAAACCTGGAGCCGAAATGTTTATAAAGTTATCTCCTGCCTCGTTTGTACTTAAAGCATACGTCAAACCTTCGGGATCTTCAAATGGGGCATTGTAATTATTTCCAGCAAACTGTACAGCTCCAGAAAAATCGGATGACAATGCTGCGATAACAAACACACTTCCTTTCGCTTCCATGCTGAACTCACTACCCAATAACTTGAAGGTGTATTCATCATCCAAAAAATCCGCACCATCCTGATCGCCAACAGCTGCGGAGTAAAAATCTGGGAAAAAACTCGTACTGGGTCCAACACCGAAATAACCTGCTCTTTCACTATCAACTATCCATGTTTTTCCTTCAAGAATATTACACCCTCCAGTCAATAGCTGAAGAATTTCCACATTACAAATTTCCGGATCTGTTGCAGCAATTTCGAGCGACTGTGTCGTGGTGGTAGATCCACCTGAATTGTAGACAGTAAGTGTAACGTCGAACATTCCTTCAAACGGAAAATAACCTGTCACCTCATCACCTTCTGCACTTGTACCGTTACCAAAATCCCAATTCTTGATAAAACCAGTAGAAGCATTGGTAAAGGTGAAATAGTTTGGTCCCTGTGAACTTTGAGTAACCGTAAAGGTGGCATTAGCCTCAGAGATGGGCTTTTCACTTAGTTCAAATGTCTCCTGCTGGCAGCTAACACTTAGTGTAGCCATCAGAATCCATAGATATGATTTTATATTCTTAATCATGATCATTCTTTTAATAATTATCATTTTGTCTCCAAGCTCCCCCAGACAGATCAATTTCGGATCGAGGTATAGGGAATACTTCATGTTTTCCTACTACAAAACCATCAATAGCAGCTTCTGCTTGTCCGGTTCTTACCAGGTCAAAGAATCGTAACCCCTCACCTGCAGTTTCCCATCTTCTCTCTTGCCATATGGCATCAGTTAAAGCGGTACCACTCGCATTTACATCTGCAAGTCCTAATCGGCTTCTAACCATATTCAGATACATCTGGGCTTGTGCATCGTTAGGAGCAGCCTTGCGATTATGTGCTTCTGCTGCCATTAACAACACTTCAGGAAGTCTCAATACGCGATGATTTCTTGGGCTTGTCAAGCGCTCATCACCTGCACCCAGCTCGTTTGCACGTCTCATGTACTTATGATTATAATATCCGGTAAATCCGCCTGTTCCTACATCATAGCTAACTGTAGGATTGGAAGTCTCCCAGGCGATAAGATTCAATATTGCACCATCTCTACGAATGTCACCTGCTGCAAAAGAATTATAAAGCTCCTCAGTCGGTAAGTTGTAACTATTACCATCGTCATATACAGGTCCTTCATAGTTTTTGGGACTATGAAAACCAATCGCCCAGTTACTTTCAGCCGCTTGTGGAGCAACAAAATCAGATCCCTCCTGGCCTGTATGCTGAATTTCGAAAACTGACTCAGAATTACCTTCTTGCGCTACACTGAACAATTCAACGTATTCACCCGAGGTAGATACGGTGATCAAGCTATATGGTCCATCACTGATCAACTCATCAAGCACTATGGCAGCTTCGTCAAACTTATCCTGATAGATGTAAGCTCTGCCCAGAAGACCTAATGCCGCACCCTTCGTGACCCGGCCTTTCACAGGACTCGTCCACTGTAAACCTTCAGCAGCGGCAATAAGATCTGTTTCTATTTGAGCATACACCTCTTCTTTGGGAGTTCGAGCTAACGATGTAGCTTCATCTATACTCAACCTCCGATCAACGACTAATGGAACATCCCCAAATACTTTTACCAGTTGAAAGTAATAATATGCTCGAAGAAATGAGGCTTCAGCCAATAATTCATCTTTCCGTTCGAAGTTTAAGTTGTCTTTAAACTCGAATATGAAATTGGTTCGGGTTATGCCTGAATACATAAATCGAAGGTGCCTCCTTAACTCTAACTCCGATTCTGGAGTATGGACCATTTCATCTATCTCATGCAACGAACGTGTATCATTTGGACTTTCACCTCCGGCAATTGAGTTGTCAGATGCAATTTCGCCTAACCATAACGAAAGGAAACTCTGTCCTATCATATCGTACGCACCTATCAGCGCGTTCTCATAGTCTTGCTCTGTTTGAAAATAGCTTTCAGCGTCCTGAGCAAATTGTGGCTCAATATCCACAATATCCTCACAAGAGAAAGCTGTCATCAGTAATAATGTTAATAGTATATATTTCGCTTTCATCGCTATTAAAATTTAATGTTAAAACCACCCATCAATACCCTTGCTTGGGGATACCTTCCATTATCAACTCCTAAATCAAGCGGTGAAGATTGCGTATCCGGATCGTATGCTCCGCCTCCTACATCGGGATCGTATCCCAGATACTTAGTGAAGGTTAGAAGATTAGTACCACCAACATAGAATCGAATGGACGTTGCACCGAGGTAGCTACTCAGGTTTGTTGGCAAAGTGTATCCTACCTGTATATTTCTCAAACGTACAAACGAGCCATCTTCAACATAAAAGTCTGAGAAAACATTATTCTGAGTTAGTCCTGTAGTCAAACGTGGGTATTCATTGGTGCTGCCGGGACCTGTCCATCGATTGAGAGTATAGGACAACTGATTGGCTAACGGTTGTGCACGTTCGTAGTTTCTAATGATATCTTGCCCGAATGCTCCCCAGATATTGGCTGTAAGGTCTATTCCTTTATAATCCAGATTTAGATTAAAACCTATAGTGAAGTCTGGAATTGGAGATCCAATTTGTGTTCGATCGTTCTCGTCAACAATATTGTCTCCAGTTACGTCAACAAATCTCAAATCTCCGGGGCTAGGCGGATTCACACCTAAGGGATCGACAGTGCTTGCATTGATTTCCTCCTGAGTCTGCCATATACCGTCAGTCTTGTAACCTACAAAATATCCAATGGGAAATCCTTCTTCCAAACGAGTAGCAACCCCACCTCCAATTCCAAATCCTGTCCCTGAAACAAAGTCCAAACCATTTGGAACCTTCGTAACCTCGTTGTTTATCAATGTGAAATTTGAACTAATCGAGATATTTAATCCATTGGATAATTGTTTATCATAACCTAGATCCAATTCTACGCCTGAATTCCTGATATTACCTCCATTGATGATTGGAGGAAAAGATCCCGGGCCGTAGGTGCCCAATACGGATAATACATCGGGTGCAAACAAAAGGTCATTGGTATTTTTCACAAAGTAGTTGGCAGTTAAGCTGAATGATTGAATAAGGTCAAGATCAATTCCTATATTCAATTGCTTATTCCGCTCCCACTTCAAATCAGGGTTACCCGCTCTTCCTATTGCAACGCCTCTTAGAATCGCATCATTAAATACATAATCACCTTCTCCTCCCAGTAGCGCTCTGTAAGCAAAGTCTCCAATTTGGTCATTACCCACCACCCCATAGCTAACTCTTACTTTTGCAAAATCGATAAAAGATGGAGTGAAGAATGACTCATCTGAAATGACCCATCCAGCTGAAACAGCCGGGAATATTCCAAATTTATTGTTCGCACCAAACCGTGTGGAGCCGTCCCTACGTACAATCACAGAAAGGAAATACCTTTTTTCAAAATCGTATTCAGCTCTTACAAAAGTAGAAACCAGCTTAGATTCTACCTGATAGGAGGTTGTATTGTTCAAAAAGTTTCCTGTAGCCTGATTGGTCGAAATATCCGCAAGATTAGGATCATTGTTGGGGATATTTAATGCAAAACCTCTTAATTCATCTGACGATGTACCGAATAATGATGCGCCCAAAGTTCCTTTTACAGCATGAGAACCAAATGCTCTATTGTAGTTTAAGAAACCTTCAAAATTGTAGTCCAAAAATGTATTTCTAAATTCTTGTACTTCTGCTCCTCTTTCAACCTGAATTCCTCCAATGTCTACAAGGATTGGGTCAAGATCTTCATTTGCTGCAGTACTTTGTGGCTTACCTGGCCCGTACCAAACCAATGGAAAAAAGCTCTTCCCTTCTACTAAAGCGTAATTATATCCGCCTCGACCCGTTATTGTGAGGTTATCGTTGATTTCATAGGAAATTTCTTCTTTCCCAGTGAACTTATTCACCCTTGATTCATTGAATGTATTTTCAATAAGGGCCAATGGATTCACGATATCTGCAACTTCGGTCAGGTAACTAAACCGATTGTTCTCTTCAGCCACTCTGACAGGTGAGGTTGGAGGGGCATTGTTTGCACTGTACAAAATAGATCCAATACCTCCTACAGGAACGGTTTTGCTTAGTTCGTTTGTGTAGAGTAAAACACTTGTTAATTTGACTTTAGGGGCCAGTTCAGTCGTGAAATTGATTCGACCGTTTATCCGTTCAAAGTTGGCTTTATCTCCACCTCCAGCGATACCTTCCTGACCAAAATAAGATCCACCTATATTATAGGTTGTCTTGTCTGTACCTCCCGATACACTTATGTTGTAGTTTTGAATAGGAGCCGTCTGGAAGACTTCATCTTGCCAATCCGTACCTTCACCCAGCGATGTATTGTCGAATAATGGAGTTTGTCCTCCTGCAACAAAAGCCTCGTTTTTTAAAATGGCATATTCAGTTGCATTTAGCACATCAAGTTTTCTGGCAGCTTCCTGTATACCATAATATCCATTAAACTCAATTGAAGGCTTGGAGTTCAATCTTCCTTTTTTAGTTTCAATGAGTATCACACCATTAGCTGCCTGTACACCATAAATAGCTGCTGTTGCATCCTTCAACACGTTAACCGATTCGATATCTGATGGATTCAATGCATTTAGTCCTGACGGATCATATTTTACGCCATCGACCAAAATCAGTGGATTACTATTCCCATTGGTAGATATACCTCGAATACGAATATTGGAAGTTCCTCCAGGTGCACCTGAATTCGTCGTAATATTTACCCCGGCTGTTTGGCCCTGAAGTGCCTGATCCAGACGAGGTACGTTTCGCTTTGTGATTTCCTCTGCAGCCACTTTAGTCGCAGCTCCTGTAAGTTCTTTTGCAGTAGTTGTACCATATCCAACTACAATTACTTCCTGAAGTTCATCTAAATCAACCTCTAATTGAAAGTCTACCACGGTTCGATTGCCAGGATCGATTTCACGTGTATTAAATCCCAGGTAAGATGCTACCAGGATGTCACCATCAGATATACTCAAAGTGTAATTGCCATCCAGATCTGTTATTGCACCATTTGTGGTGCCCTTAATCTGAACGGTAGCACCTATTAATGCCTCACCACTCTGAGCATCTGTTACTTTTCCCGTAATTGCACGCTGAGCCTGGGCATAGCCTACGATCAGGATCAAGACAATAAACGAAAAACCAAATTTCAAATACTTCATATTCATTTAGGTCTATGTTTTACATAAATAAGTTTAGATCGATCATGAATCGTCATACAAGGTATAAACCTATTACTCTGTAAACCTGATAATACACCACATCAAAAACTCATCATCCATAAAAAATGATTACATCATTTTATCTTAAAAATGTACATTTGAAGTATTAAAGAACATTTTTACTTTCTCAAAAATTTCTTACTAAAAAATGATAAATTCACTATGAGACCGTATTTGATATTGATTTTTACCATTTTTTTAATAGGAACGATAAATGTAAAGGCTCAAAAAGAAGATGAAAGACAGCTAATATCCATACCCCTAACTACTACATATACTCCATCAGAATACAATGGTGGAATTCAAAATTGGGGAATTACTCAGGACACTTCAGGCTATATCTATATAGCTAATAACTACGGTCTTCTAGAGTTCGACGGAGCAACTTGGAACAAGTACGCAATAGCGGGTGCGACAAAAGTAAGGACTGTTCTAGTTGAAGAGATATCAAATCGAATCTATGTAGGTGGTCAAAAGCAACTGGGCTATTTCGAGCATACTAAATCGGGGATCTCATATCATAGCCTTGTAGATCGTATTCCTAGTAACGTGGTTGTTGATGAAATTTGGGACCTAGTGGCATTTAACAATGAAATCTATATTAATGTAAATGGTACCCTCGCACTACTAAAAAACGATCAAATAAAGATATTAGATAATGTAAATGATGTGGAATTCATTACTTCCATTGATGATGAACTCTTAGCTGGATCAACAAATGGCATCTATAGATTAAAGCAAGATAGTACAACATTTGAGCTCTTGGAAAACAGCGAAGGGCATAGCTATCGTGGAGTTTCTAAGTGGGGGAATAAATATATTCTTTTCACTTATGATGGTGACATATTCTATTATGAAAACAAAAAACTAAAATCAATCAAAACGAGTATTGATAGTTTTTTAAAGACTTCTAAGATTAACAAGGTATTAAAGTTAGAAAATCAAACTATAGTGTTAGGTACCCAGAACAATGGTTTGGTTATAATAGATAAAGACCTTAAACCTATCCTACACTTGACCAAAAACAGAGGACTTAATCACAGAACTGTAATTGCTTTATATGAAGATGATTTCAATAATTTATGGGTAGGGCTAAATAATGGAATTTGTGTAGTTGAACTTGGCTCTCCTTTCTCTCTCATCAATGAAAATGTAGGTTTGGAGGGCACAGGATATTCTGCTGCCAAATTGAATGATGAAATTTATTTAGGGACAAGCAGTGGCGTATTTGTTCCGAATGAAGCATTGGGAGATATGGATGCTAGAGCGGGGTATTCTGTATTGACCGGCAGTGAAGGCTTGGTAAATAGTATTTCTATACTAGACAAAAAGTTAATACTCGGTCATCATGAGGGAGCATTTATACTGAATGAAGGGAAGATTGAGGAGTTCAGTAATGAAACCGGATTTTGGGGTTTTAAAAAATTTGCCAAGAACAAATTAATTGGTGGAACTTATAATGGATTCTTCCTTTTCAAGAATTTAGATATACCTGAACTTGATAAATCACTAAAAGGCTTAAGTGAGTCCTCTAGAGTTTTTGAATTTGAAGATGATTCAACTCTATGGATGACGCACGGATATAAAGGTGCCTACAAAATCAAATTTAAATCTGACTCAATAAATCAGTTATCACACTATGGATCAAGTGATGGTTTTCCTTCGGATATTCTTATAAGTGTTTACAAAATAGACAAAGAATTGATTTTTACGGCAGAATCTGGAATCTATCAATACAGTCAAGAATTGGATGAGTTTACGCCACATCCATTCCTAAATGAATGGTTTAGAAACCGACATGTAAGTAAAATAAAGCAGGCTGGAGATAGGATTTTTTACATTGCAGGAGGCGAGTTGGGTCTCATGCAAAAAAAATCAATTGGAATCTATGAGTCTGAAGAAAAGCAATTCAAAAAGATAAATAGTTACATAAGTGACGATCTTGAGAATATCAATATCATCAATGATGACAACATTTTGATTGGCGCAAAAGAAGGGTTTATCCTTTATCAATCTATTTTGGACAAACCAATCAAAGATTCATATAACACCTACTTAAAAAATGTAGACATAACCAATCTAGATGATGAACTAAGTTCGATCTCAGGATCGTTTTTTGAATCAGCATCCATCGACAGCCCCAAGCTCATCCGATTTGAATATTCTGCTCCTTTCTATGATGGTCTTAGTGATTTGAAGTATTCATACAGACTAAAGCCATATGATGAAAGTTGGTCAGAGTGGACCAACACTAATTGGAAGGAATATACTAACCTACCGGCTAAGAATTATGAATTTGAAGTCAAGTCTGTCAATGTCTACGGTAACGAAAGTAAGGTTAGCACCTATTCATTCACTATAAATCCTCGGTGGTATGAGTCTGAATTAGCCTATACCCTTTATTCATTTATCATATTAGTCATTTTCACAAGTGTCCTTTACACAAGAGAAAAGAAGCATAAGACAGAAAAAGAAATTTTAAACCTAAATAAAGAAAAAGAGATCCGATCAAAGGAACGTGAAATACATGAGTTTTCGGAAAAGACCAATCAGGAGATTCAGAATTTAAAAAATGAGAGTCTGAAAAAAGAAATTGATCACAAAAACAGCCAGCTCGCGTCTGTCACTATGCATTTGTTGAGTAAGAATGAATTTGTAATGTCAATCCGGAAAAAACTCGGTGATGCATTGACCACTAAGGACAATTCTGATAATCTAAGTAAAATAGTAAGATCAATTGACAAGAATATAGATGAGGACGAAGCGTGGGAAACATTTGCTCATCATTTTGATCAAGTTCATGGAAACTTTTTACATAAGCTAAAACAAGAGGTGAAGCTAACTCCTCAAGAAACCAAGCTATGCGCTTACCTAAAGATGAACATGAGCACCAAAGACATTGCAAACCTTATGAATATAACGATACGTGGGGTTGAGTTGGCACGATATCGATTGAGAAAAAAATTAGGTATTAGTCGGAAAGTTAACCTGGTTGAATTCTTGGATAATTATTAAACTGTCAGTTATTCATAACATCAACCAGACGCATCAGTTCACTATTGATGGGTTTGGTTTTACTTATGGCCAGCTTGAAACTTGTGTATGTGATTTTATTATCAATAACACCAGCCATCACATTTGACTTCCCATTTATCAAACCTTCCACAGCAGCCAGTCCAAGTCTGCTAGCCAATAATCGATCAATAGATGTGGGTGACCCTCCTCTTTGTAAATGTCCCAAAGTCGAGACACGAATATCTAGTTTTGGGAGTTTATCCATCACTTTATTAGCTATCTCATGTGCGTTTCCTTGTTCATCCCCTTCAGCCACGATCACAATTGCAGATGTTTTCTCCTTATCTCTTCCTTTATTCAACGTATCAATCACATCTTGAATCGTAGTAGAAGTTTCAGGCACCATTACCAATTCAGCACCTCCTCCTATTCCACAATGAATGGCGATATATCCTGAATGACGTCCCATTACTTCTACAAAGAATACTCGATCATGTGAGTTAGCAGTATCTCTTATCTTATCAATCGCTTCAAGTGCAGTATTTACGGCTGTATCAAAACCAATCGTATAGTCTGAACCATAGAGGTCATTGTCTATGGTTCCCGGAGCTCCTATAGTTGGGATACCGTATTCTTCATAGAAAATATTTGCCCCTGTAAATGTTCCATCTCCACCGATCGCAACAAGCCCTTCTATCCCTTTTGCTTTCAACTGTTCGTAAGCTTTTTTTCGTCCTTCTTTGGTTCTAAAATCTTCGCTTCTAGCCGATTTAAGGATTGTTCCTCCTTTTTGCAAAATGTTACTTACTGAATATGACTTCATCAAATACATGTCACCATTGATGATTCCATTGTATCCGTATCTAATTCCATAAACATTCAGTCCAAGGCTTAATCCAGATCTCACAACTGCTCTTACACAAGCATTCATGCCTGGCGCATCACCTCCTGAAGTAAAAACTCCTATATTTTTCATTTTATCTGTTAGTTGAATAGATGGCTCTATTTTTAAAACTTATTAACCTGTTCTTGTACTAGCTATCTAGGTATTTCCAAACTAGACTAGATGCTCCCAAAATAGGTGCATCATCATCCTTAAGACCTGAGGGTAATAGCTGTATCTTCTTATCAAGAAACATAGGCATTAGAAAATGCTCCATATTTTCCTGAGCGGGGGTAAAGATATGATCGCCTGCTTTTGACAAACCACCCAACAAAAATATAGCTTCTGGATCAGTATGAACAACAAAATCGGAAAGCTTCATTCCTAAAATCCTTCCTGTATACTTAAAAGCCTCTATGGCTATTTTATCTCCCTTTTCAGCGGCTTCAGATATCGTTCGTGTACTCAAATCGTCAAAACTAATTGCGCGAAGTACACTTGGTTCGGTATAGTCAGCCAGCAATTTATAAACAGTTCTTCGAATGCCTGTTGCACTCACATAAGTCTCTAAACATCCTTTCTTTCCACAAGCACAGTTTCTTCCATGTGCGTTAACAAGTGTATGTCCAAGTTCGCCAGCAAATCCATGTTTGCCATAGACCAGATCACCATTGATTACAATCCCACTACCCAGGCCAGTTCCAACAGTCAAGACAACAAAGTCTTTCATGTTCTTGGCTTTTCCATAAACCATTTCGCCCAATGCTGCGGCATTTGCATCATTCGTTAATGCACATTTGAGCCCAAACACTTTTTCTACTTCCTCTGCGAATCTAGATACACCCTTCCAAGGTAGGTTAGGTGGATTTTCAATGGTTCCCTTGTAATAGTTGGCATTGGGAGCACCCACCCCTACACCAATTACATTTTCAATTGAATGGAGCTCCTCTATCTCTTTTTTGAGTGATTGAATAAATGACGGATAATCTGCATAGTCCTGCGTTTTGATCCGAGATTGTGCGATAATATTTCCCTCCTGATCAGCAATACCAAACTTTGAGTTCGTTCCACCTATATCAATACCAATTGCAAGTTTATTCATCTAATACTGTTGACCTTTTTAATTCTATCGTTGCTCAAAAATCGCAACATCGTTCATTAACGGGAATAGGATTTGTTTCGAATCTCAATGGTATTTCACCCATCTAAAGATCAAGCCTCTCCTTCTTTCATTATCACTTCGTCACGGTCGTCAACTCAAATTTAGAATTGATTCTGCGCATATCAATACCTAGTTTGGACATTATCCTTCAATTGCCTTTTTATTAACAATAATCAAGTTTGCGAATCCTGCTAAAATGAGCGACACTCCAGCAAGAAGCATTGTATTTATTGTCGCTTCCCCAAAAAGCAATTTATAAGTGAAGTTTATACCTCCAAGTGCAGCTACAATCTGAGGAATAACAATAAACATGTTAAAAAGTCCCATGAACATGCCCATCTTTTTACCGTCAATGGCACTCGACAGCATAGCATATGGCATTGAAAGTATACTGGCCCATGCCATTCCAACAGCTACAAATGAAATGTGAAGCATCCAAGCTTCAGATACATAGAACATGGATATAAACCCTAGTCCACCAATGATCAGGCTGATCATATGAAGATATTTTCTATTGATAGAATACTTGCTGGTTACGAACACCAACAGCAGTGCATAAGCCATAGAAGCCAAACCATATGTTCCCATATAATAACCCACTTGAGCAGAAGCAGCATTATACTCTTCAGAATTTGATGGTTCAAATACATGCTCTGTCAAAGCGATATTGGCAAAATTCCACATGGTGAAAAATGCAAACCATGAGAAGAATTGGACAACACCAAGTTTTTTCATTACCAATGGCATACTCTTGATGCCGCTAAAAATCTCCTTTACTCCATGTATAAATCCTTTGGCTTTTTCTTTCTCTTTGCGGAATGCTTCAAGGTCTTCTGGTGGATACTCCTTGGTGGAAAATATCGTATACAGGATTGAAATCATAAATACTAGTGCACCAACTGCGAAAGCTACTTTGACTGAGTCCGGAACTACTCCGCCGGTTGAATCATTAGAAACGCCCAGATTCGTTACAAACCAGGGAAGTCCACTTGCTACCCATGTTCCTATACCTATAACAAGCGTTTGAACTACAAATCCAAATGATCTTTGTTTTTCTGGAAGCTTATCTGCAACTAATGCCCTAAATGGTTCCATACTGATATTGATGGAAGCATCCAGTATCCATAGAAATCCAGCAGCCATCCATAGAGCTGATGAATATGGGACAAAAAACAAAGCAATGGAACTAAGAACTGCTCCTATTAGAAAAAATGGTTTTCTCCTACCCCAACGTACACTCCATGTTCGATCACTTAAGTATCCAATGACAGGTTGAACTAAAAGGCCTGTCAATGGGGCTGCAATCCACAAAGCAGGAATCTGATCTTTTGAAGCGCCCATAGACAAAAAGATTTGAGACATAAAACCTCCTTGCAGGGCAAATCCAAATTGGATTCCAAGAAACCCAAAACTCATGTTCCATATCTGCCAAAAACTGAGTCTTGGCTTATCAGAGCCTAGCGAAACATTACTCATTGTTCGCAGCATTTGCTCCTACATAATACGCATATGGCTCCAAGGAGTCCATCTTCTCAGAAACCTCTACACCTGAAAAGAAATCGGTGAAAGAAATCAATTCAGCTATAGATATATCTTGAGGTTGATCGGAAAGGTTGATCAATGTTGTCACCGTATTATCTCCCTTAGATCTTTTATAAGCAATGACATTGGTATTTCCAGTCGGAATAAATGTAGGTCGACCTCCAAATTCTCCATTGAAAAGTGCTGCATTGTCATGCTTAATATCTACCAGCTTTGAGTAGAATTCCTGATATTTCACATCGTCCCAATCGATCGAGTCTTTTTCAAAGAATGCTAATCGCTTATTCAGACCAGCTTCTTGCCCACTATATATCAATGGCATACCCTGAATGGTAAATGCTAAGACTGCAAAAGCTTTGTGCCCTTCTCCGAATCGTTCAAACACAGTACCATTCCATGAGTTTTCATCGTGGTTGGTAGTGAAATTCATTCTAAATGCATTTGTAGGGTAGCGGCTATAGTCCTCATTAATAAAGTTGACTAGATCGTCTGCATTCTTTTCGCCTTTCGCAACATCATTCATTGTATGATGAAACCCCCATCCGTACGTCATGTGAAAGGCATCTTCATGCATTTCTGGTTTCTCTTCTTCAGCCAACATGAAAAGGTCTTTATCCATATCCAATGAATCCTTTGCTCTGTTCCAAAAATCCATTGGAACAGCACCTGCGACATCACATCGATATCCGTCAATGTCCGTTTCATTTATCCAAAATCTAAGCGCTGAAATCATGTCATTTTGCATGTCCATGTTTTCAAAATTTAAGTCTGCCACATCCGTCCAGTCTGTTCCTTCTGGCCAGGTCACATTTCCAAGAGAGTCTGTGTTATGATATCCTTCTATTTCAGTCCAGGCATGGTCAAAAGACGTATGATTAGCTACCCAGTCCAGGATAACCTTCATTCCCCTGGAGTGAGCATCGTCCACCAAGTTCTTAAAGTCTTCCATGGTACCAAACTCGGGATTCACAGCTGTATAGTCCCGAATTGAATAATAACTTCCTAGCCCCCCTTTCCTATTCTTTTCTCCAATTGGTTGAACAGGCATAACCCAAAGAATGTCTACTCCTAATTCTTCCAATCGCGGTAAATGGTCTTGAAAGGCATTAAAAGTACCTTCTGGAGTATACTGCCGTATGTTAACTTCATAGATAACCATATCCTTTGCCTTTTCTGGATACATTATTTCGCTAATGTCTGGCGCTTTCGTACTATTAGTTGTAGTGGAACAAGACCAGGCTACAATAGCCAGTAAAATCAAGTGGGTAAGTATTTTCATTCTTTTCAATTGTAGGTAACTATTTCAAAAGTATTGGCTGGTACAACTAGTTCTCCGTCTTCCATAAATCCATAAAAATTAATGTCCCCTCCTCTGGATATTTCAACTGAAACCTGCTCTTCAGAGGTATTAAAGACGGCTACTACCTTGTTGTCAAAATATTGACGTGAAATAATAAGGTGCGTATCAGAAACACCTAAAACTTCCGTGTCTCCATATATCAATGCCAGGTTGTCCTTTCTGATCTTTATCAATTTCTTCGTGCGCTCAAGTGTTGCTTGCTGGTGCCTATCCAAGTTACCAAACTGCATTTGTCGTCGATTATCAGGATCATTACCTCCGGGAGAACCATATTCATCACCGTAATAAATACACGGAATGCCCGGAATAGTCATCATATAAGCAGTCAACGCTGAAAGCTTTTGATAGGCCAGCGTGTCTTGAATAGCTATTTCTCTATTCCATCCTGCATACTTGGTGTCTTCTCCAAACTCCAGTGATCCATCAGCATATGAAATGAATCGAGGACGGTCCTGATTCCCTGTGATGTAACCCATGAGATTATGATCTCCATAAAATCGGATACTCTCTTGAAGTGAATTAGCCAATTCTTTCATAGACCCTCCACCTCCACCAAAAGCAGAGACCGCTCTATCGTACATGTTAAAGTCAAATTGTGCATCCAACATGCCTGAGCTTATATAGCTTTTAATTAACTCGTGACTTCCATAGGTTTCCCCTATTTGGAAAACCGGCTGTCCAGTTTTACTCGCAATTTGCTCTTTCAATTTATAGGTCAAAACTCTCCAAAATATCTCAGGGATGTGCTTAGTAGCATCATGTCTGAATCCATCAATTCCATACTCTTTCAACCAAAAGATGGCCGAATCAGTCATTGGATCAACCGTTTCCATTCGAGAGAGATCAAGCGTAGGCAAAAACGTATCAAACCAGGTAGTTAGTCTCTGATCATCCCATCGTTCTGTGTTTAAAGATCCGTCTGGCAAATAAAGATCTGTTGCCCAGTCAGGATGCTCTTGGTAGATTGGATGTTGCTCATGCACATGGTTGGCTACATAGTCCAACAGTACATTCATGTTCTGGTCGTGCGCATTATTTACCAGTGATCTAAATTCGTCTGATGTACCGAAACGATGGTCTACACGGACATTCGAGATAGGCCAATAGCCATGATAGGCTGAAAAACTAGTCTGTGGCTCTGGGTATTTCCCGAAAGCCCCTTCTGGGTTTTGTGTGATGGGAGACAGCCAAATCGTATTTGTTCCCAGTTCTTCAAAATACCCTTCATTAATTTTTTGAGTTATTCCCGCAAGATCACCTCCAAAATAATCTGCTTTCGGATGAACCTCAGGTATATTCAAAGGCTTGTCATTTTCTTGGTTGCCATTGTTAAAACGATCAACCATCAAGAAGTACATTACCATTGATTCTTGATCACGTCGAGCTATTTGGTTTGGCGAAGAAAGTACCACCCCTTTGTGTAATGGGATCAATACATCATTACTGACACCCTTCTGATTGTAGGCCCATAATCGGATTTTTGATCGTTCTACCTCTTTAGCATTACCAGGAATATTGAGAGTAACCTTATTATCCTGAATACTAATCATGCCCTCAGGTATCAATGTATTTTCCCAATAAGCATACACCTTTTCAATCTGATTATTGCTTGTAAGTGTGATAGAGCTTGAACTCTTGTCTTCGGTTTGGATCCGAGGAATAAGATTTGGATCCGAACCAGCAATCGTTATGATAGAATTCCATCCGCCCATACCATTGCTAATGGAATCTGGGTTGGTCGGATCTCTTTTCTCTACTCCATCCACAACATATAAGTATTGGTAAGTGCCTTCACTTATTGTTTCGTATCCCGAAAATCCATTTCCCTTTCTTTCCAAAATGGTGTTATTAGGATTCCAGGCATTGAAGTCTCCTTTAATCTTGACATCCGAGACTTCCTGTCCAGCTTGATAAAAAAAGGAGTGCAATGATTTTTTTGTTCGCTTAAGTAGCACACTCTCTCCTACTCCTTGTGACCAGAAAGTCATGTTGTAGAGAGCTTTCTTAGGTCTACCTAAAATGCCAATCACAGAGTTATCAACATCCACATAAAAAGGGCCATCTGTAGTAATGGAATCCAGTCTTGAAGCATCTAACACATAATCACTCAATACAATCTTCGTTTCTTGAAGATCCAGATTAATGGGAGTAGCCTTACCCACTATCAATGGGGTGTCCAATAATGTGAGCGATTGATTTGTAGAATCGCAGGAAATAGCAAAAACAATAATGCTACCAAGTAAAAACCATTTCTTCATCGGTGTAGTCTTTTTCGACTGTCAAAGTGTGTTCAGATTTAAGAGTATCTCTTCTTTCTTGTTCGAATGGATCAAAATTAGAGATGGGCTGTACATATGAATAGCAGTCATTTTTAAGACTTCCGCCACTCCAGTTTTCTAGTTCTGCTTGATCAAAACCATGAAGAACGATCTTCAGGTTTTTGATTTTGCTTTTGTAGTCTCCTTGGGCTTTTAGAATTTTAATTGAGTTTCCTTCAGGATTGAAGTGAATCTTTCTTCTGTGATATGCCCCATTTTCATTGTCATGTGAAACCCCATCATCCTCGTAATACTCAACTTGATTTGATTCGCTTCCCTTATATATATGAAGCTCCAGATTCTCTCCTATGTCTTTTGAATTCAGCGTTACATCAGAGTAAACAGGAATAATAGATGACGCTTTGATAAATAGTGGTAAATGCTCCAGCGCGTACTCACGGATCATTTCATTTCCTCCTTTTAGCTTTTCATCAGTAAAGAACTCATACCACTCACCGGCAGGGAGGTATACCTTCCCATATCGTTGATCACTTGCCAGAGGCGCTACTAAAATGCTTTCTCCAAACAAGTATTGATTTTCATAGTCAGATTCGTAAATCTTGGCGTCTTGCGTATAGTCAATACATAAGCTTTTCGTAATAGGAATTCCTGTTTCGGATGCCCTCAAAAATGCCCCATAAATGTATGGAAGTAGCTTATATCTAAGTCGAATATAGTTCTTCGAAATCTCTTCTACCTCTTCTCCATAGGACCATGGTTCAGAATCGTGCGAGTTGATCATGGAATGTCCTCTAAAGAAAGGTGAAAACGCTCCAACCTGAATCCATCGGGCAAACAGGTTACTTTGTCCGTTTCCGGCAAACCCGCCAACATCATACCCTGAGAACGGCACTCCTGATAAGCCTAGACTATTGACCATTCGAACACCTAAAAGCATATGTTCATCGTTGGCTACATTATCACCCGTCCACAAAGCACTGTAGCGTTGCACACCTGCAAATCCCGCTCTGGTAAGCACAAAAGGGCGTTTTCCTTTCAAGTTCTCTTTGGCTCCTTCATAAGCGCTTCTAGCCATCTGCATCCCGTAGATGTTTCTTCCCTTGCGTGTGGTACCTCCGTCTCCTTCAAAGTCAAACTCGATATTTTCCGGAAGCATTTGACCCCAAGTGGCGATCTCATTCATGTCATTCCAGAAGCCTTTGATTCCCATTTTGGTGTAAGACTTCATCATGTCCTTCCACCATTCACGCGTAGAGTCTTTCGTGAAATCAGGAAAATTACACCAACCTGGCCATACCTCTCCTTCATAGTTTGTGCCATCAGGGTACTTCAGGAATACATCCTCCTTTTTCCCACTGGTATATGGATCATATTTGTCTTCCATTTTAATCCCCGGATCACAAATCACGACCACCTCAAATCCCATCTCCTTCAAAATATCCACCATCTGGTCCGGATAGGGAAATCGTTCCTTATCCCAACTAAAGATCTTATACTGATCCATGTAATGGATATCCAATACGATCACATCTGCTGGGATATCTTTATCTCTAAATTTCTTTGCAACATCTAATACCTCCGTATCTGGGTAGTAGCTATATCGGCACTGCTGGTATCCTATACTCCACATTGGAGGAAGGTTTATACGCCCTGTTAACCAGGTGTAAGACGCTATTATCTCAGCTACTGAACCACCGAAAAAATAGTAGTTCATATCACCCGAATCCACAGAAAAGCTGGAGAATCGATTATTGGAAGCACCAAAATTAAAATGGCTTTTATAGGAGTTGTCTACAAATATCCCATAGCTCAGGTCATCATGAATGCCCATATAAAAAGGAATGGATGCATATAAAGGGTCGGCCTCTATGTCATAGGCAAAATGGTCTGTATTCCAGTTTTGGTATCCTTTACCTCTTCTATCCAATGGCCCAGTCTTTTCACCTAGCCCTACAAATCGCTCGTTTTCTTGAAGCTTTTTGTACACGGTGACTTGCTCGCCCTGTGTTTGCGTCCCAAGACCAGCGTCATCCTCATTGATAATTTTTCCCTCTTTGTTTAAGAATGTGAATAGTATAGGAGACTTATTGATTACGATATCTAACGACTCTGAAGTAGCTATAAGCGTCTCGCCGTGATCTTCCACTGAAAAAGCGACATTTTCAGGATTTTGAATAACCGCATATGGATTTTCATCCCTGTGCTTACCTACCTGATGTACCCTCACAGTCTGCTTATTATAGAAGGTTAATTCATAGGTATTGTCTTCAGTATAAACCTGAATGCCATGATCATTTGACGTGTATGACTTTACATTCCCTCCCATTTGTATTCGCTTCTTGCGTTCACTATTGGCAATATCCAACATAATATAATTCCGTCATTAAGTTGAGTGATAGGGTCAAATTAATGAATATTCTTGCAGCGGAGGGTAGTCTTATTTCAAAAAAAATAACGCAAACGGTTGCGAAAGCTCCTGATACTGAAGATTTTGTAAAAAATCAGACTTTTCTCGACAAATCACGAGCCAATAGCCTCATGAATCAATACTGACGTTTACAGTCGGGTTTGGGCAAAACCAAGAGAAGATCTCAAGTCCAGTATTTGACAGACCAGTTTTAATCCTCATGATTGATTGGCTATATTCTATTGAATGATATTGATCTCTAGGAAGTAACGTAAATTCTGTACCACCTAAGTTAGGCACAAGACACTTGAATAAATACCATTCGTTCAGTAGATCATACACTTTATCCTCAAAACCCGACCACTCATTCATTGGATGAACTTTTGGAGCTAAGCTCCAACCTAAAGAGCTAATTTTATCAAAAGATAAATACCCAAAAGTGGGTATTGTGAATTCCATTTTTTACTGTTCTTTTTGGAAGAAAATAATCAAATGATAATGTTTACTCGCAAATGTTTCATTTAGTTATTAGCAAACTTTAACCTTCAACCGAACCTAATTATCTTATGCGCTATAAGTATGTGCTTACAATCGTCTTCACTGTTACTCATGAATACAAAATCAGTCATTTAAAATAATATGCTATCTACTAGAAATAAGAACATCTTTTACTTACTGTATTTCTTAGGAAATTTCCTGTTTGCTCAAGATTTCTATATTCCCAAGTTTGATGAAATAGTCGAACCTTCTCCACAAGCAGCTACTCTTGGGCAATACGGATTTCTACCTCCTAATCAATACATGGGTACACCTAATATAGGAATCTCTTTATATGAGATTGAATTCGAAGAATTAACTATTCCATTGTCACTTTCTTACTATATGCCTGGATTAAGACCCAATGATGAAGCCAGTTGGGTAGGTTTAGGTTGGTCACTTAATGCTACATCCGTTATAACCAGATCCATAAAGGGGAGAGACGATTTATTAGATCAATATTCCGATATCGAAATTGGTTGGATTTTCAGAAAGTCATTGTTGGAGTTGACGGATAATCCAGAAGATGGCTATTGGGATGGATCCACCCAAACTCTGCTATCAGGGTCTGATTTAGACAGAGTTGACGCTGGTGATGATATTGACATGGAGCCCGATATTTGGTCTGTAAGTCTTTTCGGCAAAAGCATCAAATTCATTTTGGGGCACTATTCATATCCAGACCCTGAGATTGAAGTAATAGTTCTAAATGAAAAAAATTATAAAATATCATTTAACAAAGACACTAAAATATTCAAGGTTATTGATAACATTGGATACGAATATATCTTTGACTTAATTTTAACATCAAATGGAATTGGTTCAAATGTACCTGGTACCTGGAAAACTCCCTCCTCTTGGTATTTAAGCAAAATAATATCACCTAACAGTACAGGTAAATCAATTGAATTTAATTACTCATCTAAAATTGAAGTAAAGTCCGGGCGAAATTGGTTTCAATATGGGAAGGCCAATTACAATATCTTACAAGGAAATTGGACAGGTCAGACTGCTCCACAGTTTCAAGTTCCTTGTGACCCTTTTTTCAATTCGAGTTTGTATAGCAATTCAGGGTTTGGGCCTAGTAAATATTACATAGGCTTGAACTATTCACTTAGTGAAGAAGTATACTTAACATCCATCATTAATGGCCCTGAAAAAGTAGAATTTAACACCTCAGATAGAGAAGATCTAGAAACTAAAGAAGCAAATGAACATGCTCAGAAACTTGATAATATCTCGATCTACTTTGGATCTGAATTGAAAAAAAGAATTGGATTTAATTTCAGTTATTTCAATCAAAGTAACACTTATACTAAAAAAACTCATTTTTATAGATTAAAACTAGATGGCCTTTCTGCACAAGAAAGACGATATACTTTTTCCTATTCTAGTACAAATAATCTCCCATCAAAAGAAACCCAAGAATTTGACTGGTGGGGGTATTACAACGGAAAAGATCCTAATGGTTGGTTATTCCCTCCTCATTCCGACTACACTTCATCTTGGGCACATAACACTACTACTGGATTCTATAGGTCTCCAGATAGTAACTACTCAATAAAAGGTGTACTTAATAGAATCACTTATCCTACTGGAGGCTATACTCAATACATATATGAACCTAATGATGTCCAATTAAGAGATAACTCAATTTATGAATGGGAAGATTCTCCTGAACTTACACCCAATGGACCAAAGAGAAATGTGGAAATAGGTGGTTTAAGAATATCAAAGGTGAAAGATTACGATATAGATGGGACACTAACTAAGACTCATGAATATAACTATACGGACGCCAACGACACCAATCTATCCTCAGGCTTGTTATTGGATGAAGAAATGAGATTTAGAAATGATTATGAAGTGAAAAAAGTATATAATACATTATGCGATGGACTTGATTCTCCTTTCCCTTCAGGGACTGGCTGCAAGGCTCAATATTCACAGTTAAGCTCCAATCCAATAACTTCAATTCATTCAATTGCAGATGGTTCTTTTTATGGATATTCAAGAGTAGAAGAATTAATAATAGACATTAACGACGCTTCTAATTCATATAAAATCATATCAGAATTTGTCAATAAGCCATACCAAGTAAGTGTTATCGCACCATATTCTGATAAAGCAATAAGTTATTTTGGAAGTGGAGGTTGTCATGAATATTTAAAACCTCTTTCTATACGAAATGTAAAATGGCCTAGATCACTTAGCGAAAACAATGGAAAGATTGATTACCAAGAAATGTATGACTCGGATGGAGTAAAAATCAAATCAATAGACTACAATTATTTATCCCTAGGAACGAATGAAAGATATTACGCTGGAGTAAAATCATTTGGTGGTTATACCTCAGGAGGCCCTATAGGAACGAATACTAAACTAGTCGCATTTCAGAATTACCCTGTTTCTATAAGGAAACCTGTTTTAGGATCCATGATAGAGGTAACACATTTTAATACTCGTGATCTCACTTCTTCAACAGGTTACTCCTATAACTCAAAGTGGTTACCAAAATCAAAAACTTATTCCACGAGCGATGGTGATGCTCTTGTTACTAAATACTATTATCCAGTGGATTACACAGACCATGATATTGCCTTTGATTTAGTTCAGTCTAATATAGTTGCTAAACCAATTAAAATAGAGGAAGTCAAAAAAGGAAATCTTATCTCAGGTACAGTGTATGATTATGATGCTTGGGGCAAGCCTACAGAAGAATATAGATATGAGTCTGATGATTTAAAAGCTCCTGAAGCCCATGATCCAGAATCATTGATCCCTTCAGGATATAGTAGCATTAATGAAATTTCTTATGTAGGAAGTAAAGTGAGTCAAATTGAAAGTAGATCCGGTATTAATAAAAGCTATATCTGGGGCTATAACCATCGTTACCCAATTGCAATAGCTGAAAACGCCAATAAAAATGAGATTGGATATTCAAGTTTTGAAAGCGGTTTCGATAGTTGGGAAGTGAGTTATGGAACAGTTCCTGATGATGGTGTTACTGGTAAAAAGTGTATAGAGCCAATAGATGCTTCAATAAAGTCCAAACATCAATTTCCGCCTGGTACTTATCGTATATCAATGTATTCAAAGAATATAAATGGTACAGGAGGAACAATATCCATTCAAAACTATGGAGGTATTGCACCTTTTTGGCCAGGCAATAATGAATGGAAATACGATGAACGCATCGTAACTCTAAACAATACTGAATATCTAACTTTTGAATCTTCGGCTCAAAGTGGAATTTATATCGATGATTTAAAAGTAATGCCGATCGATGCTGAAATGACAACCTACACTTATGATCCACTCATTGGAATTACACATGTGGTAGACCCTAATGGTAAAATCCATGAATATCAATACGATGAAAAAGGCAGGTTGATAGAAATACGCGATCCGGAAGGAATGCTGTTGAAGTCATATGAATATCACCTGACTACTGATTAGTCACTAGCCAATTATAATATGTTTAAAAAAATACTCATACTACTCCTAGCAAGCTTTTCTTTATCATCATCCTTCTCTCAAGGATATGAAGATCATAGTATAACCTGGTCCCATCAAGATTGGATTTATTATTACAGTCCTGTTAGCGGAGGTGGTTCAGTCAGGCTTGATATTGTTGATAATGTATTAACTGTACGTTTCGACGCAAGCTTTCAAACTGCCTATGTAATAACCACTCCATTTGAGTTAAATACAACACGCCAATTACCCGATATGACACTGGGACAAATAAACGGTGGTTATACCATAAAAATAGAGGATGGAAAACTAAGAGCCACGGGACCCCAAGTGGCAATAGGGAACTTTGGCAATAAGACCTTTACTCAAGAACTTCCTCATATAAACATATCTGCAAATAAAACAGGGGTATGTCCAGATGATCCTGTGACCATTACAAGAGGATCTTATTATGGAATAACAAGTATCTATGATTTGAAATTGGAGAAAAGTACTTGGAATGGGTCGAGTTGGACAAATTTCAACTATGTAGACAATCCGTCACCACTTGACGGTTCAAGTATCTGGGCTCCTAAGCCAACCAAGAGAACCAGATATCGAGTAAAAGGAGATTATGCATTCAACGGAGGATATTCAGTATACAGCAATACTATCGAAGTTGGTGTCGCCAAAGCTTCTCTTAAAATGACCTATCAGGGAGGAACATCTACAACCTTTCCCGATGCTCCACAGGGAGCAACGGTTGGCTTTAATTTAGATTTAGATAGTGATTATTCACTAAGTTCTGGACCGTGGGTTATTAACGGAAATCATGTTGCATCAATCAGTAGTTATACATTTGATGGTAAAAACCCAGTCACCATTAAGGCATTGGTTCAATCAGCCGCTCTTGACTGTAGTTTTTATACCAATGATGTCACTATAACGCCTAAGCCACACATTGACATACAAGTCGATAAGTCTTTTACTTGTCCAGGTGACCAATTAAGAATTACAAGAACATCTTCCTACGGCACCACAGATCTTTGGAATCTAAGGTTACAAAAAAGTATTTGGAATGGATCTGGGTGGTCAAACTTCACCGATGTTGAGAGTCCTAATCCATTAGATGGTGGAAGCATATGGAATTATAGTTTTGAAAAGCGAATAAGGTTTAGAGTAATTGGTGAGTATGCGTTTGAACTAGGTTACACAGTTGAGAGTAATATTGTTGAAGTTAATTCTTGCAATCAGATAATCACGCGAATATTACGTTTTCGAAATTTCACAGAAAATGCACCCGAAAATCTAAGCAACGAACATGTCAGCACTTTTAAACAATTCTATGATGGACTTGGAAGATTAAAGCAGGAGGTTTCGGTGATGC
Source organism: Marinobacter alexandrii (assembly GCA_039984955.1). Taxonomy (NCBI): domain Bacteria; kingdom Pseudomonadati; phylum Pseudomonadota; class Gammaproteobacteria; order Pseudomonadales; family Marinobacteraceae; genus Marinobacter; species Marinobacter alexandrii. The sequence continues at coordinate 760,962 of JBDWTN010000005.1, forward strand.
AATCACCGCAAGAAAGCGATTTTGTTATTCCTCATAACTATGATGGTTTAGGTAGAGAAGCCATTCAATACCTTCCATATGTAGACAATCAGAATCTTGGGAAATATAGAGAGAATGCTATTCAGGATCAATTAGCCTTTTATCAAACGGCTACTGATATCTCCAATTCTTCCACTCCATTTTCAGAACGAAGGTTTGAAAATAGTCCGTTAAATCGGGCTCTAGAACAAGGAAGCCCCGGCGAAGCTTGGCAAATAGGACAAGCAACCGTATCCTTCGAATATTTACTCAATTCGGTAGATGAAGTCATTCAGTGGAATCACGTGAATCTGCTCACTAACTCAGAATCCTATTACCCCGAGAATCAACTCTATAAGAATCAAACAACTGATGAAGATGGCAACATAACTAACGAGTATGTGGATAAGCTGGGAAGAACCATTTTGAAGGAATCATTCATAGATAGTGATTGGGCCAAGACCTATTACATCTACGATGACTTTGGGCTTTTACGAGTTGTCATTCCTCCGGAAGCGACCAGCAAACTGAATACAGATTTTTTTGCTGCTAACGCTGATCGTCAAGCGTTTTTGAATACATGGGCGTTTCAGTACACCTATGATGCTCGAAAAAGAATGAGCGAAAAGAAAGTGCCAGGCGCAGATCCAATTCACATGGTGTATGATAAATGGGATCGGTTAGCACTGACACAAGATGGCGTTCAGCACAAAAATGATAGATGGTTATTCACATGTTACGATGCACTAAATAGGCCCGTAATGACTGGGATCTTAAATGATTCCCGTACTAGAAGTGAACTTCAAGCCTCGGTTGGATCGATTGGTTCAGGTGATACCTATAGATTCCTTTCTTTCATAGGTACTACGACCAATCACGGGTATAATCAACATGCATATCCGCATAATAATACCACAGGAGGAGTCATTGATGAGGTTTTGTCTGTGACCTACTATGACAATTATGAGTTCAAGACACTAACGAATTTATCAACAGCAAACTATGTCAGACCATCAGAATTTGAAGGAGCAAATGTAGATGCCTTTCATATTCTTCCAGTCTATAATTCAAAGATCAAAGGGCTGGTCACAGGAACAAAAACCAAAGTGCTTGATACCGATGACTATCTAACAACCATCACGTTCTATGATGATAAGTATAGAGCCATTCAAGTGGTTAGTGAAAATTATGTCAACGGTATCGACATCATAAGTAATCAGTATGATTTCACGGGGAGTATTCGAGAAATAAAATCGGAACATTCAGAAGCAGCTAATAGCCATACTATATTGATAGAATATGAATATGATCATGCGAATAGGCTACTTCAATGCTTTCACACACACAATAATGGTGATCGTATCGAACTTTATTCCAACGAGTACAATCAGCTTGGAGAACTAATAACCAAAAACCTGCACTACTCAGAAACTGATGCTGCATATATGCAGCAAGTAGATTATGAGTATAACATCAGAGGTTGGTTAAGAAGCATCAATAAAGCCTCATTATCTAATTCACCTGAAGAATTAGGCCCAACAGACTTATTCAGTCTTGAGCTGATTTATAATACGCCAATTCCATCTCTACCTAACAACTAATCTATGCTCTCACAGAAAACTAAGGTATTATTTGCTTCATTTATTATTTGTTTAAGCTTTACAAACCTATTCTCTCAAGGATTTGAAGATGAAGATGGAAACCCCATAGATCCTGATGATCCAATTGGTGTTCCGATAGGTGGTGGTGGAAATTGTAATCTAAGAGCTGGGAGTCTGTCTGGTACCCAGACGATTTGCTATGGAGGGAATCCTTCAACAATCAATGGCTCTTCTGCTAGTGGAAGCTCCTCCTATAGCTATCAATGGCAAATAAGATCTCTTGGAGGAAGTTGGTCCAGTATTTCCGGGGCTACCGGGAGGTCCTATAATCCACCGGTTCTCACTTCTACCAAAGAGTATCGTAGGCGAGTTAAAGCATGTAATAAAACAAAATATACAGGTTCGATCCGAATTACAGTTCGTTCATCATTAAGTGCTGGATCAATTGGAAATGCTCAAACGGTATGTTATAACGGAAACCCATCAACCCTGTCGAATGCATTCTCGGCATCTGGAGGTAATAGCATTCATTCTTACCAGTGGCAGCAACGTTCCTTAGGAGGCAGCTGGGGTAATATTTCAGGGGCAACCGGCACCACCTATAACCCTCCTAACCTCACATCAACAAGAGAGTATCGAAGAAGGGTAGTTTCATGCAGCCAAACAAAGTATTCCAATACGGTAAGAGTCACCGTAAGGTCGGCTCTTAACGCCGGAAGTATCAGCAATGCACAAACAGTATGTTATAATGGGAATCCCTCCACCCTGTCAAATGCATCCTCTGCTTCTGGAGGTAATAGCAGTTATTCCTATCAATGGCAACATCGTTCTCTTGGTGGCAGTTGGAGCAATCTTTCAGGAGCAACAAGTACCACTTATAATCCGCCTGTCCTCACTTCATCGAAAGAGTATCGCAGGAGAGTCGTGTCATGTGGTCAAACAAAGTATACCAATACAGTGAGGGTAACAGTAAGATCATCTCTGAACGCTGGAAGTATCGGAAACGCTCAGACAGTTTGTTATAATGAGAACCCTTCTACCCTATCGAATGCATCTTCACCTACCGGTGGGAACGGTAGCTACGCTTATCAATGGCAACAACGCTCTCCGGGTGGTAGTTGGAGCAATCTTTCCGGAGCAACCGGATCTGCCTATGATCCGCCTAACTTGACTTCATCAAAGGAGTATCGACGAAGAGTTGTTTCATGTAGTCAAACAAAGTACTCTACCAGCATTACCGTAACAGTTAGATCCTCCCTAAGTCCTGGAAGCATTGGCAATGCTCAAACCATATGCTACAACGGTGATCCCTCTGCGCTATCAAATGTATCCTCCCCCTCAGGTGGTAATGGAAGTCACTCGTATCAATGGCAGCAGCGATCCCCAGGCGGTAGCTGGAGTAATATTTCAGGAGCGACCAGCACAACCTATAATCCTTCAGGTCATACCTCATCAAAGGAGTACCGACGAAGAGTAAGTTCGTGCAATCAAACAGTTTATTCGAATACTGTAAGCATTAGTATAAGCATTCCAAATACACCTACACCTCCGTCCATATCACCCAATATCTGTGGTCCAAAGACGCTTACGAGAGCGAATCCTCCATCCGGAGAAACCTGGTACTGGCAGACTATAGAAGATGGAGAAGATACCTCGAATTCCGAACATGAGTATCAAGTAGGAACTCCGGGGTCATATTATCTTCGATCAGTCTCCAATGGTGGTTGCTGGGGACCAAGTGTAGAAGTATCCGTCACGTTAGATGCTGTACCTGATAGTCCATCCATTTTACCAATTAGTTATTCACTTGATGGAGCCCTGCTACAAGCAGGTACGGCTCCAGCGAATGAGACGTGGTACTGGCAAACTACAGAAAGTGGCACAGATGAAACGAATCCTGATTCCTACATTGCCACCTCAGCCGGAACGTACTATATAAGAAGTAAAAATGATAATGGCTGCTGGAGCGCTGCTTCCGCCATTACGCTTAGCGCTCATGAACCAACCAATGTCAGTCTGGAGAGCCTTTCCAGTGAATCCATGCTCATCCGCTGGTCAGGAGCTGGAAACGAGACCGGATTTAGTATCTACCGTGCCACAAGCCTGGATGGCACGTTTGCTGAAATTCATACCGCTGATGCTACAGATTCAGAATACATTGACAATGGATTATCTGTAGGCACGACCTATTTTTATCTTGTGATGTCTCTGGTAGGCACTGAAAAATCTATTGCAAGTAATGTGTTGGCTGAAACTACACCTGATGAATTTACCGGAGATGAAAACCAGGTGCACCAAGCCCTTTTCAATGGAAATATCTCTGCCATGCGATGGAAGGGAGCCAATGATGACGAAGAGAAGCTATATACCTATGGATACGACGGCCTCAATCGGTTAAAGAACGCCCAATATGCTGGTAAAGTGGCCAATACCTATCAAAAAGATAAAGGTTTTTTTTCTGTTCCCAATATTGACTATGACTTAAATGGTAATATCACGAGTCTTACACGTCAGGGAATCAATGAATCAATGAATAAAGACATCATTGATGAGCTTTCCTATACATATGGTGTGGGTGGAAGTAACCAATTAAAAAGTGTAACTGATGCAAAGGGAGTCGCTGGTTTCAAGGATGGAAATACCTCTGACGATGACTATCGTCATGATGAGAATGGAAACATGATTCAAGACCTGAATAAAGGAATCACCAATATCGAATATAATTATCTGAATTTACCAAGCAAGGTCATTTTCGATTCCGAAAATTATATTACATATATCTACGACGCTTCAGGTATCAAGCTTCAACAAAAAGTGTTCAAGAATGGAACACTTAGTAAAACAACGGATTATTCCGGGCAATACATCTACGAAACCGAAGGAACAGAAGCAACACGGAAACTCCAGTTAATTCAGCATGAAGAAGGCCGAATTGTCCCCGTATTTGCGAGTGGTAGCAAAGCAATCTCTGGCTATGACTACCAATATCACCTTAAAGATCACCTCGGTAACGTCAGAGCCACCTTCTCAACCACTCCTGAAAATTATACGATGATAGAAACCTTTGAAACCGGTGAAGAGAATGGTTGGCAGGACTTAAACAGGCATACTAATCAGCAAGCCAATACTACCAGCTATGAGGATGGAACAACCGGTGATGAAGTACAACTTCTCCAAAGCGGACAGACGGGGGCTTTGGTATTTATTGGACTAAATAAGAGCGATACGATCAATCTCTCGGTGAATGCCAATTATGAGGTAGCACCAAGTGACAACAATTTTGCAGGAACGGTATATTCATCTCTTTTTGGTTCGTACAACGGCTCCATTGGAGATGGTGAAGCTGGAAGTGCCGTGGCAAACGAATTCAATGATGCTCTAAGTGGTGCTGATATGGCTGGTAAAGGAGATGCTAATGAAGCTCCAAGAACTTTCCTGAATTACATTTTCTTCGATAAGCAGATGAACTATATCAAAGCGGGCTTCAAGCAAATATCAACAGCCGCATTGGGAGCAGGAACTCATGAAACGATCAGCATCAATGACATCATAGCAGATCAGGAGGGCTATATCTTAGCATATCTATCAAACGAAAACCAAGAAGCCGTAAACGTCCATTTCGATGATTTTACGGTTTATCATGGGAAAACGAATGTGGTGAGCACACAGGATTACTATCCATTTGGTTTGGCTTTTAATGAAAGTGTGAGGACTGCATCAGAGCCTCAGAAGTATCTGTATAATGGTAAGGAATTACAAGAGGAAACAGGGTGGCTAGATTATGGAGCAAGGATGTATCACTCAGAGATTGGTAGGTTTTTTGTTCAAGATAGATTTTCTGAGAAGTACATGAACTTGAATCCTTATCAGTACGCAGCGAATAATCCTATATCCAATATTGACATAAATGGGGATTCAATAATTACAGTCAATATTCAAGATCAAACTGGATTTGTTCATGGTCAAAACAGAGTTTACATCGATCATACCGAGTTGGAAAATCTCACGCAGATTTTACATTTTGCAGCAGCAACAGAAACACATATACACATTAATAGCTCGTTCCGTACAAATAAGAGACAGCAAGAGTTGAATGGTGAAGATTCGGATGCAATAACTCCAGCTCCTGCAGGTAATAGTCCACATAATGCTGGTGTAGCCTTAGACTTTAATGTTTACAATGATAACGATCCCTCTAAGGGGTTAATGGGTCAAAATGCTAACCTAACGGATAGTAACCCATTTATTGATGCTTTAAAGAATGATAGTTGGTCACCTAATTGGAGATGGGGTGGAGATTTTAGCACTCCTGATCGTATACATATTGATAATAGACCAGATGAAGTAACTTTTGCTGCAATGAGGGATGCAAACCAGCAGCAGATGAATGGAAATGTTGAAAGTGCTGTAAATGAATCTTACATCTCAAGAGTAGAAAATATGAATATTGGAGGTACAAGAAGATCACAAAAGAAGCTAAGTAGAATAGGCTTAAGAAGTGCTTGGCGTGGACTTAAGAATGCTTTTAAATAGACAGATAAGATGAAATTGATAATAACTACATTAATAGCTATTGCTTTAAATCAGTTGCAGACTTCTGATGCTAATCAATCAGAAGCAGATCAAACTATTTTACTAGCAGATAGCCTTCTTAAGAAGAAAGAAAATCTTAGAGTTTTTGTTAAAATATCTAATAAAGAACCTTTGGAGGAAGTTCTTGATTTTAATGAATGGCCATCTAACATAGAAATAGTATACAATCTTATCACTAATAAAGATTGTCCTATTTTATTCGTTGAAACACCGATTAGTGAATCGGGAGACTCCAGAATAGAAAATAGATATTATTTTGATCAAGAAGGGGTTACGATTGCCACTAAAACAAGAAGGTCATTCTTCAATAGTGTGTGTGTAGATGGAGTTCTTAGAGAAACAGTAACAACGTATTTTGATAACTCATTTAACGAGATTAAGTCAAATCGTTTTTTGAGAGATAAATCAGGCAATACTATAAATACATCAGATTGTGTGATGAATTACACTGATTATTTTAATAGATATAGGAAGTTCAATGATACGCCTCTGGCTACTCGTATTGATTAATACAGATTAATGAATAGAAACTAAACATGAGCCCTCCCAGAGATGTGAGGGCTTTTTAGTTCTTAGGCTTTGGTGGTCTAATTGGCACTTCAGCAGGGCTGCCACCTGGTTTAGGTTTAGGGCGATCAACCATTGCCTTTATCACCATCTTTTGTTTTAGGAGGTTTAGTGGGTCGGTACTGCACCTCAGCAGCCTTAATGTTATTTTTTATTTTGTCGGCAGAGTCACCAATCCTGGTAGGTATACCCTTCGGTTTTTGAGGTTGTTGTTTTTTGTCGTCACTCATAGCTTCAGATTTTGGTGGATGAAATTGATTAAAGCTAACGCACCTATAAAGTTCGCAATAATCATTGAGATATTTAAGCCTCGAATCCAGAGGTTCCATCGAAAAGCAATTTTGTTATATGTGTCATCATCAAGGTATTCACTGCGAGATGCCCATGAATTAGCTAGCATGGAAATGAAATGGCCTACTAGAATGAAATGGCCTACTAGACTAAGGAAGATTATTCAGCTAGCTAGCGCGCGTTTGTAACGCGTGCAAACTCTAACTAAGTAACATATATCTTTAGGTCATGTCAGAAAAATATAAGTTTAATAACCCAGAAGGCCTATATTTTGTAACTAGTACTATTGTGCATTGGATTGATCTATTTACCAGAAAAGAGCTTAAGCATATAGTTATTGATTCAATGAAGTTCTGCCAGAATGAAAAAGGATTGATAGTGCATGCATGGTGTTTGATGCCTAGCCATTTACATATGATTGTTAGTGCCAATGATCAAAAGTTATCAGACATATTCAGAGATTTTAAGAAGTTCACTAGTAAAGCAATCATTGCTGAACTTGAACAAATAAATGAAAGTAGGAAAGAATGGTTATTAAACGCTTTTAGGAAATCCGGCGAACAATTAAAGAGAGTCAAAAACCATAAAGTATGGCAGGACGGCAATCAACCAAAAGAGATTGAAACAAGCGAATTTCTGGATCAAAAACTAGCATACGTACATAACAATCCAGTAGAAGCACAAATAGTAGATGAGGCAGAGCACTATTTATTTAGTTCTGCTAGAGACTATTCCGGATACAAAGGTTTATTAGATGTTGTTCTACTTGAATAGTACAGCACGCGTTACAAACGCGCGCTAGCTAGGTTTTCTGGGCTGTGAATTTCATGAATCGAAGCTGCAGGTTATCTTTCATTGGTTCCATACAACATGAATGTGATTGGGCATTATAACGAAAGCCATAACCTTTATTGATTGATCCTCAACTAAAAATTTAAGAGAATCTAGCAGGATCTTCTTTGGTATATCATCCGCCAATTCATGCTTCCAATTCAGTATGGATGTAGTGAAAAAATATATCTGATCGACCTTCATCTAGTCTAAAGATATGTTAGCTAATCCTAACCTCATCAATGTCAAGCAGATCAGAGCTTCTGTAATTACCAAGTGGCTAAGAATATATAACCTCAGGAAAATTCAATATTCAGCAGGCTACCGCTACATCATCGGTACTGAAAGCTATTTAGAAACGAAACCGAAGGTTTGTCAAATGAAGTCCAACAATACCATCCTTTAGGATAACCCGAGGTTCACGAACACTTTAATAATCAAAAAAATAAATGAGTAAATGGAAGGGTTGATAGAAGAAGTTCAGCAGTTTCATCCGTTGGGGTAAAACATTTAATCAGTGAAATCGTATATTTGTACCATAGTGGTACACGTAATTTCAAAACTATGTTAGTGATAAGCAGTAGAGAATTTAGGCAGAATCAAAAAATGTATTTCGAAAGAGCTGATAAGGGAGAACAAATTATTGTTCAAAGAGGAAAGGATAAAGCATATGCTTTAACTCCAGTAGAAGAAGAAGATATGTACTTTAATTCCGAAATGGTTGAGCGAATAAAAGAAAGCCTAAAACAGGTTGAATCAGGAAAGACCAAGAAGATATCTACCTCAAAAGAGATCAATGACTTACTTGGTCTATGAACTACATTTTAGAATTCTCAGATCAAGCATTAGAGGATATAGAAAAACACAAAAAGACAGGAGATCAATCTGTTTTAAAGAAGATACAGAGATTACTTAACGAATTAATGGAGCATCCCAAGACAGGAACGGGACAACCTGAAATGTTAAAACACGAATTGGCAGGGTTGTACTCAAGAAGGATTAACAGAAAACATAGGTTGGTCTACTCTATCGAAGAAGAAATAGTAACAGTATACGTTTTGAATGCATATTCTCATTACGGAGATAAATAACTTGGCTCCTCATAGTCGCCAAGTTGAAATTATCTGATAGCAAAGAGCAGACCAATCTCAACAAGCGAAGCGTCCGTTTTGTACCTTAATCAATGAGTCCCACTCCCTTTCATACCTTTCTCGACGAATCCCTCGCCAGCAGCTGAGTTGGCAACTTCATAGATTCAAAAGCGACATCCTCTTCTCCCCCATCTATTTGTTTAATCAGAAGTTCCGCAGCATGTTGTCCCATCTCAAAGCCTGGTTGTTCAATCGTGGTTATCGAAGGATTAGTCAGTGCTGTGAATTGCCAGTTGCTGAAGCCAACGACTCCAAAATCTTGTGGTACATTCTTACCATGCTTCTGTGCCGCTTTTATCGCGCCCATGGCAGCCAAATCATTCGAAGCAAATAACGCATCAGGTTTTCCAGACTCTAACAACTTATGAGTAGCTGCATAAGCATCACTCTCATTAGATGCTTGATCATAGATAATTAAGCTTTCATCTACCTCAAAACCAGCTTCTGCATGTGCTTTTTGAAAGCCTTTTAGTCGTTCACTGGTAATATCCAGGTTTTTAGGACCTGCCAAGTGGGCAATCTTTCGATACCCCTGCTTAAGCAAGTGTTCAGTCGCTTGAAAACCTCCCAGAAAATCATCCACGGTGACCTTGCTTGTTTCAAGGGTATCTGGCACACGATCAAAAAAGACAATCGGCAATCCTTTTTGAGTCATTGCTTCAAAGTGCGAATAATCAAAGGACTCTTTGGATAAAGAAACTACAACACCATCTACCCTATTGTTAAACAGTGTCTGAATATTCATCATTTCGCGCTCCACCGATTCGTTGGATTGCGTGATGATCACATTGTATCCTTTACTCTGTGCAATATCCTCTATCCCACTGATAACGGTGGAGAAGAAAAAGTGAACAATCTCGGGAACGATGATACCTATCGTATTTGACTTACTGTACCTCAAACTGAGCGCCAGTGAGTTGGGTTGATAGTTCAATTCTTTAGCAACACGCTTAACGGCTTTCTTGGTCTCCTCACTGATCTCAAAATGATCCTTCAAAGCTCGCGATACCGTTGAGGGGGATATACCTAATTCACGAGCGATATCTTTGATGGTTATAGTCTGCCTTTTCATACACGAAATATAGGTAATTGGATCAATTCGGTAAGGCAAGCTTTATAAAAGTCTGAAACGCAAACGTTTGCAGAAAAAAATAAGTGCAAAAAGTCATCAAAAGTGTTGCATGGAATTTCTTTATTCATAAAATTCGGTAAGTGGGTGTTAAGAAATTGACGCTTTTTCAACTCAAAAACTCAAGAAAATTAACTTAAAATTTAACAACAAATTAATATGAGAAATGCACTAAAATCCCTGAGCTTTTTGTTCATGCTTGGGACCCTAATTTTCATCTCGTCATGCGGTGACGATGATGGTGGAGGAATTATTATAGATGATGGCGATGATGGATCATTCGTAGTGGCAGATGGTATGTACATTGCTGGACTTTCAGGAACTGATACCGTAATTGTAAATGCTGCAAAACTATCTGCTGCTGTCGTAGAGGATGAAAGTTTTGGAACTCAAGATAGAGACGGATTTACAAGAGCTTGGGTGTACCTATCTGCTGGTAATTATGTATTTGCTGAAATTGCTGACCAAGAGGCAGTTGCTGTTTATGGAGGGACATTAACTACTGAGACAGTAGATCCATCAAATCCAGATTTGGGACCAGACTCATATGGGGTTGTTGCTTTGGAAGAAAATGGAGCAACATTCTCAATAGCCAATTCAGGAGTACACTATATCTCTTTCGATAACCTAACAGACGAGGCTTTAGTAGTAGAAATAGGTAATTGGGGAATACTAGGTGGTTCTGTATACGAATCAGCCTGCACTGGAATCGGTTTTAGTGATGATATCACTTTAACTAAAGGAACTTCTTCTGCAGACGGCACAACATGGTCTGCAAGTAGCATCATTCTTAGAGATGGAGAAGTGAAATTTAGAACAGATGATGTATGGAAAATTGACCGCCGTGAAATAAAAGATGATTTCTTACCTGCCAGCGGATATGTAGCTTTTTTGAATGTGGGAGGAGAGACACTTGATGTTTTGACTGATGGAGGAGCTAATACACCTTTCACTGATAGCAACGGAGGAGGAGTGTACGATATATCACTCGATCTGTCAAGTAATGGCGAATTTGCAGCAACACTATCAAGGACTGGAGATGCTGAAGAATGTTCTTTCGATCCTGCGAACTTCACATGGGGAATTGTAGGAGCTGCTGTGTGGCCACATCCTGCTGAATTTGCTGAAGAAGATCATGAAGAAGTCAAATTTCAGTATAGTGGCCAAGATGGCGACAAATATATTTGGAGAGGTGTTTTTCCATTAGATGAAGGGGGCAAATGGTTTAAGTTTAGAACTGATAATACCTGGGCTAATAAAATCACATCAACTGCTCAGGGAGTAACTAAAGGAGATGTTACCGATAATACAGAGGATGGCTCCATTTCAATGGATGATAACTCGGATGGATCTAGCCCAGATGGAAATTGGTATGTTGATGCCAATCCCGGATTCTACTATTTTGAAATTAGCACTTCTGACTTAGGTGCTACATGGGATATTTCATTAGATGAGGCATCTTTTGGGGTTGTAGGCAATGGCTCACCTGCAGGTGCTTGGCCAGATGACATGAATCCTACGCCTGATGTTGCGATGACTTACGGTGATGATCTTGAGTCTTTGTCAATCACGGGAGATTTTACTGATGAGACATGGAAAATAAGAGTTAATCAAAGCTGGGATTTGAATATTGGAGGAGTATTTGATGGATCAGCTCTAAGCTTCAATGGGTTGGGAGATGATTTTTCCCTTTCTAGTGCTGGTAACTACACTGTTGAAATTAAAACTGAAGATGGTGGAGCAACATTTACCGGAACAGCAACTTCTAATGCTGCAAGACAATAAATTCTCGTAATCATACTTTAAAAAGCTGCTCATAACGAGCAGCTTTTTTTTCCTTTAAACTTTCTAGCTATGAAAAGCATACTCACCCTATTTTTCATTACACTGATTTCAATCTCAGCTATTGGTCAGACCAATATCACACCCACCATAGAACCAGCATTTTTTGCTGCAGATGAAGAAATAATCATCACATTTGAAGCAACGGGTACTCCACTTCAAAGTCTAAATGAAGCCTGGATGTGGATGTGGGTGCCTGGAAAAGGAATAGATGCACCAACGAATATCAACCCAGCAAATTCAAACACATCCGTAACGGATGCAGCGAAGTTCACGCGCACAACTGGCGCTTCAGGAGAAGTCTTTTTCTCTATCACTCTTACCCCCACTGATTTTTTGAATACTTCAAAAGAAAGTATAGAAAGCATTGGAATGATCTTAAAAGGAAATGATTGGGCAAATGGCCAAACATCTGATTATATCACAGATATAAACGAAGGGTTTACCCTCATCATGGATGCTCCTTCTGGTAATTATGGATTTTACGAAACTGCTCAACCCATTGATATTTCTGTGAGAAGCTCAGAAGTTTCAACCATAGAAATTTTTGTAGATGATGTATCTATCTCAAGCGATACAGATGTAAACGGGCTAAACACAACACATACCATCATTGATGATGGAAATGTGCACATCATCAAAGCTGAAGCAACGAACGATTCTGAAACTGTCAGTACATTCTATTCTTATACACTTACTCCTACCCCTACCAATATCCCCCTTCCGGATGGAATGATGGATGGAATCAACTATGATACGGACCACACCACAGCTACACTGGTCTTACGAGCACCGGAAAAAGAGCACGTTTTTGTCATTGGTGATTTTAATGATTGGTCACTCAGCAGTGATTATTTAATGAATAAAGACGGTGAAGTTTGGTGGCTCACACTAGAAGGATTGACCCCAGGTCAGGAATACATCTATCAATATTTAGTTGATGGAGATACGAAAATAGCAGATCCGTATGCAGAGAAAATATCTTCTCCATTTGATGATCCTGAAATCATTTCAGATGATCGATATACTAGCCTCATGAGTTATCCTGCTGATCAAACAACAGAAGCAGCTTCCTATCTTCAAACAAATCAATCTGATTTTGATTGGGTTGCATTTGACCGGCCTGCAAACGAAGATTTAGTTATTTACGAACTTCTTATCAGAGACTTTACTGAGGAAAGAACTTACGATGCAGTAACTGAAAGACTTGATTATCTCGCTGATCTAGGAATAAATGCATTGGAACTCATGCCCGTGCAAGAGTTTGAAGGAAATTTAAGTTGGGGCTACAACCCAGCATTCATGTTTGCCATTGATAAGTACTACGGTACAGAATTAGACTTGAAAACGCTCATCAATGAAGCTCACAAAAGAGGCATTGCTGTTATTCTCGATATTGTCCTCAATCATCACTTCGGAAGAAACTCATTGGTCAGACTCTACAATGAAGGTCTTTATGGAGCGCCTACTTCGTCCAACCCGTGGTTCAATGTCAGTGCAAAGCATGATTTCAATGTCGGCTATGACATGAACCATGAAAGTGATTACACAAAAGATTACTCAGATCGTGTGATATCTTATTGGTTAGAAGAATACAATGTTGACGGTTACAGATTTGACCTTTCCAAAGGATTCACACAGAAGAATTCGCTCGGAAATATTGGACTTTGGGGAAGTTATGATGCATCCAGGGTTGCCATATGGAAGCGAATTGCAGATATAATCTGGGATCAAGATCCTTCCGCTTACGTAATCTTGGAACATTTCGCAGACAATACAGAAGAAAAAGAGCTTGCTGAATACGGAATGATGCTCTGGGGAAATATGAACGGAACATACATCAATGCCGGGCGAGGTAGCTCCACATCTCTAAGTCAAGTCTATCACGAAAACAGAGGTTGGTCCAAACCACATTTGGTCAGCTACATGGAAAGCCATGACGAAGAACGCTTGATGTGGGAGTTGCAAAAAAGCAAAGACAGTAACGAATCCATCGAACGAGCAAAACTTGCGACTGCTTTCTTTTTAACCGTACCAGGACCCAAAATGATTTGGCAGTTTGGTGAATTTGGGTACGATGAAGAACTTAACAATGATCGATTGGGTATCAAACCTACTCGATGGGAATACTTGGAAGAAACAAACCGCAAAAAGCTTTTCGATCTTTACAAGTCACTCATCCACTTACGAACAGAAACGGATTACATTTCCGAGGAATACTTCGATTGGAGTGCCTCTGGATTTGTAAAAACCATCAACGTTCAACATCCAGATGTTGACATTTATGTGTTTGGAAACTTTGATAGGGATGCCCAGGATTTCACTCACAAATTTTCGAAAACCGGAACGTGGTATGACTATTTCACAGGTGAGTCTTTTGAGGTCACGAACGCCAATGAAGAAGTTACCTTAGGCGGTGGTGAGTGGCATATATTTACTTCAGAACTTATCGATAACTATATCGAAGATGGTCAGATTACCTTAGGCTTCAATAGTGAAAATGATTTCTTTGTTTATCCGAATCCAGCATCTCGCTTCATCCAGGTAAATCTCCCATTCAATGATGTTGAATTCAGCATCTCAGACTTATCAGGAAAAGTAATTCAGACAGGTAGAATTGAAGGTCATTCCAAAGTCAATATCGAATCAATAAGAGCTGGCATCTACCATATTACACTCTCCAATTCTCAGTTTAATCTTACAAAGAAGGTCATCATTAAGTAATTAAAAACAAAAGAGGACTCAATTGATTTCAATACATACCATGAACGCTTAAAATGTTCATAATTCGCAAACGTTTGCGTAGAAAAATCAACTAAAAAGCCCTGATTATCATGGAATTACGTTGCGAAATCGGTAAAATTGAAGTGGTAAATCAACTTAATTCTAGACTGAACTTTTCGTAAGTTCATCTACTCAATTCTCATTAAAAGATCTATGATTAATAGAAGAAGCACTCAAAAGATTACGACAGTAAGGACGCTACTACTTCTTTGCTTATTCCTCTGTTCTTCTACCTGGCTAAAAGCACAGCAGGGAACAGTATCCGGTACGGTGATTGATGCGATAGACGGCACTACTCTACCCGGTGTGACGGTACAAATAAAAGGAACACAAAATGGAGTATCAACTGACTTAGAGGGTCGGTTTTCATTATCCGTTTCATCCGAGGATGTATTGGTTTTCACATACATTGGATACAAGCCAGTACAACAATCTGTGGGTCAGCGTACCACCATTGACATAAGGATGGAAACAGATATCCAGGAACTATCCGAGATTGTGGTTGTAGGCTATGGTCAAGTAGAAAAAGGAGATGTCACGGGGGTGGTAAATAAGATCAGTGAAAAAGAATTTAATAATGGTGTGCTCACTTCACCTTCCAGTTTGATAGCTGGTAAAGTTGCTGGAGTACAAGTGATCTCCAATGATGGAGCACCAGGTTCAGGAATATCTATTCGAATAAGAGGCGGTACTTCTCTTACGGCTGGAAACGAACCTCTTTACGTTGTAGATGGCGTACCATTAGAAAATGATGGTGTGGCTGGCGTAAGGAATCCCCTAAACTTTATTAACCCAGCAGATATCGCAGATATCACTGTTTTAAAAGATGCCTCATCTGCTGCCATTTACGGTTCACGTGGTGCCAATGGTGTCGTTATCATCACGACGAAAACGGGAAAACCAGGAAAAATTCAAATTTCTTACGATGGTTCCTACAACATAGGTTTCAATGGGGAAAATGTGAATATGTTGAATACGGCTGAATTTGCCTTTACGGTCGAAAGGAAAGGACCAAGAAATCTGGAGGACTTAGGCACCGCAAATACGGATTGGTTTGATGAAGTAACACAAACCGCTAAGGGAATGAATCACAACCTAGGCGTTTCATTTGGCGGCAAGACAAACAATGGTCGAGTGTCTTTAAACTATCAAGACATTGATGGATTGCTCAAAACAGATAACATAGAGCGAATATCAGGCGCTGTTAACTTCAATCAAAACCTATTGAATGATGATCTGAAAATTGGAATCAATACCAAGCATAGTATTATCACGAATCGTTTTGCACCGAATGTAATTGGATCCGCTTTAGCGTTTGACCCAACACAAGCCGTTTTTGCCAATGACTCTACCACCGGTGGTTACTTTGAGTGGCCTAGTTCCCTGGCTCCAAGAAACCCAGTAGCGCAAATCGCCCAAACCTTCAACATCGGTCAAACAAAAAGAAATCTCATAGGAGCCAACCTAAATTACAGCCTACCATTTATGGATGGTCTGTCTGTAAAACTGAATTATGCTTATGATAACTCACAAGGAAAAAGTCAGCAAACAAATCTGATTAACTCCAAAGCAGGCGTTCAAAATGGTTCGTTTAGCACTTTTGAAGACTCAAGAACTAGCAATTTATTTGAAGCTTATTTGAACTACAACACTGACCTTTCTTTTGGAAAGCTGGATTTAATAGCTGGATATTCTTATCAGGATTTTTCCAGAAGTGTTGATAGATCGTTATTCAAACGCGACACTGTTTTGCTTTCAGATTTAGCAATCTCTGATCCTAGCGAGTTCATCAGCGGCAGTAAGTTGAATGAAATAAGGCCATTCTTAGATGAGCCATTAATCTTTGAATTAGAAAATAGGCTTATCTCATTTTGGGGACGAGCAAACCTTTCCATCCAAGACAAATACCTTGTAACAGCAACAGTCAGAAGAGATGGGAGTACACGATTTGGGGAAAGAAACAGATGGGGACTCTTTCCGTCATTGGCAGTAGGCTGGAGGTTGATTGATGAACCATTTGCAGAGGGTCTACAAAATGTAATGTCTAACCTGAAGCTTAGAGCAAGCTTTGGCATTACAGGAAATGAAGAAATAGGTGATTACTTGTATGTCAATCTTTACCAACCAGGCGATGATCGTGCAACTTACATCCTTGGACAGGATACGATAAATACATTCAGACCTAATGCTGTAGATCCCGACATTAAATGGGAGGAAACCCAATCCCTTAACTTCGGAATAGATTATGGATTTCTCAACGGTAGATTGTATGGATCAATTGACTTATACAGAAAGTTGACGACTGATCTTCTATTCAATATCGCATTTCCAATTGGAACATTGACAGGAGACCGAGCGGTAACGAATATTGGGGAAATGGAAAATAAGGGAATTGAATTTATGATTAATGCGACGGTGATTGATAAACCTGATTTGAAATTTGATTTAGGCTTCAACGCAGCATATAATAAAAACGAGATATTAAAACTTGACAACTCAAACCTCCCCGATTTTCAAGGTTATACAACTGGTGGTATTTCAGGAGATGTAGGACAATCTATTCAGATATTGAAAGTAGGGTTTCCGGCAAACTCTTTCTTCGTGTATGAACATAAGAAAGACGCAAACGGAAATCCAATTCCCGATGGTGAAGATGTAAATGGTGATGGGTTGCGAAACGATCTGGATATGTACGTTGATCAAAATGAGGATGATCGAATCAATGAGGATGACCTAAGGCCATTTAAAGATCCTGCCCCGGATTTGATCTTAGGGATGACCGGGAACGTAAGCTATAAAAAATTCGATCTGGCATTTACTTTTAGAGGACAGATTGGCGGGTATGTCTACAACAATGTGCAGTCTCAATATGGCGCTTTTGAAGGGGTAGATAATTCGTTTGCCCCTAACAACATTCATATCTCCGCTTATGAAAATGATTTCACGGAAAGACAGCTGCTGTCGGATATTTATGTTGAAAATGCCTCATTCCTAAAACTTGACAATGTAACTGTTGGTTACACCATCAATCAAATTAAAAATGTAAATGCTCGTGCATATGTCACAGCATCTAACTTGTTGACTATTACTGGATATTCAGGCGTTGACCCTGAAGCTGGTATCGGTGGAATAGATAATAATCTTTACCCTCGATCTCAGACAATCTTAGTTGGCGTAAATCTTACTTTCTAATTATTGACCCATGAAAAAGATACTTTCAATTTCAATTTTACTAGTCTTCATAGGTTGTACCGATCTTGACCTGGAACCAAAAAATGGATCCGTAGAGTCTGTTGCATTTGCTAATTTTGAAGGCTACCAGTCCTACATCGCTAAGGTGTATGCATCACTTTCTATCACAGGGCAACAAGGCGCAGCAGGTCAACCTGATCTTTCTATCATCAATGATGAAGGATTTTCAAGCTATTTAAGAGTTTGGTGGAAAGCGCAGGAGCTAACTACAGATGAGGCAATCATTGCGTGGACGGATTCGGGCATTAGAGATCTCCACAATCACAGTTGGGGTGCCGACAATCAATTTGTTAGAGTTCTTTATTACAGATTATTTTTCACCATCTCTCTAGCTAATGACTTCATTAGAGTTGCAAGCGAATTACCAGATGGTTTATCTTCAGATGAGATAGCTACAATAGATCAGTTTGTTGCTGAGGCGAGATTTATTAGAGCATTTTCCTATTGGCACGCGCTTGATCATTTTAGAAATATAACGCTCATTACTTCAATTACTTCTGATCTACCTCTACAGGTAGAACCTGAAGTCGTATTTGATTTTATTGAAACAGAACTAAATGAAATTGAAGATTCACTGCTTCCAGCAGGTCAGGCAAATCACGACTATGGCAGAGTTGATCAAGCTGCAGCCTGGATGTTAAAGGCAAAGCTTTACCTAAATGCTCAGGTGTATATTGGAGAAGATCGATTTGCCGATTGCATTACAGAAGCAAACAAAGTAATTGATGCCAATGTCTACAGCCTGGCTCCTAATTATCAGGAATTGTTCATGGCGGACAATCATGTAAGAACAGATGAAGTTATTTGGCCAATTGTCCATGATGGGTTAGTCTCCCAAACATGGGGTGGTACAACAACCATAATAAGAGCCAGTATAGGTGGTGCCATGCAAGACGACATGAAAAATGGAGTTCCATCATCAGATGAAGCCGAAAGTGATTACGGTGTGCCAGATGGATGGGAAGGATATCGTACGACTAGTGCCTTCGTTAGTCTTTTTCCAGGCGCGGCTACCAATAATGGAAATAGTGCAGATGGCAGAGCTATATTTTTCACAGAAGAGCAATCGCTTGAGATTTCTGATATAGGAGAATTTACGGATGGTTGGGCTGTCCCAAAATTTACGAACATAGAAGCTTCAACTGGCCGAAGAGCTCCAGGAGTGGATCAGGTAAGTACTGACTATCCTGTATTTAGACTTGCAGAAGCCTATTTAATGCTTGCAGAAGCTCAGGTCAGCTCAGCGGCTGGATCAATTGACGGTACAACTCTCGGGTACCTTAATGCACTTCGAGCAAGAGCTTATGGCGATAATAGTGGAGATGTCACGATCGCAGATGTAGATCTTGACTGGATCTTAGATGAAAGAGGCAGAGAATTATACTTGGAGGCAACCAGGCGAACAGACCTGATCCGTCACAAAAAATTTACAGGTGGTGATTACATCTGGCCATGGAAAGGTGGCGTGGAAGAAGGCACTTCAACACTAAGCCATTTGGATATTTTTCCAATTCCTTCTTCGGATTTAATTGCCAATCCTAAACTTGACCAAAACGACGATTATTAATTATTTAGTTAACGTGTCAAAAAAGCGGCAACATGTCGCTTTTTTTATTTGAATACAGGCCTATGAGACTCCTCTCCTATTTTTCATTCATGCTAATCAGCGCATTCATCTATTCTCAGTCCATTGAAAAGATGGACCCACCATTTTGGTGGATAGAAATGCCTACCTCAGATCTACAAATCATGCTGTATGGCGAAGGCATTGGAGAGCTTGATGTTGAAATCAAATACAAAGGAGTGGCAGTTAAGGACGTTCAAAAACTAGAAAACCCTAACTATTTGATTCTCAACCTGGATGTTTCAAAGAAGGTCATTCCCGGATCTTTTGAAATCAAATTGAAAGATGGCAACAATGCCCTAACCAAAAAATCATTCGAACTAAAGCCAAGGTCTGATAAAGCTAATCGTAATCAGGGATTTGATGCAAGTGATGTAATCTACCTACTCATGCCTGATCGATTTGCCAATGGCAATCCTGAAAATGACAAAGTAGAAGGAATGCTGGAAGCTGCAGATAGATCCAATCCTAATGGAAGGCATGGAGGAGATATAAAGGGAGTTCATGAGCACCTCGATTACATCAAAGATTTAGGCATGACTGCTGTATGGCTTACTCCTACTTTTGAAAATGACATGAAGCCAGCATATGGTGCATATCATGGATATGCTGCAACAGACTTATACAAAATTGATCGACGATTTGGCACCAATGAAGAATTTAAAGCCTTTGTAGAAAAGTGCCATAACATGGACATCAAGGTCATCATGGATATGATTCACAATCACATTGGTGATCAACACTGGTGGATGAATGATTTACCGGCAAAGGATTGGGTGCATGATTTCCAAAAGTACGGCACTACCAATTTTAGAGGAGAAGTTCAGTCTGACTCGCACGCATCACAATTCGACTTAGATCGATTGCAAAAAGGATGGTTTGTTCCAGAGTTGGTAGATCTTGATCAGCGAAATCCTGTTTTGGCTAAATACCTCATCCAAAACTCAATCTGGTGGATTGAATATTCAGGTGTAGACGGTATTCGGATGGATACTTATGTGTACCCTTACAAAGACTACTTATCTAACTGGGTGACAACTGTAATGTCTTCCTATCCAAATTTTAACATTGTAGGAGAAGCATGGGTAGAGCAAGTAGCACATGAGTCCTACTGGCAATTCGATAATGCTAATGAAAAAGATGGATACGACTCTAAGCTGCCTAGTGTCACAGACTTTCAAATCATGTTTGCTCTGGACAGAGCTATGGTAGATGATTTCGGATGGAAAAATGGGCTTTCAGAATTGTACTATGCAGTTTCGCAAGATCGCTTGTATGCTGACCCCATGCAAAATGTAATCTTTATGGATAATCATGATATCGATCGCTTTTTCACGAAAGTCGGAGATGATTCTGATCTATTCAAAATGGGGTACGCCTACATCATGACCACAAGAGGTATCCCTCAGGTATACTATGGTACCGAATTAATGTGGGGCAATGATGATGTACAAGGTGATGGACGAAAAAGAGCTGACATGCCTGGTGGATGGAATGAAGATGATCGGTCGGTATTTACCGAGGAAGGGCGCACCAAAAAAGAGCAAGAAGCATTCGAGTACGTACGAAAAATAACTCATTGGAGAAAGACCTCAACCGCAGTACATAAAGGTAAAATGATACACTTCATTCCAGAGGATAACATCTATGTCTATTTCCGGTATACAGACAATGAAGCAGTAATGGTAGTCATGAATCGAAATGAGGAAGCAAAAACAATTACCAGAGATCGTTTTGCTGAAATACTTGATAAATACTCAACTGGAGTGCACGTCATAGATGGTTCAATAATTAATCTTGAAGAAGATTTTCAAGTAAACCCAAAGCAAACATCCATCTTCGATTTGACAAAATAGATTGATATTTATACCGCTATATGTCAATTATCATTAAAAATCTCATTGTACGCAAACGTTTTCGGGTTAGATGAAATGTAAAAATGACTGAATATCAGGTATTTACATTTATATTTTGTTAAAATTATGAAACGATCTGAGTAACTTAATAAGGATAAACAACCAAATATTAAGTTATGAAAAAACTCACTAAAATCCTTTTAGGTACCGGGTACTTACTGTTCTTGTTTAGTTGCGAAGAGGAACGTGAAGTAACTGAGCTCAACACGGCTCAAGAAAACACATCAATTGTTCATGTTACAGACCATGATGGCAAGCCATTCAGTACTAGTACAAACTCCAATGAGGAGAAAGGTAGGTACACGGCAGGCCCAGGTGGTGGTGTAATGATGCAAGGCTTCTATTGGGATATACCCGCTGGTGGAACCTGGTGGAATACGGTAAACACCAAAGTGAATGCATGGTCTAACGCCGGCATTCAGTCTATATGGCTTCCACCCGTATCCAAAGCTCAAAATGGAGCATTCTCAATGGGCTATGATCCAACAGACTATTTCGATTTTGGGGACTTCAATCAGAACGGGACTGTGGAGACACGTTTCGGCTCCAAGTCAGAACTCCTCACATTGATCAATACAGCACACGCTGAAAATATGGAGGTATATGCAGATATTGTCTTGAATCACAATAGTGGTGGCCAATTAGAGCCCAACCAATACACAGGCACAAGTACCTGGACAGATTTTACTGGAGTCGCTTCGGGGAAATTCCCAAGGTCACAACATGACTTTCACCCGAATTGGGTTCATGGTGGGGACTCAGGATTTTTTGGTGGATTTCCTGACCTCTGTCATGACGTCCCATATGTTCAAGATTGGCTCTGGAATCGTTCAGATGGTGTGGCTAAGTACTATAAAAACACCATGGGTTTTGACGGTTGGAGGTTTGACTATGTCAAAGGATTTGAACCTTGGGTCGTGGCTGCATGGAACAACGCTGTGGGCGGCTTTTCCGTGGGAGAGCTATGGGACTCAGATGTCAACTGGCTGGAATCATGGGCAAATTCCGCAAACAGTAGCGTGTTTGATTTCGCTTGCTACTACAAAATGAATGATGCATTTGATGGGAATAACCTGAACGTCTTGAATGACGATATGATGTGGAAACGCAATCCATACAAAGCAGTCACATTCGTAACAAATCATGACACAGATGAAATCTGGAGTAAGATGTTGGCTTATGCTTACATCTTAACCCATGAAGGCTACCCAACAATCTTCTATCGTGACTATGAGGAGTGGCTTGATAAGGATAAACTAGATAACCTCATTTGGATACATAATAATAAAGCCACTGGAACCACCAGTATTCTACATGTCGACAATGATGAATATATCGCTCGAAGAAATGGATACAATGGCAATCCTGGTTTAATAGTCTATATCAATAATTCAAATTCTTGGAAAGAGCGATGGGTCCCAACAAATTGGAATAACACCCAAATCAAGGATTTCACTGGTAATTCTGGATGGTTTCCCACAACTCAGGGTAATGGATGGGTCAAAATTCAGAGTCCTCCCAATAGTTACAGTATTTGGTCTCCAAACAGTTAGATATTTTATAGATATGTATAAAAAAGGGTGCCTCAAAATCCTATATAAACGTCATAGCGAACAAAGTGAAGCTATCTCAAAAGATTTAAAAGCATTTTTCTATCATGAGATCGTCGCTATGGCGAACCGTTCGATTCCCTGCCTTTGCCGACAGGCAGGCTCGCGATGACGACTTTTGAGGCTCCCTTTTTTCAAGTTCCACTCGTGTAACTTCTCATTCTGCTCTTATGATTTTGAGATATCTTGGCTTCTTAATCCAATCTAAAAGACATGAGAAACTATTTATTAGCACTACTCACTCTCATGAGTGCAATGGTGTTTGGTCAGGAAGAAAAAAAATCTGATTCAGACACTACAAAAGAGAAAAAATCAACCAAAGAACTTCCTTTAGAGCCAGAGCGTAAAATTCGTCTTCAGACCAAGGAAGGAACCTGGATATCATTGGATGTAAGCCCTGATGGGAAAAACATCGCATTCGATATGATGGGAGACATCTACACTATGCCCATAAGTGGAGGTAAAGCAACCCCTGTTACCTCAGGAATGGCATTTGATACGCACCCTCGCTATAGTCCAGATGGAAAGTCTATCGTTTTTACTTCAGATAAAAGTGGTTCCGAGAATATTTGGACACTTGATCTGTCAGATACAACTGCAGAAGCAAAGCAAATCACAAAAGATAAAGACAAATACTATCAGGCGGCAGAATGGACTCCAGATGGAAAATACATAATCGCTTCAAAAGGTGGCAGAGTATTGAAACTTCACATGTACCATAAAGATGGTGGAAGTGGTATTCAGTTGACTAAAAAGCCAGATCCACTTCAAACTGTTGAGCCTGCCTTCGGTAGTGATGAGCGATACATTTGGTTTGCCAGAAGATTTGGATCATGGCAATACAACGCGGCAATGCCACAGTATCAGATCGCAACATATGACAGAGAAACAGGAGAAATTTCCACCCAAACCAATCAATACGGATCAGCCTTCTCTCCCACCCTTTCTTCCGATGGGAAATGGCTTGTGTATGGTACTCGCTACAACACCGAAACTGGCTTGATGAAACGTAATCTCCAAACAGGAGAGGAAAACTGGCTAGCATTTCCAGTACGAAGAGATGATCAAGAATCCAGAGCTCGTTTAGGAGTTTATCCAGCCATGTCATTTACGCCAGATAATCAATCCGTGATTGCTTCTTATGGAGGTAAGATTTGGAGAGTGCCTATCAACGGTGGAGATGCTTCTGAGATACCATTCGAGGTAGACGAAGAATTAGATTTCGGACCGATGGTACAGTTTGATTACCCTATCCTTGATGAGAAGGAGATGGTAGCCAATCAGATAAGAGATGCTGTTCGCTCTCCTGATGGAAGTAAAGTAGCATTCACAGCTCTGAATAGACTTTATGTGATGAGCTATCCAGATGGCGAACCAAAAAGATTGACGAAGAATGATTTCACAGAAGCTATGCCGAAGTGGTCTCCAGATGGACAATACATCGCATTTGCTACCTGGGAAGGAACAGAAGGAAACATTTATAAAGTGAAAGCTTCTGGTGGTAGACCAGCTAAACTGACCAATCAATCTGGCACATATAATAACATTGCATGGGATGCGAAAACGAATCGAATTGCGTTCGTATACGGCCCTTCTCAAGCCTATGAGGATGCAGTGGATCCCTTCAGTTTTGGAGCTCAAATGCACCTTGGATGGATCAGTGCAAACGGAGGAAATACTACGAAGATCAAATCTTCAGGCGGAAGAGGAAACCTTCACTTTGTGGAAAGTAATGATCGTATCTATATGTATCATGGTGGCAAAGGATTGATGTCCATGCGTTGGGATGGTACGGATGAGAAAGTACACATCAAGGTCACAGGGATCATGACTTATCCGGCGCTCGTACATAATCATGCACTCGAGGAAACATTCACTGAACCAAAGCGAACACCAAGTAACGCACAGTACATTACCATGGCGCCTAAAGGTGATCGAGCTTTGGCTAAAATCAACAATGATGTATTTGTAGTGACTGTACCACCTGTAGGGGCGGAAACGGTGAAGATCTCTGTTTCGAATCCAGAAAGTGCATCATTTCCTTCATGGAAACTTACCACGTTTGGTGGAGAGTTTGCTCACTGGAATGCGGATGGGAACACCGTCAACTTCACACTCGGAAATGCCTATTTCGCATACGATATGGCGGAAGCAAAAAAAGTGAAGAAGGAACTTGAGGAGAAGAAAAAGAAAGAAGCAGAAGAAAAAAAGAAGAAAGAGGAGGAAGAAAAGAATAAAACAGAAGAGGAAAAAGAAGAAGACTCTGAAGCTGACCAAGACGAAGAAAAAAGTGAAGATGAAGAGGATAAAGAAAAGGAAGAAGATGAAGGATACAAGCCTAATGAAATTCGTGTAAAAGTGAATGTAGAAAAGGATATTCCTAAAGGAACCATCCTTTTAACTGGCGCTCGAATTGTGACAATGAAAGGAGACGAGGTTATTGAAAACGGTGATATTCTTATTGAAAATGCCCGAATCAAAGCGGTGGGTGCATCAGGATCTTTAGACGCTCCCAACGGTGTTAAAACCATGGACATGAGCGGCAAAACTATCACTCCTGGGTTTGTAGATACGCACTCTCACATGTGGCCAAACTGGGGACTTCAAAAGAATCAGGTTTGGATGTATGCCGCCAACCTGGCCTATGGCGTAACTACCACTAGAGATCCGCAAACTGCTACAACAGATGTACTCACCTACTCTGACATGGTAGAAACAGGAGATTTGTTAGGACCAAGAGTTTACTCAACGGGTCCAGGTGTAGGCTTCTGGTATTATAACCTGAAGAGCCTCAAGCAAGCACAAGATGTATTGAAGCAATATTCAGAATACTTCAATACAAAAACCATTAAGATGTACATGACAGGTAATCGTCAGCACAGACAGTGGATTATTCAGGCTGCTAAAGAGCAAAAACTCATGCCAACCACGGAAGGCGCCTTAGATATGAAACTCAATTTAACTCAGCTAATCGATGGGTATCCGGGACATGAGCACTCCTTCCCTATCCACCCGATCTATGGAGATATTACCCAGATGGTTTCAAAAGCACAAATGGCCTATACGCCTACCCTTTTGGTATCATATGGTGGACCTTGGGCAGAGGAATACTTCTACGCTACCGAAAATGTAGTGGGAGACTCTAAGCTAAACTTCTTCACTCCTAAGATAGAAATTGATCAAAAAGCAAGAAGAAGAAGAGCTTGGTTCATCAAGGATGAGCACATCTTCTCCAGGCATAGTGAATTTGTAGGTGACTTAGTCAAAGAAGGTGGTATTGCGGGTGTTGGTTCTCATGGACAGTTGCAGGGACTCGGATACCACTGGGAACTATGGGCTGTGCAAAGCGGAGGCGTTCCAGAGATTGATGCATTGAAAGTGGCTACCATTCTTGGAGCTAAAGCCATTGGATTAAGTAAAGACCTGGGATCCATTGAAGCTGGCAAGCTTGCAGATTTGGTGATCATGGACAAAAATCCGTTGGATAACATTAGAAACACTAATACCATTTCTCAAGTGATGAAGAACGGCAGGCTTTACAATAGCAATACGCTTGATGAAGTGTATCCACAGGAAAAGAAAGCGCCTGATTTCTACTGGGTAAAAGATGGACCTGATAAGAAAAATCTACCGGGAGAGAAATAAGAAATCTATCACCAACCTATTCTAAAGCCGGACTGAGAAGTTCGGCTTTTTTTATTGACTATGAGAGTATCTCATATGTACTCTTGCAGTATTCATATGTAGACTAATCATGAAATTAGATCTGGGTTCGTCCCTTTTTCAGCGAGGTTTATCACATAACCCTTTAAATACAATGGTTTCACACATTTGAGCAGGTTCTTTTGTCGCGAACTAAATATTTGATTCAAGCTATGAAAATGAAAAATCTTATGTTATCTGGGCTTTTAATTTTTGGCTTGGCCAGCCAACTTGGTGCGCAATGCACAACGCCTAATTACGATTCAGGAACCAGCTCATTGTTTGAAGGAGTCGATGCTTCCATTATCAACTTATCTGATTTCGATGTGAGTAATAACACGTTTGCCCCTCACTGCGGAGTGACTTCTATGGATCTTCAGCTTACTTTCCAGGAAGACAAATCTTGGTGCGGCGATTATATCGATGCGGAATATAGAGTCTATGTATTGTATAAAAACTATGATTGTAATAATGGACAATATACCTCAATCAATTATGTTGGCTATGACAGTGGACCAATTGGGTATAATGCAAACAACGGACTTAATACAACAACCATAAACGTACCAAATATTGTAGAGCACTCCGCTTACTATGTCCATGTTGAATACAGGTTGAAAAAAATAGGCTGCAATGTGTGGAAGGATTGGGAGCCTTGGTACAATTCTAGAAACTTCATCATCACCGAAACAGTACCCGGGAATACGAATGCTGAAGGCGAATTATTATTTCCAAACTGTGTCAATGAATATCCTTCATTCTATGGAAATATGGAAGTTGCTGGGTTTGCACCTAATGATGATATTTATCTAAATACCATGAATTCTATTGGAGATTGGTATAGTTGGGAAGTATTTGAATTCGACCTGAATTCATGGCAAAAAATACCTGGAACTGAGCAGCTCTCTCCAATCGTAAACCAAGCCTTTGGCATAGTACATCTTCATCAATTCTACTCTGCTGGATTTGATCCCGGAAAAATTTATGGTGTATCGCTAAATGTTGGGGCTTGTTGGAACAGTGAAGTCTATTTTTTCGAGATAAACCCGGTATCACTGGATGTTGATTTGCTAAACAGCAGCACAAGAGACCATACGGTTGGGGTCGCGACTTATACAGTTGAACAATTGTGCTTAGGGTCGGCCAATAATTTCAAAGTTCGGGACACTTCATGTGAGAAAACTTGGAGTATATCGCTTGTCGAAGTGAACAACTCTTTACAACCTATTGGACCAATGTACACCGATGCGGGAACCGGAGACGCTGGTTCGTATATTAGTTTAACTCCACTTTGGGGTGGCGGCAACTTAGCAGTACTTAATAAAATTTACAGGCTTCAATATAGTGTTACTGCACCTGCTCAAACTGAAACGATTTACTTTGAGTATAAATACTGCGATCCTAATCCCGTCTCTGATCCCGTCATGAAATTGTCTCCTAATCCTGCTTCAGAATATATAAGCGTACATGTGGCAGGAGTAGAAAATTTCGAAGTTAGTATTTTTGATATGACAGGAGAACTGGTCTATCATAATGAACACTCGTCCTCCTCCAACAAAATCGACATTTCTGGTTTTTTCCGAGGGAATTATATACTTAGAGCATCTTTTGAAGAAATTGTTCTAACGGAGAGGTTCTCAAAAATGGAATAAACACCTTGAAAGCACCCCTTGATGGGGTATAAGGAGACCAACTAGCAACCTATCTAAAGCCGAGCTGAAAAGTTCGGCTTTCTTTTTTGTAAGAGATAAGATTATATTTAATTGGTATGAAAACATTTTTTGTTCTATTTTCTATCATTGTATCAACGGTATTGACCTCTTGTGAGAGACCAGAATGCAACAATGAAAATCTCATATTCAGTAATTATAGTCCTGAATCTGATGTGTATAAGGCAGAATTAGCCTCTCAATTACAGCAGGTAGATCAATCAAAACTGACTTATTGGCTTCAAAAGTATGAGGCACAAGACGAGAAGGAATCTTTATACTTTTATGTTCAAGGCGATGATCTATGTGCAATACTCACTCTAACAATGAATCATTGGGATCGATTAGAAAACCTAAGAGAAAAGAAGGGGGTGACTTACCGCGGAGCGGAGTTCACAAATTTGACGTTCCACATGGAAAAAGATTCTTTATCAACTGAGTTCATATACAAAACTCACGATAGTATCATCGACTAGATCAATAACTCAATTTCAATGCCTTTTTATCCTAAACAAATTGAAGATTCTTTCATCCTCTCAAAGTTCGATACATGAAAGATTACTTAGTCAAAGGTCCTGACAATAAGGTACGATGTTCTTATCTCATACATGACGCAGACTTCAAGAAATACCATGATGAAGAATGGGGCCGTCCCGTTTCAGAAGACAGAAGGCTATTTGAAAAGATCTGCATTGAAGGCTTTGTCTCGGGTCTTTCATACATCACCTTGTTAAAGAAAAGAGAAAATTTCAGAGAGGCATTTGACAACTTCGATCATGAAAAAGTAGCAAGCTATGATGAAGAAAAACTAAATGTCTTGATGCAAAACAAGGGACTGATTCGGAATAAGCGGAAACTTAAATCAGTGATCAATAACGCCAAAAGAATGCCTGCTATGATTGAAGAATTTGGATCATTGGCCAAATTCGTTTGGAGTTTTCGTCCTGATTCAAAGAACCGGCCGGGTGAATTCAATCCACAAACTTTGAAGGAGGTCACCAAAACCAAAGAGTCAGAAGAATTAGCCAGAGCATTAAAGAAAAGAGGCTGGACCTATGTAGGGCCTACCAATATGTATGCAATGATGCAATCAGTGGGCATAGTCAATGATCACTTTTCAGGATGTCATTATAGAGAAGAGTGTTTAAGAGAGATGAAAGTTTTTCAAATTCCTTGAAGTATCTTTATTAAGGAGCAATCAATCATTATCTCATGGTTAAGTACACACCAATCATTACTTTTTTTAGCATCATTTTAAGTGGGTGTAGCAACCAGGAAACGAATAACATTGATCAATGGAAATCAGAAATCATACAAGTTGAGAAAGACTTTAATGACATGGCTCAGGAAAAAGGTCTTATAGAGGCGTTCCATCATTTTGCTGCAGTTGATGGGGTAATTAAAAGAAACAGAAAGATCGTAAAAGGGAAAATAGCCATTCGAGATTGGTATAAGGAAGACGTAAGACCGAATGAAACACTCACCTGGAAGCCTACTTTCGTCGACGTAAGTAGTTCGGGAGACCTTGCCTATACATATGGTAACTATGTTTTTTCTTCAACAGATTCTACCGGCATCAAAAAGGAAAGCAAGGGAATTTTTCATACCGTATGGAAAAGGCAAGAGGACGGCAATTGGAGGTTTGTTTGGGACTAATATCAATCTTTTACAACTTTTCCTTGATACACACTTCCGTCTACCAGCTCTACCCGAATCAAGTAATGGCCTTCAGACAAATCAGAAACCGGCAATAAATTTTGCTCCATACTATCGATACTTCTATGAAGCTTTCCTTTCAAATCATAAAAAACTGCCTTCTTAAAGTATCCTTCTTCAATTCCTTGAATTTGAATGAAATCTGTGGCAGGATTTGGGTATACTTTTATGCTAATATCTGACAAATCAGGTAACACTATGATGGTCGAAGAATACTCAAAAGACCCGTCAAAGTCCACCATCTTTAATCGATAGTATAGTTTACCTGTCTGATTCGCAACATCAGTAAATTGATAGTCAATCCTGATATTACTAGTTCCTTGAGACGATATTTTTCCCATGGATACAAACTCAGTTCCTTCTTGATTCAATCGTTCTATCTGAAAATATTCCGAATTGCTTTCAGACAATGTTGACCATACAAGTCTTACCAATCTATTTTCCATTTCGCCACTAAAATCAATCAATTCTACGGGTAGTGGGTTAGCATCAGAATCCGTGGAATAAATAGTGAATTCACTGAAAGTCGACGTTTGAGCAGTAATGACAAATGGATCAGTGCCAGCAGCACCTACCAGAGACAACTCTTGCCAATCTGTACCATCGAAACGCAAAATCCCCATCGTAGATGCATCCGTCGCATTATCTCCTCCATCAATTTCAATAGCTACATTGGTATTTCCGGGAGTTCCCGCAACCACATCAATGCCCCAATAACGAAAATCTAAGGTACTTTCTATATTACCAGTAAGTTCCGCACTTGCTGTTCCATGAAGGTCTCTTACATCTCCAAAAGTTCCACCACCTACAGGTGTAGTTTCAGCAATATGTGAAACAGAAAAAGTTGTCGCATTGGTTGGAGTAAGTGTTACAGGCCGATATGCGCCCTCATCTCCTGCGGGAAAAGTATAAAAACCTGCTGCTCCAATAGCAACTTCCATTTTTCCTTCTATGTGATTGCTCGCATTAAAAGACCCTGCTACTACACTATTCAAGGTAAGCGTTGGATCATCTGACTTATCTCCATCATCCAGATCAATATCTAAAATACCGCTTGTTAAAGTCAGTATACTATTGATCTCTAAATTTGACAATACTGAAAAATCACCTCCATTAAGTGTAACATCATCAATGGTAGTGCCAGCTTGTGGATTAATACCTACGTTTTTTGAAACAGTCAGTGTTTCAGCATAGTCATCTTGAAGAATTGTAATGGAGCCATCTGTATTTACCAGATCATGTCCTTCTTGAAGTCTATCAGAAGCACCTCCAGTCTGCGTTCCAAATGTCGTCACCGTAATGGCATCAAAGTCACCTTGAAAACCGACTGAAACACCATCAGAATCTGTTCCATCATTTAACCATGGTGTAATATCTATCAGTGTAGAAGAAGATAAAAATGATTGAATTGTGATCTCATCAGATGAACCTAACCAGTTTGCCGAAAGATTCATGGTACTTCCGGTTATGCCTTGTGCAATAGTTCCATTACCATTATTGGTAATGGAACTATTCGATACAGTTATACTTCCGCCCACCGAAGCATGTAATCCTGTTGTTGTAAAGTTAGACTGAGTTGCTGCATTCGTAATCACGCATTGATCAACAATAGCTGTCCCACCATTTCTAGCTATGATACTAAAGCCAGGATTTCCTCCTGTTCCTCTTGGATCAAATCCATTCCCAGTGATAGTCGATGTGCTCACGTTGGCCGTAGCATCCTCTCCCCTCACAAATATTCCTCTATTCAGGTTGTCATGAATGTTTGAATCAGTAATTGTATAATCAATAGAGACATCATCGTCCGTAAAGTCACCCAGATAGATACCAGAATAATCGCTGGCGGCATTGCCTACCCCTGAAATATCTACCCCGCTTATCACAAGCGTGATATCATCAGCGGAGGTAGCAGAGCCCGATACGAATGAATAGATGCCTGCTTGTGCATCCGGGGAAGCAACATCCGCATCTGGGTTTACAAATCCTGACATGGTAACATTGGAAATACTGGCCGTGCTAGGATTAAACCCAACACCATCCGTGTTATCTATTTCGATTCCTTTAACACACCCAGTGTAGATCCCACCATCTATGCTTACAGTGGGTGTTGCATTCAAGTTGTACCCAAAGAAACCATAGGATGCTGTTTGAATATCATTGCTGGAAAAGTCAGCATTAGTTGTACCTGTTATATTCTGAGCATTAATCCCAAAACTAGGATTCGTAGCGTTAAGTGGATCTTCAAGGTTTAACATCTCAATAGCGTTACTAGAAATAGTTAAACTACCAGAAGTAATTCCGCTAATGGCTATGCCAGCAGAGTTAGCAAAAATAACATTGTTAGATGCGGTTAATCCAGCAAATCCAGTATTGGAAATTGCCGTTGAATGATTAGAGGATGCATTATCAGCACCGAATTGGAAGCCATCTATCGTAACATCTGCAGCTCCAACCAATATCCCTACATTGGCACTACCTGGCTCAATAATGGATTCTGCTAAACGCGTACCTGAGCCTGCCGTTCCTTGATTAGCGCCATTGAGGGTAACGGACTTACCAATGGATAAATTCTCTGAGTAGGTACCAGCATTTACTGTAACAGTCCCGCTTGCACTCACCAACGTGATTCCTTCACTTATTCTACCAGAACTTCCAGTTTGTGTTCCTGCTGCACCTACGATCAAACTGCTAAAGTCTCCTTGAAAACCGGATGTAACCAGATCTGTATCAGTCCCATCTGCTAACCAAGGAGTAAAATCAACCCCTGTCAAATCAACCAATCCTTCAATTGTAGTTTGCGTAGTAGTTCCCAGCCAATTGCTAGACAAATCTATTGTTCCACCAGATTGTATCTCAGCTAAATCTCCATTTCCATTTTGATCAAAACTATTGTCCGATGCTGAAATGATTCCACTGGATTGCGCAAGCAAAGCATCTACCGTTCCTGATCCGGGATTAATGATCGTACAATTTGAAATATTCAAAGTACCTCTTGCAAAAACAACTCCACCAGCTCCTGAACTAAAAGGATTTGATCCATTACTTGTTATCGAAGTTTGACTTACCGTTGTTATTGCATTTCTTCCTCTGGAATATATACCTCTGTTAAGATTATCATGAATGTTGCTATTCGATAATGTTGCTGTAATCGCTATTCCATCATCATCGCTTCCATCAAATGGACCCGCGGCTTGAAAATCTGCCATATAAATGGCTGCATAGTCGGTGTTTCCATTTCCAATTCCTGAAATGTCAATATTATCCATAGAGATAATTAAGTCATCGGTTGCAGTGGCATTACCCGTCACGAATGCATAAATACCAGCTTGAGTATCAGGTTGAGCTAAGTCAGCATCCGGACCTGTGAAACCTGACATAGTCACATTCTGAATATCCACTGTACTAGGATTGAAATTGCCTAAGCCATCTGTATTATTGATTTCGATTCCTTTTGTACATGCTGTGTATGACCCACCACTAATGACTCCTGTTGTCGATGATGAAATGTTATAGCCAAAAAAACCATATGAGGCAGTTTGAACATCATTATTTGTAAAGTCAGCATCTGTGGTTCCAGTAAGGTTTTGAGTCAAAATTCCAATACTTGCCACAGCAGCATTCAATGGATCTTCCAGGTTGATCATCGCAACGAGGTTATCATCCACTAAAATGCTTCCAGAAGATGCATTGTTGATTGAAATACCAACACCATTTGCGTTAATAACATTGTTTTGAATACTCAGTCCAGTATTTCCATCACTTGAGATGCCTGTCGTGATATTAGAGGTAGTACTATTTGTTCCAAATTGAAAGCCATCAACAGTTACATCATCAGATGTAATAGTTATTCCTACATTATTTGATCCTGGCTCAATGATCGCTTCTGTACCACGACTTCCAGAGGCAGCAATACCTTGATTAGCTCCATTTAAGGTAAGAGATTTAGTTATAGAGATGCTTTCAGCATAGGTGCCTTGCACAACAGATATAGTCCCTCCTGTTAGTGCCAGATCTATTCCTGACTGAATGAATTGTTTAGGCTCACTAGCTATACCCAAGCCATCATCATTTGCTACAGAGGCGTCTACAAAGACATTAGCAAGTCCATTTTCAGACCCTAATGTTGATCTTACCTGTTGAAAATCATTCAGGTCATTATCTGTATCTGTTCCATTGGCAATTCTAGCCACGGACTCATCATCTATCCCAGATGCATCTCCACCTGAAGCAGTTCCATCATGCGCTCCATCTCCGTCTCCATCTCCTTCTACATCATCTCCGATCTCCAGATCATCAACTATTGCACTTGTGTTATCTCTCAAGACAATGAAAACATCATTTGTCATACTCTCACTAGAAAGAGGGTTCCCTAGCACTAGGTAATCTCCAGCTTGTGTATTGGTAAATGATCCTGATCCAAAATACACACTCTCCTGAAAAGCTCCTGTACTAGTTGCATCTCTACTGGTTAAGTCTCCACTAAAAAAACCTCCATCCGTGACCTCTATGGTCCATCCGGTCAGATCCAGGCCATTGGCAGTGATGTATAATTCGATCCATTCATCAGTACCCTGAGTGACAGTAACTCCGCCTATGGTTCCATCAAATCCATTTGCACTCCAATCCTGTTGAGGATCGGTAACAACTTCGTTAATAAGAACTTGTGAAAATATTGAGTTGGAGGATAATAGCACAATCAATAGAATCAACCTGGATTTATTGACAATAAATCTGGATTGAGCCAAGACGGTAGCTATTAAACCCAATGGAAAATGTGCTGGTGAGGCCATAACTGGGTGGTTTAAAAACAGAAAGCTAAAGAAAAAACAGTCAAATAAAGAGAATCACTTATTATCAAATTTGTAAGATTTGATTCGGGAAGTATATTATACTTAACGCTATAATTATATCATAATCTTTAAAAAATACCATTATAAGGTATGCAACTAAAGTTAAATATCTACCTTATCTAACTTGTCTGAAGCTTCTTCTTTGTCCTCTTTATCTGCATATTCTTTAGATACAATTGCATGGGTCGATGGATTTAACGTCACCTCTATAAATATTGGAAAGTGATCACTGTTAAAATTATTTAGCCTCTTCATTCCCGCAACTCGAAAATGATGACTTAAAAACACATGATCAAGCGGCCATCTAAGCAAATATTTTTGTGCATGAAAGGTATTGAAGAACCCTCTCCCCACTCTAGGGTCTAACAGTCCACTGAGTCTCATAAAGAGACGTGTAGTATGAGACCATGCTACATCATTCATATCGCCAGTTACAATTACTGGTATTTCACTCTCCTTCACTTTTCTCCCAATCACAACAAGTTCGGCATCTCGCTGCGTAGACTCATCATTTTCACCAGGAGCCGGTGGTCTTGGGTGTAATCCATAAAACTGTATTAGTTCTCCAGAGCTTAACTCAATCTTCGTATGAATGGAAGGAACGTCTTCCTCTACAAGAAATTCAATACTTGATTCCTTCAAAGGACATTTGGCATATAAGATCATGCCGTACGTATTATTCAATGGATGCGCTACACTGTTTGGATATAGTTCATCAAGAGCTGTTCGAATACTAGCATGCCATTTTTGATCTACCTCAACAAGCAGCAATAAGTCAGCATCTACATCCTTTACTACTTTTAGAAACCCTTCATAATTATCATTACTCATTAAGACATTAGCACTCAGGATTTTTAACCGCGTTGTATCTTTCTCGCTTTTTGGAAGCGCTTTTCTATATAGGCTTGTGTAAGGAACTATAACTGTTATCCTATAAATGAAGAAAGCAGACAATAATCCAACAATAAAGCCCTCTCCTACCCCCTCAAATTGATAAACGAATAACCAACCAATAATACATATAGCCCCAAGAACAGTGAATTGCACAAAAGGAAAATCAAATCCTCTGATCCACCATTCTTCACGCTTTGAGAGTGGAGCTATAGAAGAAATGATAAAAATTATGCTGAGTATCAGTAGGACAATTTTCACTTCGGCTAATATAACTAAACGAATACTCCAGAAGAATTATCAAATATTTGTATAAACAAATACACACAAAGTATACCTAACTCATTATCAGCTTATTACTGCAATTTTTATCAGAATAATATTTCAATAATTTCCAGCAATAACACACTATTAGTATATAATTCTAATAATAATTAATATTAAGTATTATCAATCATATATTAATTGATTATCAAAATAATATTCTTAAAAATGAAACATTAGTAAAATTATCAACGTATATATAATTGTGTATTTGTAAAAGCAACTACACAAATTTTTAATATATGTTTCACTTCTAAATTTGAAAACCTATGATCTTACTTGGTATAATTATTATTTTATTTGGGCTATTCATGTTTTATCTACGTCCTCAATTGAGCGACCATGATCAATTTGAAGATGGTGTACTTATCCGGCGCAAGGCACCTCCTTTCTTCCTGATGTTTTCTAAGAAAATTTCACTTTTTATTGCAGCAGCAGGATTTTTGATTGCTATGCTACCTTATCTATTCTTTTGGGCAGAACCAGGGTATCAATATTTCCTCGTGTACCCTACTGGTAAAAGTGATGTAGTGATGAATCAGGGAATTAAGTTCCGAGGATTCGCAAAAGTAGTGCCCTGGCAAAAGTACATTGATGTGAAAGTGGTAGATCCGGGTGATGAATTAAAGGATATTGAAGGATTGATGAAGCCAATTCCTATCCGATTCATTGATCAGGTAACTGCCGAAGTGAAAATCTCAGGAAGGTTTCAACTTCCAACAAACGAGGAAGACTTCATCACTCTTGCAATCAAGTATCGTACAATGGATAACCTGGTACAGAATACGCTGATCCCAACCATACGGGAGCAAACGAACAACACTGGATATATGTATGCTGCACAGGACTACATTTCCGGAGAAGCTCAGAGTTTCCGACAAACATTGGATGAGCAATTGAAAGATGGAGCGTATGCTGTTATCAAAATTGAACATCGCGACACGGTATTTGCAACGGTACAAAAAACAAAGACCGATCGCTCAATTAAGGAAATACGAACTAGCTACACCGTAGAAAAAGTGCTTCTGGATGGTTTACCTAAGCGAATTCCTCATGAGCTAACTGAGAACAACATTATCGTATCTCAGGTCATTGTAGATGATGTTGTATTGGAGCCTATATTCAAACAGCGTTTAGAAGCTCAAAGAGATGAATCAGCTAAACGTCAAATTGAGCAGCAAAAAGTTGAAACTGCAAAAGCAGCTCAATCCAGAATTATTGCTGAAGGAGAACGTGATAAAGCGGGAGAGCGTGTAACTCAGGAAAAAGAACAAGTAAAGCAATTGATTGCCATTGAGACCAAACTGAAGCAAGAGCGAACTAACAAGGAGCTCGCAGCTATCTCATTAGAGACAGAACGTCTGAAAGCACAGCAAAAGAAGGTTTCCGCTGATGCTAAAGCATATGAGAACGCTAAATTGGTGATTGCCGGCTTAACGCCTCAAGAGAAAGCAGAGTGGCAATACAAAACCTCTGTTGGGGTCGCAGCAGAGCTATCTAAATTGGCCTTCCCTTCTACCATGATTATCGGAGGGCAAGATAGCGGAGGCACTCCACTTGAATCCTTGATAGGAGCTGCTATGGCAAAGCAACTTACGAATGACAATGCAAATTTTGGAAACTAAAACATGGGCTCTTTTGAGCCCTTTTATTTTACTAGATCTTCATATTTTTTTCCATCCCACACCTGACACCTGATCGCATCTCTCAACACACGAGGTTTGAATAGTGGTTTCCCCATCAGTATTCTACCGCATTCCTGAATACCTTCTATGATGGATGGATGTGGATGAATCAACTCAGCTAACTCTTTAATACTTTTATCTTGTGAGATCAGTAATGCTACAGCCTGTATAGCGCTAGATGCATGCTCTCCAACCACACGCATTCCCAGAATATTCATCTGCTCATCGTTTGTCACAAGTACTTTGATGAATCCTTCTGTATTTCTCATCGCAGTAGCTCGTGAAATGGTGCTATAACTCAAGCTTACCGTTCGATATTCCAGTCCTGCTTGTTTCGCTTGTATTTCATTCATTCCCACGCCGGCTACTTCAGGATCCAGAAACATGATTGTAGAAATATTTTTATAGATCAGAGGTTGTTCTGGTTGGCCGAAGATTCGTTCTATCGCATATCTTCCTTCTAATTCGCCGACATTAACCAAAGAAATGTCCGCCGTTATATCTCCCACAGCATAAATATTCGATACTGAAGTTTGAGTTAAGTCATCTTTAATACCACGACTATCAACCTCCACGCCCAGCGCCTCATCAAGTAATTGATCATATTGTGGAATTCTACCTATAGATATGAGTCCCTTCTCTACTCTAAAACTCTCCTTGGTTCCATCATTGTATTCCAAGATATAGACAACCTCTCCTTCATCCACTTTCATTTCAATAAGCTTGGAATTTCGATGGATGAGTACGCCTTTCTTCTCCAGATTCTTCTCAATGACTCTCACTACATCTTCATCTTCAAAAGGAAGGATTCGATCTCCTTTATCGATAAGGTGAACTTTTGTGTGGCCAAAATTGGAGAATATTGTGGCAAACTCGCAACCAATCACTCCGGCTCCTACAATCACAATAGATTTAGGAAAAGTCTTGAGATTATTTAAACCATCTGACGTGAAAACGATTTCCTCATCAATAGGCAAATGAGGTAATTTCCGAGGAACACTACCAGTAGCCAAGACAATAAAATCAGCCTCAAGGGAATGATCTTTGCCATTTCCTGAAACCTCAATGGTATTCTTTCCT
The DNA here is from genome assembly GCA_039984955.1 of Marinobacter alexandrii. NCBI lineage: Bacteria > Pseudomonadati > Pseudomonadota > Gammaproteobacteria > Pseudomonadales > Marinobacteraceae > Marinobacter > Marinobacter alexandrii. The sequence goes on from JBDWTN010000005.1 coordinate 800,128, forward strand.
GTAACCTTAGCCGTGCCATGAATGAATTCAAACAACTCATCACCCAAACCAAGATTGATGTTTTCCATGTGGTGAGTAAGCAATTCGACGCGCTCATCCACTGCTTGGTTTACTTCTCCTTGAACTTTCTCAAAACTAAATTCAGTGTTTCCAAGGTTAAGCGCTTTTCCATGAAGGTTGATCATCTTCGCTTCCCTTGATATCTCCCACCAAGTTTTACTCCAGAGAGCACCTTGATGTATTCCCGCTCCTCCAAGTTTATTCTTTTCAATAAGTGCTACTCGTTTTCCGAAATCAATAGCACGCATGGCTGCAGCATAACCAGCAGGACCTCCACCGATAACACAGACATCAAATTTCTTCATTTGGCTAGGCGATTGTTTCCCTAAAGATAAGGATTTGAATGAATTGATAAATTGGTGACTTCTTCAAAGTGCATTAAAAACAAAAAGGGTGAAGAATCAGAACTGATCTTCACCCTTTTAATACTGCAACTGCCTAAGCAACTGCAATACTTCAAACTACTGTTCGGTCTCCTTTGGATGCGCCTCCGAGAGTTGCCCCTGCGGCCGCATTTCCAAGACAGCTTTTCAAACTTCGTTGACCTAAGCCAAACTTAAAATCAACTTCCCTTCTTCAGGCTGGAAACTTTAAATTTCAGATTCCTATCCTTTGTTTGATAATACTAATTTAGCTTGTAATTTTGCATCCTCAAAAAATATAACTACCTAGTTTTCAACAAGTTTTACTTCAGTTTTCCACGTATTTATCCACATGTTATTCTATCGATTACCAACGATTATCTTTTTTTGTCTTACGAAGATTGTTTGTTTTTCTCAAGGACCAAACATGAAAGTATTCGACCAAAATTCTACTGAATTAATAGCAGAATTACGTAAACAAAAAAGAGACGAAATTCTCAGCCACAATCAACCTGAAAATTCTAGTCATACGGCCACATATCGTCATACAACTAACTATTTAATCAACCTAGTAGAAAAAGAATACTTGATTAATGATAAAGAAATTAATGATCTAATCTATTCTATAAATAAAAGACTCAACCAATGTAATCCATCAATTAAGCCAATAAAAAAAATACTCATTAAAAAGGATGGATTTCTAAATGCAGCGTCATACGGCGAAGGCACAATGACACTTAACATTGGTCTTCTAGCTTCACTAGAATATGAAGAAGAATTAGCTTTTATAATGGCTCATGAAATTGCACACTATCATCTCAATCATCTCAGGACTAGGATTGATAAACATACCAGGAAGGAATCTTCAAGCCCCGTAATGAAAAGAATTAACAAAATCCCAGAAGGTAAGATGACATTAGAAGACCTTCAATATGTACAAAGTTGGTTTAAGAGTCTGTTCAAAAATAGCATACAACATGAGCTAGAAGCTGATTCACTAGCAATGATTATGATTAAAAATTGTGGACTTAATAGCAATTCAGGGCTCAAAACCTTAAACTATCTCCGATCTGTTTATTATCCATCGAATCCCTTGGAACGAAAACTATTTGATGAGTTTATTTTTGATGAACTTCCATTTAAAAGACGTTGGCTAGATACAAAAAGGGTACAGCAAAATAATAACCTTCTTACTCATCTATTAAACGTTGATTCGATTTCTACTCATCCTGACATAAGGTGAACGTCTTGACAAAATTTATGCTTACTTAGGTGGTTCAAAATCTGATCCTATCAAAATTTCACAATCTATTACCGAGCGCTCAAGGTTAGAATTAACTAGTGCGTTTCACAAAAACAAGAATTACGACTTTGGAATACACAATGCGCTTCACTAAAAGAAATCACGCGTTCCAATTCAGAAATTGACTTACACATAAGTAGAATGCTTTATGAAATAGCTCTGGCTAAAAACGACAAAAGACTCCCAGTTTATGTTCGGAACAACACTTATCAATATCCAGACGAGACAAGAGCACTAAACAATTTTTTCTATAATCTTTCAATTGCGGAAGCCGCAGAAATCAGCTATCTATTTGCAAAGAAGAATTTTGATCGTAAAAACTCAGCTCACTATAAATTACTCTATAAAATTCATCAACTAACCAATAGATTAGCTCAGAATAAAGAGTTAAAAAAAGAGTTTAGGAAAACCTTTCCTGAAGAAAATATTACTCGATATCCCGATAAGTAAACATTAAGCACTCACTAAGTCGACTTGTTTCTTTAGCAATTTTTTGATTTCAGGAATAGAATTATACAACTGTTCATATGATTCCGTAATGAAATATTCTGTTTGAAACTTATCTTTTTTATATGGTGTATCCAGCATATGTTCTATGCTAAATGGATGCTTAGGAGGTTCTTCACTTAGAGAAAACTTAGTTTCTCCAGCGGAGGATAGTATTCCAGCTCCATATATTCTTAAACCTTCTTTTTCCTGAATCAAACCGAACTCGACGGTAAACCAATAAACTCTAGAGAGCAATTCAATAGCATAATCGTTACCAACATACTCTAACCCAATCTTACTGAGTTCTTCCAGGAAATTGACAAAGTGCTGATTTGTCAATAGCGGCACATGAGCAAATACATCATGAAACATATCAGGTTCTTCCAGATAATCAAGTTCCTTCATCTTTCTCAACCATGTAGTAGCTGGGAATCGTTTATTGGCCATCAATTCAAAAAATGTATAGTCAGGAACAATCCCTGGCACAACTGCAAGCTGCCATCCTGTGGTGTCCTGCAAAATCTGGTTAGTTTCTGTGAAATTGGGAATTAGTCCAGTCTCAAAATTCGCTATTTTAAGTCCCTCGAGAAATGCCTGACATGCATGCGTAGGATACTGCTTCATTTGACGATCAAATAAGATCTTCCAAACTTCAGAATCTTCTTTGGTGTAGTTTTCGTAAATCTGCTGCATGCTAATTCGCGGTTAAGCTATTTAGAGTTTTTAATTTTTCTATCAATTTTTCACCTTCTGTGTAATCAAGCGTCTGCTGACCATCAGAGAAGGCTTCTTCTGGGCGGCAGTGCGTCTCAAAGATCACGCCATCCGCTCCTGCGACTGTAGAGGCCATAGCTACCGCTCCCACATGATCTCGAATCCCAATACCATGAGATGGATCTGCAATTACGGGGAGATGAGATTTCTCTTTTAGAATAGGTATTGCATTGATATCAAATGTATTTCTAGAAGCCTTTTCATACGTCCTAATACCTCGCTCACATAGTAACAATCGCTCGTTTCCACCGGAGAAGACATACTCAGCACTATATAGCAACTCATCAATCGTTCCTGAAATACCTCTTTTGATCATCACAGGCTTATCAACTCTTCCTAACTCATCTAGCAGATTGTAATTCTGCGTATTTCTAGCTCCCACTTGAAAAATATCAACATAATCATGCATAGCTTCTATTTGTGAGACCTGCATTACTTCTGTGATGATTTTAATGCCATTTTCTTTGGCCAACTTATACCAGAGCTTGAGACCATCTATTCCAAGGCCTCTAAAAGAATAGGGTGAGCTTCGTGGCTTGTAAACTCCGCCCCTCATAATCTTGATATTGTTTTGTTTCAAAAATTGGATGGTATCCAGGATATTCTCTTCCCCCTCAATACTGCATGGTCCCGCCATAAGTGAAAAGTGTCCTCCTCCTATCTTCACATCATCTCCAAGATCAATGACCGTAGGGTTAACTTTCCATTTCGCCGAAACTAGCTTATAATCATCAGATACCACATGGATGTCTTTTATTCCTTTGAGGTGTCCAATCTTCCTGATATCGAATTGTTTCTTTCCTGTGCCAATGAGGTAACTCCCGTATTGTGTTTGCACATGAGTGGTCTTGTAATTCAATGATTGAAGCTCTTTCTCTACTGATTGAAGTACTTCTCCATTTACACCCTTTTCTAATTGAATAATCATTTTATTCCTTTAATACTTTTTACAAATTCTTTAATTGAATCTTTATCAGATCCTTGCATTAACTTCTTAATGAATGCGCTTCCAATGATTGCTCCATCGGAGTAGTTGCAAGCGGTCTCGAAAGTCTGTTTATCTGAAATACCGAAACCTATCAATTGAGGATTGTCCAAATCCATTGATTGGATTCTTTTGTAGTATTCAACTTGTCCATCTTGAACTCCTTTTTTTGCTCCAGTGATACTAGAAGAGGAAACCACATAAATAAACCCTCCCGAGTTTCTATCAATCTCTTTGATCCTGTCTTCAGAGGTATTGGGACTGATTAAGAAAATATTGTGGATTCCTTTTTGTTTAAAATGTGTTTGATAGCTATCTAAATACTCTTGCATGGGTAAATCTGGAATGATCACACCGTCCACACCTACCTCCTCGCATTTATTACAGAATTGTTTTACACCAAATTGAATGATAGGATTCACGTATCCCATAAGGAGAACGGGGATGCTTACTTCTTTTCTTAAGTCTTTAAGTTGTTCAAACAGTCGTTCGATGGTCATCCCATTTTCTAGCGCCTGTTGAGAGCTCTCTTGAATTGTAGGTCCGTCTGCCACTGGGTCAGAAAAAGGCATCCCTATTTCAAGCATGTCAGCTCCTGCATCTTCCAGATCTTTAGCTATCCTGAGTGTATCTTCTAAAGCCGGATATCCAGCAGTAAAATAGATATTTAAAACACCTTTCTTTTTACTGAACGCCTGATCAATTCGATTCATAACTAGTTGATCATTCATGATTTTAATATTTTCCCCATTTGATGTAGGTTTCTAAATCCTTATCTCCACGACCTGAAAGGTTCAACACTATGACTTCTTCCTTTTCAAATTTTCGATTGCCAAAAACAGCCAATGCATGCGAGGATTCAATTGCCGGAATAATGCCTTCAAGCTTACTTAATTCAACTCCGGCAATCATCGCTTCCTCATCGGTAATCGCATGAAATTCTGACCTGCCAGCATCGAATAGATGTGCATGAATAGGTCCAATACCTGGGTAATCAAGCCCAGCTGAGATACTATACGGCTCGACTACCTGACCATCTTCTGTTTGCATCAAAAGTGTTTTGCTGCCGTGAAGTACTCCTGACTTTCCCAAAGCTGTGGTAGCAGCTGATTTACCTGTTGTAACCCCTGCTCCTGCCGCTTCAGCCGCAATTAGGTTTACATTTTTCTCATCCAAGAAATGATAGAAAGCCCCTGCAGCATTGCTACCTCCACCAACGCACGCAATCACATGATCGGGAGCATTTCTACCTTCTACTTCTTGTAGTTGATTTTGAATTTCTTCACTGATTACTGATTGAAACCTTGCTACCATATCAGGATATGGATGAGGACCTACCACAGAACCAATAATGTAATGGGTATCAGAAGGGTTGTTGATCCAATGACGCATTGCTTCGTTGGTAGCATCTTTTAATGTTTTACTACCAGAGGTAGCTGGGCGTACCTCAGCTCCAAGTATCTTCATCCGTTCTACATTAGGCTTCTGACGTTTCATATCTACTTCACCCATATATACAACGCACTCCATCCCCATTAGCGCGCAAACAGTAGCTGTCGCTACTCCATGCTGACCGGCACCAGTTTCAGCAATGATTTTGGCTTTGCCTAATCGCTTGGCAAGAATAATTTGCCCAATTGTGTTATTTACTTTGTGCGCTCCTGTATGACATAGATCTTCACGCTTTAGATAGATTTTGGTATTATACTTTTCAGATAGTCTGGACGCAAAATACAATGGTGTAGGACGACCTACATAGGTCTTAAGTAAATGGTCAAACTCATTTTTGAAACTCTCCGACTTTATGATTTTTAAATAATTCGTTCTTAACTCTTCAACATTTGGATACAACATCTCAGGTATGTAAGCCCCTCCAAATTGCCCATAGTAGCCTTTCTCGTTGACATTGTATTCACTCATAATGCCTGCTTCAGTTCTCTTAATTTTTCCAAATCCTTCATGGCAGGCTCTGTTTCAAAACGACTATTGACATCAATCCCTGCTAGTTTTTCAATATTCATTGCTTTGATTTTTTCAATATCCTCAAGCTGAATGCCTCCACTTAATAAGAATGGCACATTCAAATTGTAGCTCTTCAGAATATTCCAATCAAAATGTCTTCCTGATCCTCCATAGTTGATAGACGCTGTATCAAACAAGAAATAGTTAGCTATTCCTTCATAGTTTTTGGCATAAAATGGAATCGAATCCATTACCCTAAAAACTTTAATGATTTTTATGTTTTTCTCTCTGAGTGCATTTGCAAAGGTTAAATCTTCGTCTCCATGAAGCTGAGCATACTCTAATCCATATTTCTCAGATAATTCCACAATTTTCTCTACAGATTCATTAACAAATACTCCTACTTTATGAATACTCAAAGGGATTCGCATCAAAACATTTTCATCAATCTCATCAACAAATCGAGGAGATTTGGGATAAAAAATAAATCCCATGAAATTAGGTCGCAGCTCAATTAACCCCTGAATGTTTTCAGGGTCTCGCATGCCACATACTTTTAGCTTTAGTTCACTCATTCTAATTGCTTAATAAATTCTTTAGCCGCTTTTTCAGGGCGACTACTTTTCATGAAAGTCTCCCCCATGAGAAAGCCTTCAAAACCATGCTTCCTTAATTCCTTTATAGTATCCGGATCAGAGATCCCGCTTTCAGATACTTTGGTAAAGTCATTAGGAATCAAACCAGATAAATCATACGAGGTTTGAATATCTGTTTTAAAAGTTTTTAAGTCTCTATTATTTACTCCAATTAAATCAACTTTGTCAGTAATACTATTCTCTAATTCAGCTTTGTTGTGGACCTCCAGTAAGACTTCCATTCCCAAGCTTTGAGCCAAACCTCCTAATCGTTCAATTTCTTCTTTTTTCAATACCGCAGCTATCAAAAGAATGACATCTGCTCCCAAGGATTTAGCTTCAACAACCTGGTATTCATCTATCATAAAATCCTTACGGAGAATCGGGCAGAAGTTGAATGATCTGGCAACTTTCAAATCTTCAGAGGATCCGCCAAAGAATTTTTTATCGGTCAATACTGATAAACCAGATGCACCTGCTTGCATGTATCCTATAGATATTCGCTCCACGGAAACATGCTCATTTATCATTCCTTTAGATGGAGATTTCCTTTTTATTTCTGCAATCACACCAGACTTATCATCTTTTTGCAAATACTTCTTTAGGGAGACAGGCTGACTTTCAAAATAGGTGCTCTGCTCCAAAAACTTAATAGGATACAGGTCTTTGTTAGAAGCTACTTCTTCACGCTTATTCTTTACTATATCTGATAGTATATCCATTTAGTTATTGATGCTTAAAAAGTTTTTAAATGATTGAAGTGCCTTTCCAGATGATAAAGCCTCTTTAGCTTCTTGTATACCTGATATGAAAGGAGTTTGTTTTACTGTTGATATGGCAAGTCCGGCATTCGACAATACCGCATGATTCTGTGCTTCCGACCCTTCATTACCTAATATTTTACTAAATATTTCTGCCGCTTCTTCAATGGTTTCACCTCCATGTAATTGCTCTTGATTTAAAATCGAAAACCCTAAGTCTTCAGGAGAGATCAACGCTTCTGTTTCATTGGATATTAGTTTGAAATTGCCAGTTAACGACACTTCATCATACCCATCTAATGAATGAACTATTGAAAAATTCTTAGTGGTGTTCTGATACAAATACCCGTACAACCGTGCTAGCTCCAAACTAAAGACACCTACTAATTGGTTAGGCGGGAAAGCTGGATTAACCATTGGCCCAAGCATATTGAAAAATGTTTTAACACCTAATTCTTTTCGAATGGGGCCTACATTTTTCATGGCTGGATGAAAAAGAGGTGCATGCATGAAACATATGCCGGACTTATCCATTGATCGCTTCATTTGACCTGCATCACCTGAAAACTTTACACCCAAATATTCAAGAACATTGGATGATCCACTAATGGATGAAACTCCATAGTTTCCATGCTTTGCCACATTTACTCCAGCTCCAGCCACAATAAAAGAAGAGATGGTCGAAATATTAAAAGTGTTTTTACCGTCCCCTCCTGTTCCGCACACATCAATAGCATTATAACCTTCCAACCCAACTGGATTGCATAATTCCAGCATTGCATCTCTAAAGCCCTCAAGTTCTTCAACTCTAATTGCTCTCATGAGATAAACAGTCAAGAATGAAGCAATCTGGCTGTTGTTATATTGACCTGTTGCAAGACCTGTCAACACCTCTTTTGCTTCATCTCGAGATAGAATCTGGTTATTGATCAGTCTGTTTAGAATATCCTTCATAGCATTATCCAGTTTTCTATTATTTTTTTTCCATACTCTGTCATGATAGACTCTGGATGAAATTGCACACCTCGAACATTAAAGTTTCTGTGCTTAATGGACATAATATTTCCGTTTTCCGCGACGCTTGTAATAATCAAGTCATCAGGAACAGCATTCTTTTCAATTACCCAGGAATGATATCGGCACACATTGAATGAATTTGGTAGTCCCTCAAAAATTTCATCTTTCACTTTCAACTCAATCGGAGTAACCATACCATGATACACTTTAGATAGGTTTAAAAGTTCAGCACCAAAGGCTTCTCCTATTGCCTGGTGTCCCAGACATACGCCTAAAATATTCTTTGAGGGAGCGTATCTTTTAATTACCTCTGGCATTAGGCCTGTATGTTTAGGAACCCCAGGACCTGGAGAAAGTAAGATGCAATCAAACTCCTCTACTTCATCCAATTCAAATTGATCATTTCTCACAATTCGCATGGAATCTTCCAAACCTAACTCTCTAAGAATGTGAACTAGGTTGTAGGTAAACGAATCGTAGTTATCTATGACTAAAACCTTCTTCATAGTTTTTCTGCCTCTTTAATGGCATGTTCTAATGCACCTACCTTATTAAATACTTCCTGAAGCTCGCTTTCAGGTTTTGACTGAGCTACAACACCCGCACCTGCTTGAAACTTCAATACATTGTTTTTACTTAGAAAACTTCGAATCATAATGGCGTGATTAAAATTTCCATCGAAATCCATGAATCCCACAGCTCCACCATAGAATCCTCTAGGGTCACTTTCATTTTCCTGAATAATCTCCATTGCCCTAATCTTAGGAGCTCCTGAAAGTGTACCAGCTGGAAAGGTTTCAGCGACAATATCAATAAATGAAGCATTGTCTTTCATCTTGCCCGTAACCTTTGAAACCAAGTGTATAACATGAGAGTAATACTGTACCTCCTTGTAAGTCTCCACCTTTACATCTTCACAGCTATAACTTAAATCGTTTCTAGCCAGATCAACTAGCATTACATGCTCAGAATCTTCTTTCGGATCTTTCAAGAGCTTTTCAGCTAACTCAGTGTCGGCTTTATCATTTCCTGTTCTTCTAAATGTTCCTGCAATAGGATGAATTTCAGCAATACCATCTTTCAAAACAATTTGGGCTTCAGGAGAAGAACCAAAAATTCTGAAAGATCCGTAATCAAAATAGAAAAGGTAAGGGGATGGATTGACTGAGCGTAGAGTCCTGTAAACCTGAAAATCATCTCCTTGATAGGGTACCTTGAAGCTTCTTGACAAAACAACCTGAAACACATCTCCAATGTGGCAATGATGTATTCCCTTTTTCACCATCTCTAAGTACTCCTCATCGCTTTTATTGGACTGTTTAATCCCCATCGTCTTGAAGGGATATCCTGGAATATTTCGCTGTTGAATTAATGCGCTTACTTCATCAAATAATTCATCATGAGGATGATCTGTATATGTTTCAATGATGTAGCATTCATTTTTGAAATGATCTAGAGCTATGACAAATTGAAACAAATGATACTGTACAGTTGGAATACTTTCATCTCGCCGCTTAATCTTTAGGCCTCCAAAATCTGCCTTAGCATCATAATTGAAATATCCAAACAAGCCAGATTTTATGTATCCACTATTAGAATGCTCCAATTCAAAACTCTCAGTAAATAATTTAATCTCATCTTTCAGGCTATCTGTTTCAAATGTCTCCAACTTATCATAGGGGAGTTTCTTTTCAATATTTCGACCATTCGCCTTTATGTAGGCTAGTGGAGAACAACAGATGTATGAAAAGCTATTTTCTGATCCGTGATAGTCCGAACTTTCCAATAGAAAAGAGTTTGCAAAGCGATCCCTCAGCTTCAAGTAGATGCTCACTGGTGTGATCGTATCAGCCAGTATCTTCCTTTCTCGTGTATTTAATTTCAATTTGCTCATAGGTATAAACCAAAAAAAACCCTGACGATAACTGTCAGGGTTTTATATTTTTAAACACAGCAGTGACTTGTCAACAATTATTTTTGTTGCTCCACCACCAATATGTTTGTGCTTTCATCATTGTGATCGCTAAGCTAATTGTATTTGGATTTAAAAAACAAATCCTGTCTCATTTTTGTTAACTTTTTTTCGCCGTTGATGTAAGTAGGTCTTACCATTGATCTTTTTAAACTAAATTTCCGCCATGTTATCGCAAGAAGAACAAATTAGCATATTGGCTCACTTATCTAAGGCAGATAACGTTGTGGCTGAAGAGGAATACCGATTGATTTTATTTGTAGCCAATGGGCTTGGCATTTCAGAAGAAAAAACCGCTGAAATAATAAATAATCCAAGACCGATTCCGAAGCTTAAGGATTTACCGCCTGACGAAAAATTCAATTATCTTTTTAATATTATCCGAATGATGAAAGCTGACGGTAAGATTCATTCGAACGAGATTAAGTTTTGTGAAAAACTGGCTTTGAATTTGGGATACAAGCCTGGTGTAATTGCAGAACTTTCAGCATATATATATAAAGATCCAAGTATCAATTCGAATCGAGGTTATCTTCGATCAATTGCGGATCAACATCTAATCCCATTAGATGAGAGTAACGAGGATTAATTTTCTTTTAATTCTTAATGTTTTTTGGTTCTCTTCCTTCGCTCAAAATGAGCAGGGTCAAGTGAGTCATGACATTATTAGATCAGAATCTCCACTAAAAATAGATGGGGTCTTAGACGAAGAGGTTTGGAGTCTTGCTGAAAAAAGTGGTGGGTTTTACCAATCGTATCCTACAGATGATCAGCCAGCTCAGGATACCACTCAGTTTATGATTGCCTACGATGATCACTTTATTTATGTAGGCGTAATCTGCTATGACAACCTACCTGGAGACCCTATAACAAACACACTTCAAAGAGACTTTCCATGGCCTAGAAATGATAATATCAGCTTCTATATTGATCCATACAATGATAAATCCAATGGGTTTACGTTTCAAGTAACGCCTGACAATGTTCAAAGAGAAGGATTGGTTGTGTTGGGAGGTGATGTGCAGGATGATTGGGATAACAAGTGGTACAGTGGAGTAAGCAAGGGTAAAAATGTGTGGTATGTGGAGATGGCCATTCCTTTCAAAAGCATACGCTATAATAGCGTCTCAAATTGGAATATTCAGTTCATCAGAAACAATCAAAAACGCAACGAAAGATCTACCTACATACGTGTCCCTCAACAATTTCGCGCAAGTGACATGACCTATTCAGGTTCACTTCAATGGGATACTCCCCCTCCGGAAGCTGGAACGAATGTAGCGGTCATTCCATACATAAGCGGCAGCTCAAGTAAAGATTTTGAAGAAAACGAGTCACAAACTAAAGGAGATGCAGGCTTTGATGCTAAAATAGGATTGAGCAATTCAATAAATTTAGACCTTACATTTAATCCTGATTTTTCTCAAGTAGAGGTGGATCAGCAAGTTACCAACCTTCAGCGCTTTGAGATTTCATTTCCAGAGAGGAGACAATTTTTCCTAGAGAATCAGGATCTTTTTGCTCAAAATGGATTTAGAACTACTCGACCATTCTTTTCCAGAAGAATAGGCATACAGGGCTCAGGCAGTACACAACGAAATGTGCCTATTATAGGAGGTGCTAGAGTTAGCGGTAAAATCGGCACCAAATGGCGAATTGGCGTTCTGGATATGGTAACGAATGAAGATGAAACTTCTGAAGAGATAAGCCCAGCACAAAATTATTCTGTAGCGGTAATAGAAAGGCAAATCTTCAAGAGATCCAGAATCAGTGCTGTGTTTGTGGGTAGAACTAATCTTGGAGAGGCGGCAATTGATTCATTTAGAATTGAGAGCAATCAAGTTGTAGATGAATTCGGCAGAGAGGTAGAATCCAGAGACACATTGCTCACTCTTTCAGAATACAATTATGTATATGGTCTCGATTACAATCTTGCTACGGTAGATAATCGATGGGAAGGTAATTTTTATTATCATAGATCTTTAGATCCTGACAAAAAAAGTGATGCCCAAACCTATGGTGCATTTCTTCGGTATCAAACAACCAAAATTAATGCACGAGGCTTCATTAGAGCCGTAGGGGATGGATATAATGCCGAAGTTGGTTTTGTTCCTCGTAACGGAGTTTTTACTGGAGGTGGGCGTTTGGACCTTAACTATTTTACCGATGGAGTTGTGCAACGGCACGGACCTTCATTAGGTGGAGATATTTTGTATGATAGAGACTGGAATCAATTGGATAACTCCATTTCTGGGGACTATGAAGTTCAGTTCCTCAATACTTCGCAAACACAAATAGGCTTCAGGAGACAGTCGGTTTTACTAACCGGAGCTTTTGATCCATCAGGAACAGACGGATTAGAATTGGCTGAAGGTACCAATATTTCATGGACAAACGTACGAATATCCTATGATTCGGATAATCGTAAGACGTTTGTTTACGGCTTGGGGGCTAATTATGGAAGTTATTACAACGGTGAAAGAACAAACCTTCGAGCAAATGTTTTGTACAGATTTCAACCGATTGTACAAATAGGATTAAATGCCGAGTTCAATCGAATAGAACTACCAGATCCTTACAGTGATGCTGACCTCCTTTTACTCGGACCAAGAGTAGATCTAACACTTACAAACAAAGTGTTTTTCACAACGTTCGTACAGTACAATACACAAGATGAAAACCTTGGTCACAATTCCCGGTTTCAATGGAGATTTAAGCCTGTATCGGATCTATTCATTGTTTATACTGACAATTATTTCACTGATGATTTTAGAACACGAAATCGAGCGTTGGTCGTAAAGCTTAGCTATTGGCTTAACCTCTAAGCAGCTTCAGCTAGATCAACCTGCTTCATCTTGTCAATTTTTGGATTCATTATGGAAAACCATAATGGAGGAATAATAGCTAATATCATCATACCAGGGTAACCAGTTGGCATTTGTGGACTTTCGTCAATGTGCCTTAAGATTTGGTATTTTCTACTCGCGATGTAATGATGGTCCGAATGCCTCGAAAGCTCGAATAGAATTATCCTACCCAGCCTATGATCTGAATTCCATGAATGGTGGGGCATTACTCGCTCATACACCTCCCCTTTCTTGTTTCTTTCTAAACCGTAGTGCTCTATATAATTCACCGTTTCAAGAAGAAGGAATCCCATCACAGCAGATAAGATAAAATATCCCATTACCACCCATCCAAATAGAAGTCCAACACCGACTGTAAATACTATTTGAATAATCTGGAATTGCAACATTTCATTTTGAAACGAAAAAGTTGATTTTCCCTTTTTAGCCAATCGTTGTGCTTCAAGCTTCCATGCTGATAGGTAAGCAAAAATTACAGATCTAATCCAAAAAGTATATAATATCTCCCCATACCGTGCCGATGATGGATCTTCTTTGGTACTCACATTTTTGTGATGCCCTCTATTGTGTTCAATAAAGAAATGCATATAGAGCGATGTAAGTAGTAGTCCCTTTGACATTAACTGTTCGTACCAAGTATTTCTATGACCTAATTCATGTGCTACATTGATTCCAATTACCCCGCACATTAATCCCATTGCGGTAATTCTTCCTATTTGATCTACCAATGTAAGCCCAGGCTCAGACATTGAGAACAAGAACACTATAAGCAATGCAAACTGAATAGGAACCATGATATAGAGTTGCCAATCATAGATAGAATCTTCTTTTCTTCTAGATTCTTTTTCCTTAGTTAAGTTGGTAGAATCGGGTTTGTATGCAAGTTCAAGGACTGGAATGAGAACAAATGATTCTACCAGGGGAAGGTAAGTTAGCCAACCATGTGTATTGAAACTTACCCACGCCAATATGGGGAGAATCAATACATTCATGTATTTAAGTGAATTTAATTTTTTCATTTAATCCTTCTTACCAAGGTTAATCATGTACCCAACCGTAGCTCCTACAACCCAATGGTTTGATATATCAGGTGTCTCTGTTGTCAAGTCTCCTGCATCAATAAAGTTACTGAAAGTATAACTAAAAAAGCCTTCCAGCTGGAAGGTGCCAATCGATAAGTCTCTGAAGACACCACCACCAAGCCTGGCTCCATACCCTATTTCGTTATCTCTGCTTTCATCGTACGTATAAAAATCGGATGCAGGTATGTTATCACCGTTTGGTTCAGCATCCAGACTTACACTCATTAAAAACTCCATGTAGAACCCTGCCGATACAAAAAATTTGTTTTTCCCTCCAAAGTAGCCAAATCCTTCCAAAGGGATTTCTAAGTAATTCATTCGAGCAGAATAGGTTGGCTCATTGGATAAAAATGTTTGCTTCCATCCTTTCTGAACATAATTAACGCCCAATTGAATGCCTGAATTCAAAAATGAGTTTCCTACCTTAGGTAGATATTTCACAAATACTCCACCACTTGCTCCAGACAAGAACGTGGTTCTTGTATTCAAATTGAAAATGGTATGTTCAATGAAAACAGATGATGCATGCCCTCCTGCCTTCACTCCCACATATGTTTTTTGTGCTACACTCGTTTGCACGATTAAAACGGTGCAGATCAACCATACATATCTCATTCGCTTATTTCTTTTGTCTTTTAAGTAGTATAAAAGTTCACCTCTAATGCTTTCTATCCCTTTTATCTAAATTGTATTTCTCAAAAATAAAATAATCATAGCTATGCTCAATGGAAATGATTATTCTTGAATTAAATACAACTTAACCATGGATCAACCTCTCATCACAAATGATGCCGTAATCTTCGGCATTTTAATGCTTATGCTTGGGCTTGTGTTTCAGACCTCAGCGAGCAATCATCCATTCTGGAAGAAGTTTTACTCCTACATTCCGGCACTCCTAGTATGTTACTTCTTGCCATCGCTAATGAAAGCAGTTGGCTTAATAGACCCCTCAAAGTCAGAATTGTATTTTGTAGCTTCTCGCTATCTTTTACCAGCTAGCTTAGTTCTATTGACTATCAGTGTAGATCTAAAAGAAATTGCAAAACTTGGCTCTAAAGCAGTGATCATGTTTCTGACAGGGACAGTAGGAATTATGATTGGTGGGCCATTGACCATCATTATTTTTTCTTATGTAGCTCCTGATTTGGTTGGAGGTGTTGCTCCCAATGAAGTGTGGAGAGGTATGACTACAATAGCAGGTTCCTGGATTGGTGGTGGGGCTAATCAAGCAACTATGAAGGAGGTCTTTAATGTAAGTGATGAATTATTCTCCACGATGGTTACCGTTGATATCATCGTGGGAAATGCATGGCTAGGAATATTGATCGCAGGCGTTGCGGTAACAAAGTTGATTGACCGAAAACTTAAAGCTGATTCGTCTGCTATTGAATCATTGAAAAAGAAGATGGAGGATTTTCAGGCAAGCGTAACTAAAACTCCCAATCTCACCGATCTAATGAAAGTCTTAATGATCGGGTTTGCTTGTACAGGGTTTGCTCATTTTGGGAGTGATCTCATTGTGCCCTATCTCAAGCAATTTCCAAGTTTAGAACAATACAGCTTAACCTCTGGGTTCTTCTGGATAGTCGTCATAGCCACCACTCTAGGTGTAATTTTATCTTTTACTAAAGTCCGAGAGCTTGAGGGTGTGGGTGCCTCCAGAATGGGTCGTGCTTTCATTTATATTCTGGTGGCTACCATAGGTATGAATATGGATATATTGGCCATATTTTCAAATCCGGGTTATTTCTTTCTAGGTATCACCTGGATCTTATTTCATGTGTTACTTCTGGCAATTGTTGCCAAATTAATCAAGGCTCCTTATTTCTTTATTGCCGTGGGTAGTACAGCAAACGTTGGCGGTGCGGCATCAGCTCCTGTTATTGCCACAGAGTTTCATCCTTCATTAGCTCCTGTAGGTGTGCTTATGGCCGTACTCGGGTATGTATTAGGGACTTATGGAGCTTACTTGTGCGGACTAATGATGCAGGGGGCTGCTGGGTAGTTACTCCCCTCCAAGGAGGCCGTATCATATCCTAACCAGAATTCTACTTTTTCGAAATAGGTTAAACGCGACATTAATTTTACTTGTCATTTCGACTGAAAGGAGAAATCTTTACCTTTTTTAGAGATTCTTCGCTACGCTCAGAATGACAATTTAAAATGGCAAACCAACACCACATAGATATTTCAATCAAAGCTTCTTATTACTCGCTCAACGAATTGACGGAAAAGACTGAAAGAGTGTGGCTTATTTTTCACGGATATGGTCAGCTTGCTGAGTTTTTCATCAAAAAATTTGAAGACCTTGATCCAGAAAAGAATTTCATCATTGCTCCTCAAGGCCTTTCCAAATACTACCTTGGAGGGGTTTATGGACGCGTTGGTGCTTCATGGATGACCAAGGAAGATCGCTTAAGCGAAATTGATAACCAGTATTCCTACATTGACACTGTGCTCTCTCGGTACGATCTGAGCAAAAAGAAACTCAACTACTTTGGCTTTTCTCAAGGAACTGCCACAATGGGTCGCTATGCTGCCCATGCCCAACAACCTTTCGATCAGATGATCATCTGGGCAGGCACCTTCCCTCCGGACACAAACCCCGAAGATTGGAAATATCTAAAAGGACATGAAGGCATTCACTATTATACCAGCAAGGAGGATATTTATTTTAAAGATGAAATGATTCCCCAACAAAATGAAGTGGTAAAGAAAGCTCTTGGAAGAGCCCCTGAGTTGCATTGGTATGAAGGGGGGCATAGGGTGATACCAACCTTACTTAATTCCATATAATTGCAACACAGTAGAATTAGTTCTGACTATTGACAATGAATGATCTTGATAAACGAGTAAAGGAAGCACGTAAAGCAAAAGGCTTATCCCAGGAAGCCCTCGCTAATCAATCTAATATTTCGTTGCGAACTATTCAGCGTATTGAAAAAGGAGTAATACCGCGGGATTCTACATTAGCCATACTTTGTGAAGTTCTTGGACTTGATTTCAATGATTTCACTAATCAGATCAGTGAAACAATAGAAGGTGAAACACGGACAATCAGACGAATGAACCTTTCCATTATGCTTCTAATGATTGTCCCATTGGCCAGCATTATAATTCCATTACTCATTTGGAAATCAAGTAAAAAACTTAATGAGTTAAACTCTCTTGCTGGCAAGATTGTCAGCTTTCAAATTATATGGACACTAGCTGCTCTCTTCATCTTCTTTCTAGCTGTATTTTCTTCTAACCTCATTACCGGAACTGCAGGGGAAGGACATTATTGGGCCTTTATCACCCTTGCTATATGTATGATATGGAACATTATTTTTGTTGTCTACTCCACTAATGTTCTCAACACTAAACGTACTGACTTTTTAAAGAATACTCCTAATTTTTTCTAGCTTAAGTCAAGTGACATAAGAGTGACGCAATAATGTCATAAGCATCATGGTGCTTGGAAAATACTTTTGTTCCAAACATCAAAATGTAAAATGACTTATAAAATCCACTCTCTCCTATTCCTCCTACTGTTTTCCTATTCTTGTTCCCAATCAATTCAAACACCTGATCAATTGATGGAAGAATATGCCCAAAATGGTAGAAGAAAAATCAACAGTCCATTTACCGGCACAGTGTTAATTGCAAAAAATGGGCAAGTCCAATTTAAGCAAGCTTATGGCTTTAGCGATAGAGAAAATGAGGTACCAAATCAAATAGATACCAAGTTCCCCATTGGTTCGATTACCAAGCAATTCACATCCATGCTGATAATGCAGATGGTAGAGAGTGGGGATATGTCACTAGCGGATACACTTTCAAAACACCTCCCTTATCTTCCGTTAACCTTTTCCAATCAGTTTACCATTCACCAACTCCTCTCCCATACTTCAGGGCTTCCTCACTATGATGGGCTATTCAAAACAGGTGTTAATCAGCACGAGTTCGCCAAAACTGCGTACAGCCCTCAAGATCTTGTGCTTCTGGTCAGCAAAGTATCACTGATCCATGCGCCCGGGGAAACTTATCACTACAGCAGTTTAGGCTACATGCTGTTAGGTGCAGTATTGGAGGAAATTTCAGGGATTTCATATGATTCTTTACTTGAAAATAAAATCACAGATCCACTAGGAATGAAAAACACAGGGTTCGCTTCCAATGAGTTTATTCTGAAAGAAACTGCCAAGGGATATGCTTTCGTCGAAGACGAAACCTTCATGATGCTCTTCAAAAAATACGGAGGAGAATTCGGAAAAGTCTCATTTAGAGATCAATCGAACAAGTACAGTACAGGAGGTATGCACTCTACGGTTGAAGATTTATTTATATGGAGTGAAGCCATTCGAAACAACACATTGCTTGATAAAGCATTCACTAAGAAAATGCTAACTACAAACAAGGAAGGATACTGTTATGGATGGATGAAAAATTGGGATGAATTGATTGAGCGAAACACAACAGTGAAAATGGTCACTCATGGAGGTGCTCTCTTTGGTCATCGATCATCAATCACGCTTTTCGAAGATGGCACCACGATCATTTTTCTAGCCAACGTAAATCCAATTAAGGACACTGAGCTAATACATCAGCTTTACTTAGCGGCTCACCAACTCCCCGACACTTTCAGAATGAAAGGTTATCCAGATAGGAGTTCGCTATCCGGATTCCACGAGGAAGGTGGTATTAGAGCTTTCAATGAATATTTCAACTCTCTTTCCAACCTATCAGGTTATCAGGTCTTACCTTCTGAGAGATCCATTTCACATCTGATGTATCTATATGGCGAAGCAGGGAAACTTGAAATAGTAGACAGCCTTAAACAGGCCTATTATCTTAACTATAATCCAACAGAGTCCGCCATCAATCAAATAGCTTACGGATTTCTTGAAGACAATTGCGATTTGGCGATCGAATTCTTCCATGATAATATTAAAAGATATCCTAACTCTCCAAACGTATGGGATAGCTTAGGTGAAGGACAGCTTGACTGTTCGACCAGAGAAGAAGCCATAACGTCTTTTAAGAGAGCTGTAAAACTTGCACAAGAACAGCAAGATGCATCGCTCAATCTTTATGAGGAAAACTTAGTAAAAGCACAGCAACAAAACTGAAAAACATTTACGCTAAATTCACGCTAAAACCTTTTTAGCATGAAGCGAATTCTTAACTTCCTTTTCTTAGTTCCATGTTTACTTATCGCTCAAGATCATACGGAGAAAATCAAGCAAATTTATGATGAAGCGCTAACCAATGGTCGTGTATATGAAGACCTGCGAGTGCTTTGTAAGGAGATTGGCAATAGGCTCTCTGGATCACCAGAAGCTGCTGCTGCGGTAGAATACACCAAACAACTCATGGAGTCTTACGATTTTGATACGGTTTACCTACAACCTGTAATGGTACCTCATTGGGTAAGGGGGAAGAAAGAAGTGGTTCGTGGAATTAACTCAGATAAACATGGAACATTTGAGATGAATGCTCTAGCGCTTGGTAATTCCGTAGGGACAGGACCAGACGGTGTACTTGCTGACGTGATTGAAGTGAGCGGAATTGATGAGGTGAATGAGCTAGGTAAAAAAATCGAAGGTAAGATTGTATTCTATAACGGAGAAATGGATCCGACCATCATCAATACGTTTGGCGCCTACGGTGGAGCTGTTATTCAGCGATCGTCAGGTGCTTCAGAAGCTGCTAAGTATGGAGCAAAAGCCATCATCATTCGTTCAGTAACAAACCGTCAAGACGATATTCCCCATACGGGTTCGTTGAGATACAAAGCGTTGATCAATCAGATTCCGGCCGTAGCGATTAGCACCAATGATGCAGACCGACTAAGTCAGATTCTAAAAGAGCAAAAACTAAATGTTTATATCGAAACACATTGTCAGCAACTCCCAGATGTGCTTTCATATAATGTCATCGGTGAACTACGAGGTTCAGAATTTCCTGATGAAATCATTGCAGTTGGCGGGCATTTAGACTCTTGGGATGTAGGTGAAGGAGCTCATGACGATGGCAGTGGATGCATGCAAGCAGTTGAAGCCGTCAGGTTATTCAAAGCCTTAAATTTTAAGCCAAAACGTACGCTAAGAGCCGTTATGTGGATGAATGAAGAAAATGGACTCAGAGGTGGAAGAGAATATGCCAGAGTAGCCAAAGAGAAAGGTGAAAATCACATTGCGGCCCTTGAGTCTGATTCGGGTGGTTTTTTACCAATCGGATTTTCTACATCTGGGACCGACGAACAAAAAGCACAAATCAAAAAATGGAGAGACTATTTCCTCCCCTATCGTGTCTGGGACTTTGAACAAAATGGAGGTGGAGCTGACATTGGTCCACTTGGATCTCAAGGAACCCTGCTGATTGGGCTCAGACCAAGTTCACAACGCTACTTCATCTATCACCATACACCAGCTGATGTATTTGAAGCTGTAGATCAACGAGAACTAGAGCTTGGAGCAGCTAGCATGAGTGCAATGATGTATCTATTGGATCAAGAAGGATTAAACTAATTCTTCAAATATCCGTCTTTTGACAAATGGAATTTAGCCGAGAATTATTATTCTTCTTTAGTGCACTTGGCGCCTTTAACGGCCTAGTTATAGGCCTCTACTTCCTGTTTTTTGCTAAACCAAAACATCGGTCTAACTACTTTTTGGGGATATTACTACTAGCTCTTAGTATTCGAATTGGGAAATCTGTTTTTCTTTACTTTAATGACTACCACCTTTCCGGTGTTTACCTACAATTTGGAATGTCAGCCTGTCTCTTCATAGGGCCATCCATCTACTTTTATTTAAAATCTGTAGTTCATCCTGATAAACACTTAAACTGGAAGTTTCATTATTTCCCCCTACTGATTATTATTCTAACAGTAGATATCCTCTTTCCCTGGGATTCCTACCCACATTTGTGGCGAGATTTTTTTAATACCATCTATTTCATATGGCTTGTATACCTCCTTGCATCAGCATTTGTGATCAAAAGATCTCTAGCTAATCTTTTCCGAAGATCAACGAAGATTTCTGCGATGGAAGTTTGGATTGTTAGCATCTATTTAGGGAACCTCCTCATTTGGATTGCTTACAACACAGTAAGTTATACCTCCTACATTGTTGGAGCTTTATCCTTCTCATTCATCTTCTACATTTTAATCCTACTTTTAATTTTTACTCGAAAAAAAGATCCTGGATTTCTAAACAAACATGTTAAGTATGGGAACAAGAAGATTGATGATGATGAAGCTAGCAAGCTTCACCAACAACTGAATAAACTAATGAAAAGTGAAAGACTCTTCAAAGATGCAAATCTTAAAATGTCTGATGTCGCTCAAAAGCTGAATGTGCTTCCACACTATCTATCGCAGTTCATCAATGATAACCTGGAAAAGAACTTTACTATCTTTCTCAACGAATACCGAATAGAAGAAGCTAAAAAACTGATCCAACATAGCTCTCATCTTAAACTTGAATCCATTGGTTATGAATGTGGATTCAATTCGAAATCCACTTTTTACACTGCTTTTAAGAAAATTGCCGGCACCACTCCAGCAAAGTTCAAAGAAGAGCTATCCTAATTAGACTTTTCTGTCATTCTGAAATGAATTCAGAATGACTCTAAACTTGGTCCTAATTTATAAATCCGTATTCCTGACTTATAAAACCGAGTAAATAGTACATCGGTGAATACTATTCTTGTCTGTAAAAAGATATGAAAACGTATCCGTTTATTCTAGTATTGGCATTGCTATGTTCATGCTCTCTAAAACCTGTAGAGCAATCTGGAGGGAAGATTCTTTTTGTTGTTTCCAATGCTCATTATTATGGGGATTCCGATATCAACACAGCCAATCATTTTGCTGAGATCGTTTTCGCCTATGACGTCTTTAAGAAAGAAGGCTACACGATAGACTTCATAAGTCCTCAAGGTGGTGCTATCCCAATCGGATACATCTATTCAGACACTTTACTCAAAAAATACCTCTACGATGGAGCATTCATGGACATGCTTGAGTACACCAGGAAACCCACCGAGGTAGACCCAAATGACTATGCCGCCATTTTCTATGCCGGAGGTGGAAGCGCCATGTTTGGTGTTCCATTTGACGATTCTATTCAAAAAATAGCTACTGATATCTACAAAAGAGAAGATGGAATTGTATCAGCTGTGTGTCATGGCACGGCAGGCATTGCAAACATCAAGAATGATGATGGTACTTTTCTAGTTGCAGGAAAAAAAGTAAACGGATTCCCTGATCTCTTCGAAAACAAAGAAGGTGCTTACTTCCAAGAATTTCCATTTTCTATTGAAAAGCAAATACAAAAAAATGGAGGCATTTTCAACTACTCTTCAGAAGGATGGGACGGCTATCTAGAAGTAGACGGAAAACTCATCACTGGACAAGATCCATCCTCCTCCGCATTAGTCGCTCAAGCTGTTGTTGACAGGCTTAAAAAGCAATCATAAAATTCAAAAACTAAAGATAATCTCAATGAAAAAACTATTCATATTTCTATTTATATGTCTCATTCAAGTCAGTATAGCACAGACTACTGAAGACATAGATGAACTTTACGCAGGCTTTGATAGCAATCATCCTGCAGTTGCGGCCGTCGTGCTCCACAAAGGAGAAATCATTTACCAAAAAGCTTATGGTAGCGTCAATTTGGATCATAAAATCCCCGCAACGATTGACACCAAATTTCAGCTAGGAGGCTTATCAAAGCATTTCGTTGCTTACGCCACGTTCCTACTGGAAGAAAGAGGCATCATTTCTTTGGATGATGACATTCGAAAGTATGTAAGCGACTTGCCTAGATATGATGATAAAATCACCATTAGTCACTTGCTATCTCAAACAAGTGGCTTTCCAGATTTTTGGACAATGAAAAACATAGCTGGCTGGCATAGGGATGATGTCTTCACCCAAGCTCATGCGATGGATATGATTAAACAGATGAGGCCTGCATTTAAACCAGGCGAAGACTACATCTATTCAAATACCAATCAACTGCTGCTAGCAGAGATTATAGCCAGCGCATCAGGAAAATCATTCAGTGAGTTCTTAAATGAGGAACTATTCCAACCACTTGACATGACGAACACGGTAGTGCTGGACGACTTTGAGCAATACATCCCCAATGTGGCCGCTTCTTATGAGCCCACGGAGAGCGGATTTAAGCGAAGTGCATTGAATTACGGAATAGTAGGTCCAACCAATGTGTATTCATCCGTTTCAGATCTTGCTAAATGGGAGTTGAATCTCCGAAATCCAAAAATAGGAAGTAAGAAAATGATCGAGAGGCTTTATGCCGATTGCAACATGAACAGCGGAGAAACAATGGATCCTCTTTTTGGCAGACTCACGTTTGCCCAACAGCTCTACCATTTGGAAAGAGGCATTCCAAACTACTATCAAACCGGCACTTTGGGCGGATATGCCAGTTCTATTTTTAAGTTTATTGATAGTGAGTTTACGACGATTGTTCTCAGCTCTGGCATGCCCTACAGTGGCTATCTAGGTATGCAGACTGCTTACTTATACTTAGAAGATGAATTTGTAACACCAGGAAACATTGACTATGCCAATTTGAAAACAAAGAAGCTTTCATCTTCCCAGCTTGAGCGCCACACTGGAACCTATTGGAATGAAAAAAGCGGGTACTCTAGATCCATTGCACTCAAGGATGATACGCTTAGATATGTGAGAGGAGAAAACAATGAAAGTACTTTGTTGCCACTGAGCAAAGATGAATTTCAAATGATCAGTTTTGGTGATGAGAAAATAACTGTTCGTTTTAGTGGTACTGGAGTCGATAAAACCATGTCCCTAACTATCGGTGAAAGTGCTTCAGTATACGGAATGCGAGTCGCTCCATTTGCCTATAACTCAGAGGACCTGAAGGCCTTCACCGGAACATACTATTGCAAACCATTGAGTACCGTTTATGAATTCACCGTAGAGGGTGGAAGACTGACAGCCAAAAACTTGAGAGCAGGGACGATCACTTTTAACCCTATAAAAGAAGGACTTTTTGAAAGTGATCAATGGTTCTTTGGAGGCATTCAGTTTGAAGAAAATGAATCCAGAATCGAAGGGTTCACGCTATCATTGGAGGAGGTTCCATCCTTGTGGTTCAAGAAGGTCTCAAGCTGATAATAATCAATTACTCAAATGACTAATTATAAAACAAAACTCAACATGAAAACGATTAAAACAATACTCATATCCTCTATCCTATTGATTGGATGGAATGCCAACGCTCAAAGTGGTAAATCAGAAAAAGAGCAAATCACAGAAACATTAATGCACTATATCGAGGGCACTGCCAATGGCGAACCTGATCGTCTTAGGAAAGCCTTCCATGCAGATTTCAATTTATATACAGTGACTTCAGATAAAACCTTGCGAATACGCTCTGGTGAAAAATATATCTCAGCTGTAAGAGAAGGTCAAAAGGTGAATCGTGTAGGAAGGATTATCTCGATTGATTATGAAAAGGATGCAGCCATGGCAAAAGCAGAAATCATTTTTCCAGACAAGAGAATTTTCACAGATTATTTCTTGCTTTTAAAGTATGAAGGTTCCTGGAAGATCGTTCACAAGAGCTATACCTGGAGAAAGTAATCTGACTGATTGTAAATAGTTATTGATCTAATCGATCAATTAAAAGAGTGTGCGTTTAATCTGCTTATTTGGAGGTAAACGCACACTGTGTTTAATTTGGAAAGGTGGATAAACAACATTAATGTTGGCCGCAATTACTCCCTAAACATGATTCGTCTTTTAAGTATAACGATCTCCTTGCTAGCAATTACTCTTTTCTTATCTGGCTTATCATCGGCATATACAGGTGAACTGTGGGCTGGACAATATATGGCTATAATGATCATCTTGATAACCATAATACCAGCAACAATTATCATTCTCCTTAGTGAACTTTTTATTTGGATTAAGGAGAGCAAGAGGAAACCTATCATGCTAACTAGGGTTATGCTAACAATTGTCTTAGCTTCTTCAACTGTTGTCTTTGTCATACAGTACTTTCGAACTGGAAGAGTAGATATTGAGGATCAAATTTGGATTCCAATTGCTCTGGTGGTTTTTTCAATCATTGAACCTCAAATCGAAAAAAAGATTCGAACAATTTAGATTGAAGAATGCAACCTCTTAGAAGACCTCAAAAAGAAAAGGAATGGATGCTTTTCCAACGACTAAATGAACTCCTTAATTTACGCGCATCCAATATTTCACAGCCTAAGCCTCCACAACCTGACATTCTTGCAACCATAAATAACAAACACGTTGGTATTGAAATATCAGAACTCTATTCTGATAATCGCGAACAAAGCAAAGGGTCAAGACTGGCCAGAAATCAATCAATTCGTGAAAAAGTACTAGAGCTTGCGATCAGAAGAGTTGAACAGACAATAGACTTCCATTTTGAACTACATGTATCATTTGATCGTAACGAGATTCTAGACAGTGAAATTCAACCTCTATCTATTGAAATTGCTAAAATCATTATTTCGAAATTGTCTAACGTAACCTCTACTGATGAATGGATTATCATCAAACATGACAACTTAAATTACAATATTAATCTTAGCAGGATATATATTTATGTAAGTAACAAACTCAGTAGACATTACTACAGCCCTGTTGCTGCAGGCCAGGTTCCGCATCTATCTGAACAAAATATAAAGACAGCCATCGCTAACAAAGAACCTAAGATCTCAAAGTACTCTGAACATTGTGATGAAGTATGGTTGTTACTCGTTGAACTTGGTGGAATAGCTTCCGCATTTGATAACGTTACAGAAGCAACTCGAACTATGTACCAATCTGAATTCAATAGAATTTGCTTACTCAGATCATTTTATGATGAAGTTCTAGAAATAAAAACATGCGACTAACAATCGCTAAAGTTGCATATGCCAACCTGCTTCTAGTCTACTTCCATGCAAATCCGACCGCTAATCTGCGCCTTCTAAAAGCGGCTGTTTTTTCTGAAAATTCTGTGGTTCTGGGCTTTCACTTTCTAAACGCAGCGGTTTTCTGAGACTTTTTGTGGGTATGGCGCAGATCAGCTAGTTTAGTACTATCAGCAAGTGTGGACATACGCACTTTAGCTGAGTTAGCAAGAATCACGTATTACACGCTACAAAGAAACTTAGCTTTGAATGGATCAAGCACTAGGAATTTTTTTGGTCAATATAGTGAAATACAGCAAAATATCTGGATGACATAAAAAAGCAGCCGGAACAAACTATCCTCCCCATATTAGCGAAATAAAGTGTGCGCAAGAATGAATTGCAAAGGCAAGAAGAGTAACAGTACTTTCGTTTATATCTTTAGGTACGAATACTCTCTTACTTGTACATGCCTCGAGTTATTAAGTCGTAATTAGATAAAATCAACCATTTGAATGTCCAACTAAATATTACTCAAAATTTAAAAGACCAGTTTGAGCACTATTTCAAACTAAAAGAACGTAATGGAGAGTATTTTCTGGATTCTGCAATAGGTGGTGGTCAGAGCATGGAGTTTTTGAATTTTCCAGGACAAATGGAATTTTATCATTTCAAAAAGTCTTATTTCAAAATTCCAATCTTTATGAAATCCATCAATCCTATCGACACGGATTGGTTTCTTATTCACATTAATCTTTCGAAGACAAAACAAGAGAAAAAGGTATTGGATAAATCCATTGATTTTCAAAAACACTTGCCCATGGGACTACTGCTCTATGGGCCAGGATTGGAAATAGAAACTCAACTTCCTCCAAATGTAGAAATGGAATTAGCTTCCATTCATTTCCATCGTTCCTTTCTTGATACTTATTTTGAAAACTGGAAAGAATACATAGACACAACTAAAAATCTAGTGTATGAAGATTTAGACTACAAGCTCGAAAACGCATTGTACTCAGCCCTATCTACCATTCGAAATAAAATCCAGTGTCATGCTCATGTACTCTATTTCATGCATCTCTTTTTTGAAAAAATACGAATGCATTCCTCGGCAGCACATCACGAAAGATTACACTCGGAGGACTTGAAAAATCTATTCATCGCATCCGCTCATTTGAGAAATCCAATCGCCACAACTACGCCTTCGCTCAATGAACTTGCTTCTATTGCGAACATGGGAATGACCAAATTTAAAACCTCCTTTAAGCAACTATTTGGTAGTGCTCCGATTCAGTATCGAAACAAAATAAGGATGGAATTTGCTAGAGAAAAAATAATGACCGAGGGGAAAACGCCTACTGAAATAAGCTATGAATTGGGATACTCACATCCATCCAACTTTACAACTGCTTACAAAAAACACTTTGGTGAGTTACCTTCTACACAGAACTAATACTTTCGTCTTTCGAAACTATTGAAACGGCTTTTTGCATTAATCATCGCGCAATCAAATGTTCTAAGTTGCTTCGAACTAAAGCAGCAAAAAGATGAAACGCGCATATTCATTTGTAATAATTGGACTGACAGTCTTGAGTTCGTTCGCTCAAAAAGAAGGTATAAGTCAGAAAAAGCAAACTGAAATCAATAAAGAAATAGCAAGGAATTTCTATCAAGATTTATGGTTTACCGACAATACCGACAACTACTCAAAATATGTCGCTAACCAATATGTTGTCCATGATATTGGGGACAGAAAAAATGTTACAGAACTCGCTATAGAGCAAAAGAATATAGCCGATTTTTTTTGGGAAAATGGGGAATTTGAATCTAAAATTGATTACCAAATTGCAGAAGGTGATTTGGTTGCCACCCGATGGACAGGTTCTTTTAAAGGAAATACATTGTTTGGAAGAATCGCTTTAGAAACAAAACATCCTATAAGCATTATCAATGTATTCAGAATCAAGGATGGTAAAATTGTTGAGTTTTGGAATCACCGCCATGATATCGATACGCCGCAAACATTAAAGTTCACCATTCAGGGATTGATTGTTGGTTTGATCTTAGCCTTCATACCAACTGTTGTAGCGCTGAGGCTTAGGAGAAAGCTAAGGCTGCTACTTAGCAAAGGAATATAGCAGTGCTAAAGATTGTCCCATTTCAACTCGACTAGAGAAATTCAGAATCTGGAAGGGAAAGGAATTACATTGCTAACAAAGGATGATGGCATATGGCCTTACTTAGTTATCTAACAGAGCCAGTTGAACATGCCGATTATCCGCCACCAAGAAAGTGATGTGCTTTCTATAAAGTTAGGAGCGGGGGATTTTTGGTCTGTATGGCGCAGGTGCCGATTTGATACTCCGCCTGAATGAATTCATTTGGGTAGTTTTGAATGCACCGGCAGACTTCATTATTTTAGTGCTTTCCATTAAGTGAGAGCACGCGTCTCAAACATAGACGTTATGTGCAATTCACATCAAAAATTAAAAATAATGAAAAGAACAGTACTAGCACTTCTTGGGACACTAGTTGTTATAAATCTAACAATAGCACAAGCTTTAACAGATACGGGCAGCAAAGTAGGCATAGGAACAACTACACCGTCTGAAATCCTGCATATTGAAAAATCAGGAAACACATTTTTGAAATTGGTGAATAGTAGTAGTAATGGATCAACAGTAAATTTTGGTCCGGTATCCTCTAACGGATATAAAGAAACACAAATACAATTCGAAAACGAGTTTGGTTTATATGATCATGCTCAATCTAAGTGGAGGTTCAAGATTCAAGATGATGGCAGTATCGGCATAGGAACTCATAACCCAAGAAGCCCCATTGATATCAGAGTTTCCGCAATGAGCGGTGTGTTTGCTACATTTTTAAGTGAAGCTGGAATTTCAGATGGAGCGGAACTTCATAGATGGACAATCAGAACTGGAAGGAATTATGACTATCCAAATAGAACATTAGACTTTGGAATGGTATCAGATGGTTACGGAACTAACCCAGCATTTTATGTTGCACCAAAGGGAGTAGAAGTTTTCAGAATAACAGAGTCTGGTAAAGTTGGCATAGGAACTACAGACTTTAGCGGTGATCACAAACTCAGAGTTGAAGGTTCAATTGGAGCAAGAGAAATCAAGGTAGAAGCCAGTGGCTGGTCAGATTTTGTTTTTGAAAAAGATTATGAACTTCTAACTCTTGAAGAAGTCGAAGAACACATTGTCGAGAAAGGCTATCTTCCTGAAATCCCAAGTGAAGCAGAAGTCAACGAGAATGGTATCAACTTGGGACAGATGAACGCCAAACTGCTTCAAAAGATTGAGGAATTAACACTCTATATGATTGATATGAACAAGAGAATGAACCAACTTGAAACCGAAAATTCAGAACTAAAAGAGAAAGTCCAACACCTTAAAAATCAATAATATGATCATAAAAGGAACATCGCTTTGAATGGATCAAACACTTAGGAATTTTTTTGGTCAATATGGTGAAGTACAGCACAAAGATCTGAATGCCATAAAGACCTTTGCCAGTGAAAAAGCCATCAAGAAAGGTTCGTTTCTTCTAAGAGAAGGAGCTATATGCAAAAATTTCTACCTGGTGATTTCTGGATCGTTTAGACTCTACTATCTCAAAGACGGGCTAGATACCTCTGTCTGGTTTTCATTTAAAAACAATTCTTCCATTGAGCTATACAGCTACATAAGTGAAAGCACTTCTGAATATTTTATAGAGTGTATAGAAGAGGCTGATGTTATAATTATTCCCAAAAGAGATATTGACACACTATGTAGGACAAACTCAATTATAGATACTCTTTTTAAGTTCTTTTGGCAAGATGTAGTCCAAAACCTAATAAATCGGTTAACCAACCTTCAAAAGTATTCTGCTGAAGAACGTTACTTAAAATTGATTGAAGATACAGACTATCTGAACAGGGTTCCTCAAAAATATATCGCCTCTTATATTGGGGTAACAACTACCTCATTGAGCAGAATCAAGAGAAACGTTAGAACGAAGTTGTCTTAGGACATTTTTTCGAACCCTTAATTGATCAACTTTTGAATAAATCAAAAACCTGACATGAGTAAAGAAAATCTAAAAAAAGCAGAGGAAATCGCCCTTAGCCTATTTAACGAAATTGAAAAACAGGGGCTTATAAAGCCAGGAAAAACGGAAGAACAGCTAAACGACGAGGTTTACACATTGTCTCATGATTTATTAGGGACAAGAAAGCATTGGCACAAACGCATCGTAAGAAGTGGAAAAAATACCTTGCTTCCATATCAGGAAGATCCACCTAATCTTATCATTCAGGGTGACGACATTCTTTTCTTCGATTTCGGGCCAATTTTAGATAATTGGGAAGCCGACTTGGGAAGAACTTACGTCATAGGAAGTGATCCCTTGAAACTCAAGCTTAAGTCTGATATTGAAACGTGCTGGTATACTGCTAAAAAATGGTTCGAAACGAAAGAGAATTGTACTGGTGCTGAACTTTTTAATTACGTCTTAGGGCTCGCAAACAATTGTGGTTGGGAATTTGGAGGTGAAATTGCAGGTCACATTATTGGCGAATTTCCTCACGAAAAACTTGATCCAAATACCTATGACCTATACGTCCACCCTGAGAATAGTATGAGTATGAAAGAGGAAATTCGTGGTAAAAGGAGAGAATGGATATTGGAAATTCATTTCGTAGATCGGGAAAAGGAAATTGGTGGGTTTTTCGAACAATTATTAACCTAGAATATCGCTAAATAGCTCAACTAATCTTACTTGCAAAGGCTAGTGCGATCAAATACTTTTATTGAAATTTGAGAAGTTCAGTTTACCAATAGCAAGGTATCTTATGTATATCCTGAAAGACAATGGATTGGTAGGTAAAAGTCGTAACCTAAAAAGAGTGAATCAATGGAAAAGAAGAATAGCGTATATATTGCAACAAGCCTGGATGGACGTATAGCCGATCGAAACGATGGAATCGCCTGGTTAGATGCCATTCCGATTCCTGAAGGTAAAGACATGGGCTATTATGCTTTTACCAATAATATCGATGCGCTTTTAATGGGACGAAATACATTTGAGACAGTACTCGGATTTGATGTTGAGTGGCCCTATGAAAAGCCCGTTTTTGTTTTAAGTAATTCGCTGAAAGAAATACCTGAAAGCCACCAAGGTAAAGCTTTCCTTGTTAGTGGCACACTATCAGAAGTTCTTGACCATATTCACAAAAAAGGACACCTTAGACTATACATTGATGGCGGCAGTACCATTCAAAGTTTCCTAAAAGAAGATCTCATTGATGAAATGATCATTACCACTTTTCCTATTATTTTAGGTGGAGGTCCTTCCCTATTTTCAGAACTTCCAATGGAATTGAAATTTGACCTTATTGAATCAAAAGTCTATTTCGATCAGCTCGTACAGAATCACTTTATCCGCAAGCAGAATTAAACTGAAATCAAGCTTGGAATAACCAGGCTTCATCACTTAGACTTACTCTTCTTTTTCAATATCCTTGAATGCCTCTCGAATTACTTCACCAAGGTTTTTAAGATCTATATGCTCAATATGTATATCAATATCAGATATAGCAGAAAGCTCATTTAAATTTTCTAATTCGTCCAACATATCAAGGATTCCTTCGCTCAAGTCTACATCTAAGTCAGCAAGATCAATCACTACTGCTTCTGTAGAGATACTAGACAACTCAGATAACGATGAAAGTTCAGAGAGTTCTGCAAGGCCGGCTAGCGCCGAAAGGTCAGCCAATTCTGAGAGTTCGGATAGTTCAGAAAGCTGTGACAGCTGGGATAACCCTTCAATCTTTTTTAAGCCTTCTTTTTTCGATTTCTTATCTTTATTCTGTGCAATTCCACAAAATGCCATTCCCGTAATCAGGAGGAGAAGTGTTACTTTTTTCATCTTAGTCGAGTTTATTTTCTTAAAATACCTGCACACCGAGGAAAGGTTACATTCAATCCTGAAAATAAAATCAAAAAATGTAACTCTTCTCAATTAAACCGCATCAATAGCCGTAATAACTTAAAATTTAACTCCCCTAGAAAATTTAATCTTGAAAAACCCATATAATCAAGTTAGCCCATTTAGTGCTCTTATCGATCTTACTCTTTTCCTTTCTTTGATCTTCTTCGTAAGGACAATTCATATTGAAAACCTTGGTTTTTGGGGCTTTTCCATATTCAAGTCTATTTCCACAGTAGGTCTGGCAACACTTCTTCTGTATTACAGAAAGCAATCCTGGAAAAGTCTTGGCCTCACAAAACCTGGGAGTTATAGAAGAATGCTGCTAACTATCGCAGCTACTTTGGTAGGCACAATAGTTTCTGTCACGCTGTTCGGATCATTTATTAATGACCTTTTTGATAGTAGCGAATCTTCAAATTCTAGCTCTATTTTCAATGATATGGAAGGAAATATTTCAATGTTCTTTTCTATCATCTTATTTGTCTGGATAGAATCCTTTCTTGAAGAACTTCAAGACAGAGGTTTCTCTCTCAATAGATTTGAATCATTGTTTGCAAAAGTTCCATTTTCAACGGGAATAGCCGTATTGGCACAGGCAGCAATTTTTGGTTTTCGTCATTCATACGATCTATCACCACGATCATTAACAACAGGTTTAATAGGTCTTGTTTTTGGTATTGTGTATGTGCTAACAGGACGAAATCTATGGCCTCTCATCATTGCTCATATCTTTTTAAACACTATGTCCATGATCGATCGGCTATAAATCAAAGATCTGATCTCATAGTGACATAAGGTTGTCATTCGATGCTATTTCTTTGTACATAGAAAAAGTGAACTATCGCAAGATCATACATATCGACATGGATGCTTTCTATGCTTCAGCTGAACAACTAGACAACCCTAAACTTAGAGGAAAACCAGTGGCCGTAGGAGGCAACTCCCACCGTGGAGTTGTTGCGGCAGCAAGCTACGAAGCACGAAAGTACGGAGTGAAATCTGCCATGCCCTCAGCAAAAGCTGCTAAGCTATGCCCTGACCTTATCTTTGTGCCTCATAGATTTCCGAGATACAAAGAGCTTTCTGCTCAGATCAGAGAAGTTTTTTTCGAATACACCGACTTGGTAGAGCCTCTGTCTCTTGATGAAGCATATCTGGATGTTACTGAAAACAAGATAGGCTTAAACTCAGCAACATTGATTGCGAAAGAGATCAAGTCAAAAATCAAGGAACGAACAGGGCTTATCGCATCAGCAGGTGTTTCTTACAATAAATTTTTAGCAAAAACAGCTTCAGACATGGACAAACCTGATGGATTGTATATCATCCTTCCAGAAGATGCTGAAGCATTTGTGTTTAAGCTACCCGTTCATCGATTTTATGGGATTGGAAAAGTAACTGCTGAAAAAATGGTGAAAGCAGGAATTTTTACAGGTAAGGATCTTCGTAAAAAATCCCTCGATGACCTTATACTTAGGTATGGAAAGTCGGGAAAATATTATTACAATATATCCAGAGGAATTGATGATCGAAAGGTGCAACCTTTAAGAGAGACTAAGTCTATAAGTGCTGAACGAACTTTTGATGACAATCTCTATGAGTTTGCAGATATTAAGAAAGAGGTAGAAAGAATCGCTTCAATCTCCTATGATAGATACCAACAAAGCAAGGCAACAGATGGACATACTATCACCATCAAACTTAAATATGGAGATTTTAGACAGATCACCCGAAGTAAAACTTCTGAGCACGCCATTAACAATGAGTCTGAATTTATTGAAACAGCTAATGCGCTTTTTACGGAAGTACTTCTGGATGAACAAGGAGTTCGACTGATCGGTGTAGGTATTGCCAACTTCAGAAAAGATGAGGAACCTAAAAGTCCAAGTCAACTCACATTGGAGTTTTAGTAACCCCTATTAAAATCCTGAGCCAGTGCCTTCATCTTCATCCAACAGATGATCCAAATCATATTCTGGAGGGAATGGACTAAGGTTTTCCTTTTGCTTTGCTGGTTTTGGTTTTCTTTTACCCTTATCGTTTCTTCCTATCAACAGGTTTAATCCAACTCTGGCTTCCACACTATTGATATCTCCTACTTGTCTTGCTGAGTTAAGCACGTCATCAAATACTCCATACAATTGGAGTGCCCCTACTCTTACAGCAAACCCTCCTCCTACTTTTACAGGTCTGAATTGGTCTTTCGAAACAGTTGTAGAAAGGGTCAGGGCTTTTCCTAAAACGTGCGTATAACCTACCCCAAAACCTATTTCTGAAGATCTGTATGAAGAGCGATTATAGCTTAGCGTGCCAGATACATTCCCCTTTTGCGTCACTTGGTAACTAGCTCCTAATAGTGTTTGTGTACCAATGCCTGTTCTAAACTCAACTTGACCAGCCACATGCTCAGTCCATACATCTATGCTATCCTCCAATGCCTGCGTAACGTTTACGTCATTTACATCATCAAAACCGCCCAACACGATCTCGCTGTTTTCCAACGCATAATTTTCAACATCTTGCTTCCAGTTAATGAAACCTAGATCGTTGATAGCTAAGTACCCATGAAGCTTATCATTGATTGTTAAATCCGCTCCAAGGTCTATCGCGAATCCTCGATTGTCATTTGATCCAAAACCTAGTATGTATCCTACAGGATCATCCCCTTGAAGCTCGTTTAAACCAGCAGTACGGATCATTGCATCGTTGAATTGGATAGTAAGGTCGTATGTTGCTGGGTCTGTAAACATACTTACGGAGGCATCTTTAGAAGAACTTAGGTGAGCTAGGCCTGTCAAGTATTTCAATCTCCCGCCGATTCGGAGTGTCTTATCTTCTAGAATAACCAAGTCTTGTGTATACCCAAGTCCAATTTCATGATATGCAATTCCTCCTCCCTTAATTTGTCTTTCGTCTACTTCTTCCCCAATAAAATTTCCATTTCCGTAAGCGAAGTAGTTGAGAAAATTCACTGGATAATTAAATCCACCACTGTATCGCATATTAGCAAACAAACTAAAAGTTTTATTTCCGCTTCTTATTCCAAATTGGAAGAGAGAAACATCGCCCTTAAATCGTACATTATCCCCTTCCTTTAAGTTATCCAATGCCCGATATATGTCTACCTTAACAGAATCAGTTCCTTCTACCGGTACCATGAATTGGTTGTAGCTAATCTCACTATCCATTTTAATATTCAAGCCTGAAATTCCTGGAAAGGATATAAAAAACTCTGCATCAGGAAAGAATGATGCATTGTTCATGCTCGATTGAGGTGTCAATGCCCCCATGTGATAAAACGTAAGATCTGATTGACCATTCGATACGTTTGCCAGAAGGGTCATAAAGGATAGTAGGATAATTATTCTTTTCA
The DNA here is from genome assembly GCA_039984955.1 of Marinobacter alexandrii. Taxonomy (NCBI): domain Bacteria; kingdom Pseudomonadati; phylum Pseudomonadota; class Gammaproteobacteria; order Pseudomonadales; family Marinobacteraceae; genus Marinobacter; species Marinobacter alexandrii. The sequence continues at coordinate 835,683 of JBDWTN010000005.1, forward strand.
TAAATCAACGCTTACTTTACCTTCAGCAGTCAAAAAGATTTCTAATTTGTAGTCTGAGAAAATTTTCACAAAATCTCCACTTTCATTGCCAATTGTGAAAATATTCATGGTTGCCACAATGTCTGATGTCAGCAGAAATGCTTCTATGCCTTCGCTATCCAATTTGATTGCTGAAGTACTCATCATTGGTTCTGCTATTCGATCTCCTGAAAAAGTCTCCGGTGATTCAATCAATCCAATTTCTGCGAGTCTGTAGAGTTCATTTCCTTCTGAATCTTTAAAGGATAAGTCCAGAACCCCATCAAATGGTATCTCATTGAGCACCTGAATGTTGATTGTTAGAGAATCAGCATCTTCAAGATCAGACCCTGCAATAGAAAGATCAAAATCTTTAGAAAAGCCATTCATTCTGAAATCGAGAGGAATCTCGATGGATGTTCTTATCTCAAGATAGCTACTATCAAAAAGGTAGTTATTCAAATTATCTGAGCCGGGAGGATTTGGTGTAGCCGTAACATCAAAAATTATCTTTTGCGGAGTAGAATTCAGCAATTCATCTACGTTGCTATTCAATTTATCAATGGTGAGTGTTGAGGCTATCGTTTGACCCAATTGAGTTTCATCAGGGGCTTCAACAAACTGGAGGTTATCAATGACTTCTCCTGATAGAATAATTTCAGATTCATTTGAATCCACTGATTTAATTCCATCCAATGAAACTCCAAGTTCTACCCCAAACGCATTCACGAAATCAATCGTTATTGAAGGATCATTAAAGACGAGCCCTCCCTCGTTAAATTCATCGAAGGCGGAGATTTCTATACTGTCTCTTTGAACTTCGACTGGATCAGTTCCAAAGTTTCCAAAAATTGCTGAAAATTCCGATTCTAGGAATTCAAGTTCTATTTTGATTTCATCTGAAGCACCGATTGACTTTCCTGCAGGAATGTGAAAGACTAAGTCAAGGGTAACATTAAAAATATTAACTGAGTCTACCCTTCTTGAAACATTCTTCAGTCCATCCAGAGGAAGTGATTGGGAATCCGATGAAGCTCCCGCTGCTAAAGTTCTTACAAATACAATAGGATCGTCATTTAGCTCCCTAATATCATTGAGGGTAAATACATAATCGATCTGAACATCAAAATCTGAAGTGAGTACATATTGAAGTGTTCCTCCTTTAAAAAAAGTAGAATCTATCTGCTCTCCTTTGTCTGGATTGAATTCAAATTCAAAACTCTCCGTTGGAATGGCGACTATGCTTGCGGAACCAGAGGGTGGAATATCAGTATCAAATGGAGCAAAACTATCCTCATTAAATACATCACTAATTTTTACAAACTCATCTATATCATCAAAAAGAGAAGTATCCCGGTAAACAAATGACAGGAAGAGATCGTCTCCTTCTACAACTTCAAGTGTTTCATCTTCTAGACTCTCCACCAGTTCATCAACAGTGTACTTGATATTGCCAATATTGACAGCAAATGTGTTGTCAATGGTTGGCCCTTGCACTTTGTCAAGCTCTATATCACTAAAATCACAACCATTAATAATTGTACTAAACGCTATTATATAAATAAAATATTTTTGCACGAGAATGAATTTTGCTGCGGTGTAAGGTTTAGATGCTTTCATGATCTAAACCATGCGCACCGATATTGATTTAGTTTGTTTTGGCTATTGTCTTTTCAAAAAAATAAAATCTCCTCCCTCATCTCCAGCTTGCGTAATAGGTCCATACTGAGGTACTTGCCCATTTGGGCTATTATTAATTACGGCGGTTTTGAACGATCTAAATAGTTGATCTGCTGAAATCAAAGGCGATTGATTATTGATTAGGTTCTTTAGTAAGTATTCAATAAAGACACTTTCATCCGGAACCGTCTTTAACGTTCCGCTAGTCATTGCTTTTCGGCTTGGTAGCTTATACACTTCAAGAATTGCTCTGCTGTTTTCAAATACTGCTCTTTCTTTCAATATCCCTCCGCTAAAACAAGCATCTGAAATCAGTAGTGTATGTTTGGATCTAATTCCACCTAAGTAATCTCTAAGAGTACTATTAGATAGCCAGTAAGATTTGGAATCCATAGACGCATCACTAGGAAGCCAGTACCCTTGATTAAGTTGTGCATTCCAAATGCCATGTCCGGCATAGAAAATTAGGAGGTTGTCTTTTTCGGTTACAAGTTTCGTGAGATGATCAAGAGCTATAATAATATCTTCTCTCTTAGGGTTTTCAAGGACTGTGATATTCTCCTGATCAAATGAATAGTGATAAGTCAAAACACCCGCAAGTTGCTCTGCATCGTTTATTGGATTGTCTAAATCTTGAATTTCTTTGTCTTGGTATTCATTAACGCCTATAATCAACGCATAATACTTTCGTTTACCGAGTTCATTCATCAATGCCTTACCTACTGCATCTTTATCAGAGACTTTCTTTATCGGATCAGTTGGGTTTTGCGCTATTATGGATGATGGCACCAACTTAGCTTCTCGGAAGAGTGTGACATTGCCTGCTGTTAGAGGTGGACAAGTATTTAATTTAACATCTCCCTTCCACCTTCCTGTAAGCGTCTCCTGACCATTGTTAAGGACATAGGTTAGTTCATTTTTCGCCATACATGCCAGGCCCGATTTATATATTATTTCCTCTCCTTCCAAAATGATTTTGCCATTTTTCATCTTTCCCTTCACCCTGACCTTGAGGGAGTCTTTCTTCATGTTATTGGCATAAACGAATCCAGAAACCAACACTCCTTTTTGAGTCAGTTCATATTTTAATTGCGTCTGTTCTTTAAGAAAGGTAGAGCTACCAATCCATATTCCTGAAACGTTAACTGTTTGACCGGAAACTGTCTGGAAAATCAATACGGCAAGGGTGATAAGAGTGAATCTCATGAGATGAAATTACGCCTTTAGAAATGAAAGATCCATTTCTTTCGATGAAGAAAGGGTGGTTACTCGACTAAAAAAACGAATCTTTCTATAAGTAGGAACAGCCTTCTATTTCAAGAATTAAGTCTTCACCAAAAGCGGATGAAGGTGTTTGGAATCCGGGCTTAATCTCTCCCGCAAATATCTTTTGCGCAATTAAGACTGAAGTCAAAGCTGTCAATGTATAGCCATTGGGGGTCTTTAGTCTCGCCTCTATGCTTTGAGTGCCATCCGTAACTTCTCCCCATAAATACATATTGGATTCTTTTCTACGGTTTTCTTTCGGCCCGTCAGGTCGTTTATCCATCTGCTTCATCAGGAAGTTTTTGATGGTTTTTGATCTCAACATAAAGGATAGTCGTAGTGCCTTTTTCACCTTGGCAAGCTGCTGTTCTGTGGTTCCAGAAAACACTTCTATATTCGGAATACGTGTACTATGATGTGCCGTTGAAATATCTCCCCAAGAGATACCCATAGAGATTTGCTTAAACTCACCATAATCTATGACTCTGGCGGATTTGCCCATGGGAACTCCTTCATAGTCGCCATCTCTTCTCCGAGTTTGTGGTTCTCCAAGGTTCTCAATCATTGTTTTAGCCGTACCTCTTGAGAGCTTACCTCCTTTGCTGACAAATGCCAATTTTAAATCTGTAGCTGAAGGTAACTTACTGTGTAAGTGTTTGGCAAGGCAATCTGAAGGCACAACATCAAAACCAACACCGGGTAGAAGCATGAGCCCTTTCTCTTTGGCTTTTTCTCCATATTCCTTAATCAAATCAAATACTTGAAATTCTCCTGTTATATCTAGGTAGTGCGTATTGGTAGCAAGGCATCCTTGCACCATTTCTTTTGCTGTATGAATAAATGGCCCTCCACAATGAACCACTATGTCTCCTCTTTTCAGCCATTTCTCCAGTTTCGCTCTTTCTGAAATCTCAAAAACATCGTACTCCAAACCATGCTTGTTAGCGTAAGCCATTGCTTTATCTGCGCTTCTTCCTGCTATAATCGGTTTTATGCCCTGCTCCAGACACTCTTCCACAATCAAACGTCCGGTATAACCGTAGGCACCATATATGAGCAGATTATTCGTCATCAGTTTCGTCTGGGTTTTGATTTTCCGCGGAAGTTGTTCCTCTTGTTAGATTTTGGTCGTGAGGGTTTAAAGTTCTTCTTTTTTGAGGATGGTGGCAAATCGCTTTGTTTTTCTGTTGGTTCGAATCCTTCTATTTCGTCGACAGGAAGTTTTGTTTTAATCAATTTTTCAATATCCCTTAGGTATTCAATTTCATCCAAACTTACCAGAGATAGCGCGATACCGCTAGCTCCTGCCCGGCCTGTCCTTCCAATTCGATGCACATAGTCTTCGGGGATATTAGGTAATTCAAAATTGACTACATGAGGTAGTAATGGTATATCCAAACCTCGTGCCGCAATATCCGTGGCAACTAAAACTCTTACATTTCCTTTCTTAAATCCATCCAGTGCTTTGGTTCTAGCACCTTGGCTTTTATTGCCATGAATAGCAGCTGCGCTGATATCTGCTTTCACCATCTTCTCAGTCAATCGGTTTGCTCCGTGTTTTGTACGAGTAAAGACAAGCACTTGCTGCCATTTCCCTCCTGCTATCAGGTCGAGAATGAGGTCTGTTTTACGCTTCTTATCTACTCTATATACTTGTTGATTAATTTTCTCGACTGTTGTATTTTCTGGTGTAGCTTCCACATATTGTGGATGATTCATGAAGCCATTAGCCAGTCGCTTGATCTCCTTCGAGAAAGTGGCAGAGAAAAGCAAGTTCTGTCTTTTAGGCGGTAATAGTTCGAGAATTCGATTGATATCTCTCAAAAAACCCATATCTAACATTCTGTCTGCCTCATCCAGAACTAATACTTCTATCTTATGAAGAGACAGTGCTCGTTGATTATGCAAGTCAAGTAATCGCCCAGGTGTAGCTATAAGAATATCAACACCATTTCGAAGTGCAGCAATCTGAGGGTTGGCCTTAACTCCACCGAAAATCACGGCAGATCTCATATCCATAAAAGCAGAATAAGCACGAACATTATCGTAAACCTGAGCAGCAAGTTCTCTTGTAGGTGTCAAAACCAGTGCTCTGACTGGTTTTTTTCTATATTCTGGTCCACTAGAAAGCAACTCAAGGATCGGAAGTGTGAATCCAGCAGTCTTACCCGTGCCTGTTTGTGCCGAAGCAAGTACATCTTTTCCTTCTAAAACTACCGGGATGACTTTTGACTGAATAGGAGATGGTTCAGTATATCCTTTTTTACTTATTGCTTTAAGCAGGGGTTCGGATAAACCCAATGAATTAAATGACATAAAGTTTATTTGACGAAATGGCTAATTTGTCAAAACCATCTCCATGAATTGCAAAGGTACAGCTAAATTATTGGGTAAATCTTGCAGAAGAACGGACGCTAATACCAGCCGCTTAATTCAAATTTTTCTTTGGAGGAATCTAGAATTCTACCTTTCTCACATTTAAGAACTCTATGAGGAAATTTTTCAATGAATTTGTGATTGTGAGTGGCCATTAAAACTGCTGTTCCGCTATTATTGATTTCTTCAAAAAGTTTTAATATCCCATCACTTACATCTGGATCTAGATTACCAGTAGGTTCATCCGCAAACAATATCTGAGGCTCATTGACCATCGCTCTTGCTATTACCACGCGTTGTTGCTCTCCACCCGAAAGTTGATGCGGCATTTTTGCTGAAATTGCTCCAAGCCCTACACGCATTAGAACTTCAGCAATTCTATTTTTCATTTTAGCAGGATCTTTCCAACCGGTTGCTTTCATTACGAAGGTTAGGTTATCTGCCACAGAACGATCATAAAACAGCTCGAAATCCTGAAAAATGATTCCAATTTTCCTTCTTAGATAAGGAACATCCTTTGGCTTAATGCTACTGATCGGGAATCCAACAACTTCAACATGCCCCAATCTTAAAGGCAAATCAGCGTACAATGTTTTTAAGAGAGAAGACTTGCCACTACCTGTTCTACCGATGATGTAAACGAACTCACCTTTGTCCACAAGAAAGTCAATTTCACTAAGAACTGTATGGTCTTCTTGGAAAATAGAAGCGTTAGAAACGTTGACAATCGGTTCTTCAGAAAAAGGCATGATTTAATTTATAATTCTAGCTTTTGAAGTTTACCATAAGGAAGTGTGCTGATCAAGTCTTTTAGTTCTTGGTCTTTTCCTGCAAGTCCAAACTTATCCATACGCTTAAGTGGGCGATCTGTTCGGAAATATGCTACCAAAACGAAATCTTTATCACGAATCTGTATGTAGTCAGGAATCTTAGCTTTACCCTTTACCTTAATGATGTACATTTCTTCTAAATTAACTAAATCTAGTACTTCCATCATTAACTACAGGTTAACTTATTTGTTCGATTTCTGATAATCGGCCAGAAATTTTTCCAGCCCTGAATCGGTTAACGGATGTTTTAGTAATCCAGTTATGACGCTAAGCGGACAAGTAGCAACATCTGCTCCTATTTCTGCACATTGAATCAAATGCATGTTATGTCTGATGGAAGCAGCTAACACTTCAGTCTCGAAACCATAGTTATCAAAAATTCCTACAATCTGCTCTATTAATGCCAACCCATCCGTGCAAATGTCATCTAATCTTCCTATGAATGGAGAGATATAGCTTGCGCCTGCCTTTGCAGCAAGAATGGCTTGGCCCGCATTAAAAATCAATGTACAGTTTGTTCTTATGCCTGCTGCCGTAAGTGCAGAGATCGCTTTAACTCCATCCTTAATCATTGGAATCTTAACGACGATCTTATCATCGATCTTCGCAAGCTCCTTCCCTTCTGCAACCATTTTATCAAATTCGGTAGCAATTACTTCAGCACTAACATTGTCATCTACTATATCGCAAATATCCTTGTAATGCTTCAGAATGTTTGCTTCTCCGGTAATACCCTCTTTGGCCATCAATGAAGGATTGGTGGTTACACCATCAAGCACGCCCAAGTCTTGAGCCTCTCTTATTTCGTCAAGGTTTGCTGTATCAATGAAGAATTTCATGTGTATTGTAAGTTTTTAGTTGTCAGATGTAAAGTCTTGGAGATTGTGACTGCCGGTGATATGTGTAATCTTTTACTCCGCATTGTCAAAAAATTTATTGAAAGCGGACATTTCATTTGTTAGGAAGAAAATGATGAATTTAAGCAAAAAAATGGCAAACGAAGCGTCGCACTGCTACGACCACCTACCCTTGCTACCGTCAGGTCCTGGGGGATTCAGCAGGAGCTAGTCGCACCCGTTTGCCGATGCAAAATTAGTAAATAGATCAGTAGGAAATAAGGATTATTTAGGATTAGTATTCCTCCAGATTACGATAAAATTCAACTTCCTCATTTTTGAAGGTCAATTCTTCCTCTTCTTCCTCTGCGAAAGTGTCTTCTGTTTCAAGTCTATCATCAAAATTAGACGAGTAATCATGGTATTCTCTTTCATAAGCTTCCATGTTTCAAATGTAAGATTGAAGTCAGACTGTTTGACATTAAGAGAATTACCTTTTGGTTACCCTCTTATTATGAATCTCCGAATTCTTTAAGTATTTCTACCAATTCACTTAACATCATAGCTGTAGCACCCCAAACTGTCCTGCCTTGCAATTCAAAGTATGGACATTGCATTTTGAAACCACTTTGAACAATGATTTCTTTTTCTTTCAAGTTTGTCGGGTTTATTAAGTCTTGCACAGCGGGAGTTACAATGTCAGCCACCTCTCTTGGTTCTGGGATAAAACCAGGTTTATGATCTATTTTTCCTATGACAGGCAATACCATGTAATTGCTAGCCGCCACAAAGAACTCAGATAGGCTTCCAATTATTTCTACTTTTCCTTCTTGTACGCCTATCTCTTCTCTGGTCTCCCTCAGAGCAGTTTCATATTGATTGCCATCCCACTCTTCAAATCTACCTCCTGGCAATGCCATCTGACCACTATGTATACCTTCATAATGCGGTCGTTGAATCAATGGAAAATAGGTATTTTCTCCATCTCTGTATAAAAGAATCAGAACACCTCCCTTCCTTGGGTTGGATGCATGATTCATTTTAATGGGTGCCCCATTGGGTAATCTTGGTTTCATCAGCTCATGTGCAGAGTTCCCTGGCAAGGGTAGCTGTACACGCTTCTCCAAGAATCTGGTTAGTTCATCGAAATTCATTTCATTGCAAATTAAGCATGACTGATTCATTCCATTTTTATTTTATATTGCTAAGTACACCCTAATCACCACTAATGGAAGACATCCCTGGTTATGTAGCTGGAACTTTCATAGCAATTGTTATTGCCGTGCTTAGCTTCTTGTATTATGCTATTAGTGTAGCTACCCCAGGAAAGAAAAACCTTACTTCCTCTTTAGCAATTACTTTCTTAGTCGGATGGATATTCTTTGTTTGTGTACAGACATTTAATGGTTACTTCACAAGCTTATCTGGATTTCCCCGACTTCCTATGTTTGTAGGCTTCACTTTAGTCGCTATTTTATTCTTTTTAGTTTGGCCCAGAAGTCGGGCGTTGTTAATGAATATGCCTGTTACCACCTTACACTATATTCATATAGTTAGAGTGCCTGTAGAAATGGTATTATGGTGGTTAGCTGTTTCCAGAGCCATTCCTATTGATATGACTTTTGAAGGAAGTAACATGGATATCATTTCTGGAATATCTGCTCCTTTTGCAGCAGTGTTTATGGTAGGAGCTCGAAGTAAAAGTAGAATTGGAGCAATTATTTGGAATTTGATCGCTCTAGGATTATTGTTTTACGTTGTGAATATAGCAGTGAGTTTCATGCCGTACTTCTTTACACCAACGGGTGGTCAGGTTGCAAATCTTGGGGTATTCTATTTCCCTTACATATTATTACCCACATTCGTAGTGCCTGCCATTATTTTCAGTCACTTGGTTTCGTTGATGCAACTTATTTTCAAGAAAGATCAATCACAATTTTGATTGAGCATTCGAACACTTGGCTTTTCATTGAACTCTCTTCCTTTTTGCCATGCCTTACAAGCTGATTCTAAGTCACCAAGCTCCAAATGTGCTAGGCCAAGATAATAGTACAATTCATCAACAAATTCCGTTGATCTAATGGCTCGATTAAGCAAGTCTAAAGCCAGGATTGGATCACCAGTTTTTAGCATATAGATACCTTTATTTCTATAAGCCCATCCATTTCTCGGATTCAGGACAATACTTCGATTTATGTGGTCAATCGCTAAATCTAAACTATCCATTTGAAGGTAGATATATCCTTTGTTGTTCAGGAAATAGGGCTCGTTGGGTACAATATCTAATGCTCTATCAATCTCTGCGAGTGCCCCTTGATAATTTTTTCTTTCAAGTTCAATAAGACTTAAAAGGTTGAATGCATTCGCATCTTCGGCATTTAATGCTAAGGCATCATTTGTTAAGGTTACAGCAGTATCATATGATTCTTGGAAATAATAGATGGTGGCCATATTAATAATGGTCTCCGGGTTCATTGGATTCAAGCTATTTGCTACTTCGAAACTCTTCAATGCAGTTTCATATCGACGCAATTTGGTAAGGACTAACCCTTTGTAAAAATCAACAAAAGCTGAATCTGTTACAATGCCTTGAATTGACTCTACATCCCTTAGCGCATTTTCATATTGACCTATTTCTTCATAAGCATATGCTCGATTAAAAAGTGCATCTAAATAATCCGAATCGAGTTGTATTGCCTTATTGTAATCTAGGATAGCTTCATATGTATGATCTGATTCAATTCTGGCGACACCTCTATTGTTTAGAGCCTCAGCATAGTTAGCATCCTCTTTGATTGATTGATTGTAATATTCTATCGCTTGATCAAAGGCTCCTTCCTGAAGGGCTTTATTTCCAAGGTTAAAAAAACGATCTCTTCTTTCCTCAGAAGATTCGCATCCAAAAAGAATAAAAGACAGTAAAATAAGTGCCGATATTTTTCTCATTCTCTGATAACAAAAAAGCCTGCACAAATGTATGCAGGCTTGTATCAGATTTTGAGATTATTTAAGATTTCCTTACGGATCCTCCACTACTTGAATTTGCATCCAAATAAGTAGGTGATCCCTTATACCTAACAGCCCCTCCACTGCTAGCACGTGCATCAAGCTTGGTCTTAACATTTACTTTGATGGATCCACCGCTGCTCGCCCTCGCTTCCACATCATCACTCTCTACATCAAATCCATGGTAATCACCAGAGCTACTTGCTTCAATGTCTTGCTTTTCAGCAATACCTGAAACCTCTATATCTCCAGCACTCGAAACTTCTGCATCAATTTCATTGGCTTCAACTTTTAAACGAGCATCTCCTGCACTTGATGCATTAATAGAAACCTCATCAGCTCCTTCAATAGAAGCAACAATATCTCCAGCACTACTCACTCTTACGTCAAAATCTCCGTCGGCTTGAATCGTTCCTTCAGATGTGATAGAAGCTGCAGAAGAGGCACTTATTGCATCGATTGATTTGTAAGTAACATAGACATCTACATCCACATTTCTCCAGTTGTTGCCATCCAAATGAATCTTCAGACGACCACCACTAACTTCAGTTAGCACATCTTCTATATCTACATTTTCTGAAACAATTCTTGCTTCTTCCTTATCACCCGCTTTTAGGTAAACATCGATAGCTTCATTTGCTGAAACCGATGAGAAAGATGATAAACTTCTCGTTTCTTCCGATTGAGCCAGAGCCACGCCCGCTACCAGAACTCCTATTAGGGTTATTATAAATGATTTTTTCATGTCTTAATTATTTAGAGTTAGGTGACACATTTAATATTAATGTCTTCTAAGTAAAAGATTATGAAAAAACAGAAAGGTTGCAGGCTTACAAAGAAGTTTTATTGTTTTTCTTAAAATCTTCCCATTCGGTCGTCTTAAAATGATCGTTTCCGATGAAAAGAAGTATTGGCTCCATTTGGGCAGGTTTAAGGAATCCAGCTATTGGTTGGATAATTCTTAATTCTTCATCCATGAAAACTGTCGTGGGGTAACTAAGCTGATTTCTAGTTAATGCTGCCGCTAATTCATGAACTCCTCTTCTGCCTTGAGCAACGTAATTGAAGGTGTGGCCTCTAAATTCTACAGATTCCTTTTGTTCAGCGTTAAACTTTACTGGATAGAAGTTTTCATTGATAAAAGAAGCTATTTCGTTTTGACTGTAAGTTTGCTTATCCATCACCTTACACCATCCACACCAATCCGTATACAGGTCTATCAACAATTTCTTTGGATTTTCTTCGTGCAAGGCAATAGCCTCCTCAAAGGTCAACCATTTTACTTCTTCCTTCTCAGTCACATCAAAAGATGAAAGACCTAAAAGGATTACAGAAACAAATAAATATTTTAGCGATCGCATGCCTATCAAACGGGTTTGCACCCTGATTTAGTTTCATCACAAAGATAATCAAATGAAGATCGGTCTTCTATCTGACACGCATGGCTATTTGGATCCCAAAGTTTTCAAGTACTTCGAAGGAGTAGATGAAGTCTGGCATGCCGGAGATATTGGCACAATTGAGGTGCTGAATGAGTTAAAAGCTTTTAAGCCCACTATCGCTGTTTGGGGAAACATTGATGGAGGAAAACTGCGGGTGGAATGTAAGGAAGGTGAAATCTTCGAAAGAGAGGGTGTCCGTATCTTAATCACTCATATTGCAGGAAAACCACCTAAGTATAACCAGAAGGTTTTAGAATATGTAAGACACTATCAACCAAAACTTCTCATATGTGGCCACTCCCATATTCTAAAAGTAATGTCGGATAAGCAAAACAACTTGCTTTTTATGAATCCAGGTGCGGCAGGTAAGCACGGTTTTCATAAAATAAAAACTCTCCTTCGATTTGACTTGGAGAATGGAGAAATTAAAAACCTAGAGGTGGTAGAAATGGGGCCTAGGGCAAAAATGTAATCTTCCATTTACCCTTCCTTACTCCAATTGATATTAATCAAAAGTAGGGATGACATTTATCCTTTATTGCGCTAATGCCCCTCTATAACTTGTCATTCAATTAAATCGATGATTTATACTATGGATGAGAAAAATAATGGACTAGAGGAAAAACTTGACTTGACTGCTGAAGACCTTCAAAGGATAAATTCTGCAAATGGAATCAAAAGAATTCTAAAGGAAAAAAATCATGACATAGAAAAACTCATGTTTTCGCTCAACTATGAACACGAGCTTAAGCAACTTCAAATAGAGTTGGTGAAACTGCAAAGAGATGTGTACATGAACAATCGAAGGGTGGCCATCATTTTTGAAGGTCGTGATGCAGCGGGAAAAGGTGGGAATATCAGAAGGTTTATAGAACATCTCAATCCAAGGGCTATGCGTGTGGTGGCTTTGAGTAAGCCTACTGAAGTGGAAAAAGGACAATGGTACTTTCAGAGATATGTAAATACCCTTCCTAACCCTGGAGAAATCACTTTTTATGACAGGAGCTGGTATAATAGAGCTGTCGTGGAACCTGTAATGGGGTTTTGCACGGAGGATGAATACAGGACTTTTCTACTTCAGGTTCCCGAGTTTGAACATATGCTATACGAGGATGGCGTTGAGATTATCAAATTCTGGCTCTCCATCTCCAAGAGTGAACAAAAGAAGCGATTTGATTCTCGCAAAGATGATCCATTGAAGCAGTGGAAGCTCAGCCCCATAGATGAAAAAGCCCAAGAGCATTGGGACGATTATACCAAGTATAAAAAAGAAATGTTCTCAAGAACTCATATGTCATATAGCCCATGGATCATCATTGAGGCTAACAATAAAAAGAAAGCAAGGCTAGAGACTATTCGATACGTCTTGAATCATCTGAATTACGAAGGAAAAGATCAAGCTAATATTTCATTAAATCCTGATCCCGAGATAGCTAGCAGGTTTCATCGCTCAGCTGCAAGTACTGATTAAACCGATTTAAAATAATACATATATGAAAAAAAGAGAGAAAGTAGAGAATGTCATGACCAAAGACGTTCAAACCGTAAATATTACCAATTCACTAAAACAGGCTAATGACCTGTTTAACAAGTACCACATTCGGCATATCCCAGTGGTATCAGGGGACAAATTAATTGGCATACTGAGTCAAACAGACATTTTGAGGATCAGCTTCGGAAACACATTTGGCGAAGAGCAAACTGGATCAGATGAAGCAATTTTTGATATGCTATCCATTAATCAAGTAATGAAGCATAGCCCTGAAACAGTAAGTCCCGATGATACCATTAAAGATGCTGCTGAGGTTTTTAGCAAGCGTGAGTTTCATGCACTTCCTGTAGTAAAGAATGAAAAACTAGTCGGTATCATTACTACAACAGATATCATCAATTACTTTATCGAGCAATTCTAAATCAACAAATCCCTCGTGATGAGGGATTTAATTTCATTTTTTCAAAAAATAACCTTCATTGCCACAGGCTCTAGTTATTTGAGTATCTTCACTAATACGTTATACTAAATATAGAATGAAACTACTACTTTCATTACTCCTTTTACTTTCTCCATTTCTACCGTTTGCCCAATAAATTGATGACTTTAAGAAGCTTCTCAGACAAGTCGATATGTATTTTACTATGCCAAACGGATTTGTTGAATCTGAAATTATCCCAAATGAAGCAATGGAATATGAATATGCAATAGAAGGCGCCTATGGTGAAGTACGGTTTGCTATCAGGCCAATTACGCTAAAAGAATATGCAAGCGAAGAAGAAGAGGCAGGCTATCTAGAGAGGTTAGAAATGGAAAACAGTCAAATAAAATGGTTTCTGATGATGACCATCCTCAATCTAAGCAATGGAATAGATTTCCCTATTAAGGAATATAACAACATACAGAAAGATTTATTCAATGCCAGTTGGGCAGGAGCAGCCACCGTCCTAATAGATTCAGATTTTTCAAACAAGTACAAGTATTGTCACATTATTTGTATTCACAAGAAAGACAAGGCAACCAGTTACATTTTCTACCTCTCCGAAAATATGGAATTGTTAAAAAAGAATTTAAGAAAAAGTGTTAATGCTATTTCCTATTTCTGATAAGTAGGCTCTCTTCATACTACTACATTTCATCGGATCTCTTGCAAATCCAATCCAAACAATGTAGAGTTTAACAAAGCAAAATTCCAATTTAAATTGTTTCGGTTATGCAACCTTTATCATTTTTGATTGTATTTAGTTTACAATCATGAAAGAAACCTAACTGACTTATATTCGTATTTGATTTACAATTATGAAATAAACAAGCATCGATCAGCGCAATAATGAAGATGAAATCATATCAATTAGGTGAACTCGAAGAGTTGGTGTTAATGATTGTAGCCATTCTCAATGAGGAAGCTTACGGAATAAAAGTAATGGACGAAATAGAAAAACAAGTTCACCGGAAAACGAACATCAGCGCCATACATACAGTACTGGATCGCTTAGAAAAAAAAGGATTTGTGTCTTCGTATATGGGAGGGGCAAGTGCCGAACGTGGTGGAAGAAGAAAAAGACTTTTCAGAGTAACCGCTGAAGGTTCCAATGCCATTGAATTTGTACATCAATCTCGAAATGAGCTTTACAATCAAATTCCAAAGACGATGCTTGGATATCAATAATGAACAAAAAAATTCCACCTAAATGGGCGTTAAGATTTCTTAAATTTTACTGCAAGGATCACTACTTGGAGCAAATTGAAGGAGATCTATTTGAGCTATTTGAACGTAATAATTCCAGATTCAAATTTGGCTGGAATACCATTCGCTTCTTTCGATGGAGGTATTTAAAAGGACTTGAAGATTTTGAACAATTAACAACACTCGCAATGGTCAAAAATTATTTAAAAGTAGCTATTAGAACACTCTTGAGACAAAAGAGCTACACGTTTATTAATATCTCAGGGCTAGCAGTTGCTATTGCGTCCGCTCTCCTCATATCCATGTATATCTTTCATGAAAAAAGCTATGACAACTTCTTTCCTGAGACAGATAGGATGTATAGAGTAGCGAATGGAGATCACGGAAGATGGACTCCCTCCTTGCTCGCACAAACGATTCAGGCAGAAATACCTCAAATAGAAGCTGCAACAAAGATTAATGGTTTATCAGAGTCTTTCCTGGAAGTGAATGATCAGGGTATCCTACAAGATGGAGGCCTTTGGGTAGACGAGAATTTTCTAAAAGTCTTTGATATTGACTTAAAGCAAGGGAGTTTGGAATATGCACTATCTCAACCAGATCATTTGATTCTTACAGAAACACTTGCAGATAAATACTTCAAGGATATTTCTGCAATGGACAAAGTCATCAGTATTGATGGAGACCAATTCAAAGTAGTAGGTATCGTAGCTGACCCTCCGAGAAACACTCACATACCCTATAAGTACATTGTAGCTAATCCAATAGATCCAGATCAGACATACCACTGGAGTGGAAATAATACATACACCTATACCAAACTTAAAAAAGGTGCTACTACTCAAGAGGTCTCAATCCTATTAGCTGAACTATATGAAGAAAAAGTAGGACCAGACTTCATAGAATATACAGGGCATGAATCATTCGAAGCACTCGTAAAGGAATATCCCAATCGCAACTTTGCATTTACGCTTATTCCTGTATTAGATATTCATCTTAAAAAATCTAATTTCAGTTTAGGCTCTCAAGGGAACGAAGAAAGCATTCTCATATTCAGCCTCATTGCCGTATTCATTTTGATAATCGCATGCATTAACTACATCAACTTATCTACTGCCCGATCAGCTCTAAGATCCAAAGAAGTAGGAATAAGAAAATCGCTCGGCTCTCAAAAGAAAAATATCATACTTCAGTTTCTCACGGAATCTATGCTGATCACATTCTTATCATTAATTTTCGCATGCATACTAGCTGTTTCGTCTATTAATCTTTTTAATGAACTCACCCAGAGATCTTTTGTCAATGCTGATCTTTTTACTCCTAGTAATCTTCTTGTGTTAGCTGCTTTATTAATTGTAGTCGGTCCACTTGCAGGTGGGTATCCAGCCTATGTTATGTCCAGATTTAATCCTATTCAGGCACTAAAAGGTGGAATTACCAAAGCTGGTAAATCAACCTTGAGGAATATACTCGTCATATTTCAATTCGCGACTTCCGTCTTTTTGATTGCCATAACGCTAGTCATCTATTTTCAGGTAGAACACCTACAATCACAGGATATAGGTATTGATATAAATAACACATTAGTCATCCGCAACGGTACAGAGCTTGGGGATAAATATGACGTTTTAAAAAGTGAGCTAGAGAAAAAACCGTATATCAAGCAGGTAAGTAAAACCAGTAATGTTCCGTTCTATGGATTTCCTGACTATGGGTATTCAGTACCCAATGAAGCTGGACAGGCATTTAGCCCATATAATGCTTTTATGGCTCCTGGTACAGAGAAAATCTTCAATATGGAATTGATAGATGGGCGATTTTTTAAAGAAGATTTTATTCCTGATACCGCCACAGTCATCGTTAATCAAGCGCTAGCGAAAGAGCTTGGATGGGAAAATCCGATAGGCAGAAAACTTGAACGTGATAACAAAATTTATACTGTAATAGGGCTAGTCAAAGATTTCAATTTTACTTCACTAAAAAGAGATGTTGGCTCCCTAATCATTAGATATGGATTCGATAGCTACGAAATTGGTATTTATCATCAGAACTATATCCTTGTTCAATTTTCCAATCAAAATCTTATGAAGGTTTTTGATGATGTAGAGAACCAATGGTCAAACCTGGCCGGGGGTTATCCATTTGAAGCAAAATTTTTAGATGATACCTTTCAGCAGCAATTTGAAGGGGAAAAAAGGTTTGGAATGACCTTTACCACTTTCTCAGGAATAGCTATTTTCATAGCATTGCTCGGGTTATTCGCCCTTACTACTTTCGTTCTCCAAAGGCGTTTCAAAGAAATTGCTGTGCGAAAAGTGTTGGGAGCTTCGGTTACCTCTCTTATTAACATGATTATCAAAGACTTCACCAAGCTTGTTCTCCTAGGAAGTATCATAGGAATAGGTGCTGCATTTTATTGGTTGAATGATTGGCTTCAAGGCTATGCCAATCGCATTGAGATCACATGGTATTTGCTAATCTTACCTATCATCATCATACTCATATTGACATGGGTTGTTGTTAGTGCCAAATCATACAAGGCAGCTGTTGCCAATCCTTCCCAAGCACTAAAAGACGAGTAGTAAAACTTTATTTTATCAATTTTCGTATTTGTAGTAAATGCATTTATTCTACATTTACGAAAATTGATAAAATGAAATGAGCATTAATGCTGAAATCTCCTAATAAATAGGTGAGCATAATTAATGCGAATTCCATGTGACAGCTAAAAACCAACTATTCACATGAAAGGAACTCATTTAGGAGAATTTGAAGAACTCGTTCTATTAATCATAGGAGTTCTATATCCCAGTGCCTATGGCCTAGCTGTAAAGCAAGAAATAGCCAATCAAACCAAAAGATCTCCTGCCATTGGGGCTATACACTCTGCCCTCAGTAGGCTAGAAGATAAAGGATTCTTAAAATCACACCTCGCAGACGCCACTCATGAGAGAGGTGGTCGAAGAAAAAAACTATATGAGATTACAGCTTCAGGAAAACAAGCAGTTGAGTATAATCGATCACTTAGAAATACTCTTTGGAATCAAATCCCAGAGCTGGCCTGGAAAAATGTATGACAGAAAAACATAGTCATAAGCCCACTTCCAATCCTCCTAAATCAGCTGATCGGTTTTTAGAATGGTTCTGCAAAGAAGAATGGCTGGAGCCCATACGAGGTGATCTTTTTGAACAGTATCAAGTGGATAGAGAAAAGCACAGTCGCTTCAAATCTGGCTATCTCTATTGGATGAATACAATCAATTTCTTAAGACCTTTTGCAATGAAAAAAAATACGACCACATCAAATCACATCGCTATGCTGAAAAACGTACTACGAACTTTTTCCAGACAATTAATTAGAAAACCACTTCATCATTCGATTAATATCCTAGGTCTCTCTTTTGGTTTAATCGTCGCATTTCTAGCAATATTTTGGATCGATTATCACCGAAGCTTTGATCGATTTCATGAGAAAAATGATCAGCTATATAAAGTCTTCACAAACCGTTATAGCAGTGGCGAAACTCAGACCTCAACTGGTGCTATTCTCGAGGTTACTCAACAAGCACAACAAAGCATTCCCAATATTGATCAAGTAACCAGAGTAATCTCTAATTGGAGATGGCCTTCAGAACAGTGTTTCAAAATAGATCAGAATAAATCCTGTATCTACAGCAAAGGAATTTTTGCAGATTCCTCGTTTTTCAAGGTATTTGATTTTCAAATACTAAGTGGTTCATCTAACCCACTTACATATCCAAAGAGCATTGCTTTGTCTGAATCTGTAGCTAAAAAATTATATGGAGATGAAAACCCAGTGGGGAAAGAATATCTGGTAGACAACCATTTCAAGGTCACCATTTCCGCGGTATTTAAGGATGTCCCTGCGACTTCCTCTCTTCAATTTGAATTCATTGCACCATTGAAACTGGCTTATGCACTTTGGGGTCAAAAGGAAGAAAACATGAAGCAATATTCCTTCATCACTTACCTAACACTCAAGAACAAGGATAAGCTCTCTGTTGAAAATCAAATCAATTCCTTATCTGTTTTGGAAAAATATGAGAACCTGAGCGTCTTTCTTCACCCTTTCAACAAGGTCCATTTGTACAACAATTTCAAGAATGGAAAAGCTGCCGGAGGTTTGGTTTCATATGTACGAATCATAGGCCTATTTGCCATTTTTATCCTCACCATGTCCATGGTGAATTTCATCAACTTAACTACCGCTCAATCTTCGTTGCGAGGCAAAGAAATTGGCGTAAGAAAAGTAAATGGAGCAAGTAAATCATCATTACATTTTCAATTTTTTATCGAAACTCTTCTCAAAGTAATCATTGCCTCTGCATTAGCATTGATTCTTGCTTATGTGATTCTCCCATATCTAAATCAACTGATAAATGAAGAAATTCATTTTAATATCAATGGCAGCTTTGTAGTCAAGATTTTATCTATCATTATTTTGACAACCGTACTTTCAGGGATCTATCCTGCACTGGTTCTATCAAGATTTAATCCTGTCAGGGTCTTAAAGAATTTACCATTTAAGGGAGGTGGCAAAAAGAATGTAAGAAGATGGTTAACCATCACCCAAATCAGCATTTCTGGGGTCATCATCCTACTCACCAGTGTGTTTTATATGCAGCTGAATTATATGCAAAACATAAGCACTGGTTATGATCGAAAAGGCATATTAGTAATGGAGCCAACTTACAGACACATCAAGGACTATCAAGCATTCACTGATGAGTTAAAACAAAATCCTTTGGTTAGTCATGTGGGCTCAAGCAACGCTAATATGATTAATGCTACCTATTCAACAGATGAAGTATCCTGGAGTGGGAAAGATCAATCTGAAAAAATTCAGTTTAAACCCATCGGTGTTGATAATGGACTATTAGAAGTTTTTGAATTAGACTTACTTGAAGGAGCATTATTCAACCAATCAGATACTACTCAGCAGATCATTCTTACAAAAAGTGCGCTAAAGAGAATGAATCTCAGTAATCCAATTGGACAAACCATTAAAATTTATGGCGAAACAAATAAAGTAGTTGGAATCATTAAAGACTTCAATAGTGAATCCATGCACGAATCTTTAATACCAACTATTATCTATCAAGTACGTCCCCAGAATGCTGGCACTATATACATTCGTTACAATCAGAAACGAACAGCAGAATCCATAGCTTTCATTGAAGAAAAATATGATCAGTTCGAACCCTTCTTTAATATGAAATATAAGATTCTGGATGAGGAATATTCTCAACTATATCAAGAAGAACAGGTCATTAGTAACTTATCTGTTTTTGCAATGATCATTGCTATCATAATAGCCATGATTGGCATATTAGGGCTGTCAACTTTTAATACTATAAGAAGGTATCGGGAAATTGGACTAAGGAAGATCTTTGGTGCAAGTGGTTCCCAAATTGTACATACGCTTTCAAAAGAGTTTATTTGGATAGCTGTGATTGCCAATATAATCGCATGGCCACTTAGCTTATGGATGATAGATTACTGGCTCTCTGGATTTGCTTATCGCATTACAATACCTTATGAAATGTTTCCATTGAATCTAATTCTTACAGCAGCTATCATTCTGATACTAGTCGGCATTCAATCGCTTCGAGTGGTCAAACTCAACCCGACCGAAGTGATACGAGATGAGTAGTATTAGATAAATAAACGGTCAACCGTCCATCATATTTTAGTGCTTCTCACCGACAACCTTGAAAAGTAAGTCAGGTGGTATTTGTATCTTCATCATCCTTTAAACCTAAAAACATGAAGAAGACTCTCACCTTACTCCTACTTTCAGGAGTGCTCTCAGTTGTTATTGCTCAACCTCAAGTAGTTGATTCCGAAAGGTTCAAATTCGGCTCGAATTCATCTACCAATTCATCAATTGTCTCTCCTAAGGACTTTTTAGGGTATCAACTAGGCGAGAATTTCACTGGGTACGCACATATCGTTTCCTATTACAAAGAACTAGCAGAACAATCATCAAGAGTATTGTACAATGAATATGGAAAAACTTATGAAGGTAGACCTTTGATTAATTTGGTGATTTCCTCAGAAGAAAATATCCAAAATATTGATCAACTGCAGGAGACGCATATGAAGTTATTGAATGCTTCCTCTTCAGAATCTCAATCGATTATCGAAAACCAACCAGTATTCACTTCTTTTTCCTACAATATTCATGGAAATGAAGCTTCCTCTTCAGAAGCTGCAATGCAAGTAGCCTACAGAATGGCAGCTGCAACTGATGATGAAACGAAGGAAGTATTGAAGAATTCAGTAATCATCATGTATATCTGCATCAATCCGGATGGCAGAGACCGATATGTCTATTGGTATAAATCTATGAAACGAATCAAAAGACCAGGTTTTGAACCTAAAGACTTAGAGCATTTCGAAGGATGGCCGGGAGGAAGAACCAATCACTACTGGTTTGATCTGAACAGAGATTGGATCTGGGGATTACACCCCGAATCCAGAGGACATACTGGAGAATATCAAAAATGGATGCCGCAGGTACATGTAGACTATCACGAGCAAGGATACAACTCTAATTATTTCACCATGCCTGGTACCACCCCAAGAAACAAGTTACTTCCCAGTTCTTATGAGTCATGGTCAAAGGTTTTCGGTGACGCGAATGTGGCTGAATTTGATAAACACCAAATCAACTATTTCACAAGAGATGCCTTTGACTTCTTTTATCCTGGGTATGGTTCAAGCTGGCCAAGCGTAATGGGTGCCATTGGCATGTTGACCGAACAAGGTGGACACTCTGCAGGTGGACGTATTGTAGAAACTAATGACGGGTACCATTTAACATTACGTCAGAGAGTATTTGATCATTATACTACTTCTATAGCTACCATTAAGGCATCAGCTGATAATCGTAAAGAACTCCTGAAATACAGCTATGATGCATGGCAGCCATCCAATAGCAAGACCAACACCAAAGCCTATTTCTTTTCAGACAAAGACATGTATGCCAATGAGGTGGTTAATGTACTCATGAGAAATGGCGTGAAAGTCTATCAAGCTAACAGCAACTTCCAAATAAGTAGTGCAAAGAACTATCGCACGGGTTCAGTAACAAAAAAATCACTGGCCAAAGGAGCGTTCATTGTTCCTACCGATCAATCCAGAGCACTATTCATCAACAGTATTATGGAGCGAAATATGTCCATTGAAGATTCGGTTATGTATGATATGGCCTCCTGGTCCGCTCCTATTGCCTACAACCTGGAGGCATGGTCTACCAATGGATCTTACTCAGTAGGCATAACAGAAATAGAGGAGCCGCTATCATCTAAAGGTGAAGTTGTAAATCCGAATGCTGGCTATGCTTATGTTATTGACTGGACGCAAAGAGATGCTCCTAAAGCACTAGCCAAACTGTGGGCTAAAAAGTATAATGTGCGAGCTGCTGAGGAGCCTTTCAGTGATGGTAATATGAATTTTTCATCCGGCTCGTTGATCGTCCTAAAGGGTAGAAATAGAGAAAAAGCCTCCTCCATAGCGAATGATATGCAGGCCATATCCAAGGAAGCTGGAGTGAAAATCGTTGGATTCAATTCAGGTAGAATGCAAACCGGGATGGATTTGGCTAATTCAGGAAACCGACCGATCAAACAACCTCGAATTGCTATGATGGTCGATCCGCCATTCAGTTCGTATACCGGAGGTCAGATTTACTTTTTGTTTGATTGGATCACAGAGCTTCCTATCGAACGAATCAGAACGACAGCTTTAGAGCAAACAAGCCTTCCAAAGCAAGGATTCCGATTTGGTGGAGCAGACCTTAAAGATTATGATGTACTAATTCTTCCTGGTGGAGGTAGTACTTTAAAAGCCCTTTTTGGAGAAGACCAGCAAAAACAAATTAAGGCTTGGATACAAAACGGCGGCACACTAGTCGCTACCGAAAGTGCTGCGGGGTTTTTCACCAAAGAGAATTCTAAGATCACTGAAGTCGAAATGAAGAAATCTCCTAAAGACAGTAGTGATGCCGTGAACTACCTCAAGTATGCTGATCGAGAAGATTACTTTGGAAAACGGAGAATTCCCGGCTCTGCCATGAATTCGAAAATCGACATCACCCACCCGTTAGCCTTTGGACTCAAAGAAAGTCTTTATACATTGAAGTTTGGGAATGATGGTTTAATTCCATCTAGTAAATTTCAAACAGTGGGCCACTACGAAAAAGATCCAAACAAAATGCTAGTTGCAGGATATGCTTCAAAGGAAAATTTGGATCATCTGGCAGGTCAATCATTTGCTGGAGTAGCTAATATGGGCCAAGGTAAGATTGTCTATCTCATTGATAACACTCAGTACCGAATGTTTTGGTTAGGCCCATCCCGAATGATGCAAAATGCTGTTATGATTTTACCAGGGTTTTGACTTGTTCTACTTTATCAAATTGCTTAGAAATATACCCAATCATTCCCGGTCTTGTACCGGGAACTTCCAATATTGGAAAAATGGTGAAATGAATTCGGCAGGTTCCTTTCAAGCAAGTAGAATGAACGATTTTATGTATCAATACAAAAACACATCTCCTTATTCATCAAGCAATTCTTGGTCTTTTTCTCCTTACTTTTTTCCTTGACGAAAAAAGTAACAAAAAAGTCAAGAAAGTTTGAAAGCTGCCTCCCCTCTATACCAACGCACCCACGCCAAACTTTCAACCCAGCCCGCCTACATGCAAGGTTGATGTATACTTTTTCTAAGGTACTAGTAATTTCAAATTAAAAACATGAGTTCTCCATTACATACATTGACAATCACGGAGTTGAAGAAAGATGATCTTACATCTTTTAAAGATCTAATTCTGCTCTTTGTACAGGTATTTGAAAGAGAAGACTTCTCCATTCCAGATTCAGCTCATTTAGAAAAACTCCTCAAAAAGGATGATTTTGTGGTGTTCTGTGCCCAAGTTGATGGAAAAGTGGTAGGTGGACTCACCGTTTACATTCAAGAGCAATACTATTCTACTAAGCCTCTAGCCTATATTTATGATCTGGCAGTGGAAGCACAACTTCAACGGCAAGGAATTGGTAAAAAACTCATTCTAGCAGTTAATGAATACTGTCAGAAACATGGATTTGAAGAAGCTTATGTACCGGCAGAAAAAGAAGATCATCATGCGATTGACTTTTACCGCTCAACTAAACCAACCTATGAAATGGATGTCATTCATTTCTCCTACACCTTAGATCAACATAAAACCTAACCCTTAATACCATGACAAGATTATTGATCATTTTGCTGACCTTCTGTTCTGTCCTATCAGTAGAAGCACAGAAAAAGAAGAAAAAATCTGAGGATCTTCCAACACTAGATGCTTCGCTTTACGAAGGACTGAAATGGCGAAATATTGGTCCAACAAGGGGTGGAAGAAGTGTAGCCTCTACAGGTATCTTATCCGATCCCATGACTTACTACATGGGAACTACAGGTGGTGGTATCTGGAAAACATCTGATGCGGGAATTACCTGGAAAAACATCTCTGATGGTCAACTAAAAACAGGAACCGTAGGTGCCATAGCTGTATCAGAATCAGATCCTAATGTTATCTATGTAGGAATGGGAGAACACGCCGTTCGTGGCGTGATGACCTCTAGTGGAGATGGTGCATATAAAAGTACTGATGCTGGAAAAACATGGAAGCATATTGGCCTGAATAAATCAATGCACATATCTGATGTGATCATTCACCCGAGCAATCCCGATGTGGTGTATGTTTCTGTACAAGGAGCATTGTATGGCCCATCCAAAGAGCGAGGTATCTATAAATCCACAGATGGAGGAACGACATGGAGGAATATATTATTTGTAGCAGAAAACACAGGAGCCTCTTCCCTATCTATGGATATGACCAATCCCAGAATTTTGTATGCTGCCATGTGGCAACATCAGCGTTTCCCTTGGACAGTTTCCTCAGGAGGACCTAATTCAGGACTACATAAATCCGTCGATGGTGGTGAAACATGGGAAAAAATGGAAGAAGGACTGCCCGAAGAAATGGGTAAAGCAGGCATTTCTGTTTCCAGAGCAAATCCCAATCGTGTTTTTGCTATCATAGAAGCAGAAGGCAAAAAATCGGGACTTTATCGATCGGATGATGCTGGGAAAAAATGGAGTCAGGTCAATAGCGATCGTGTACTCATCACACGATCGTGGTACTACATGGAAGTTTTTGCAGATCCTCAAGATGAGAACAAGGTATATGTACTGAATGCCCCTGCTATGAAATCCATCGATGGAGGGCGAATTTTTCAAAACATGTCGACTCCTCATGGTGATAATCATCACTTATGGATCAATCCTATTAACAATGATTACATGATCAATTCCAATGACGGAGGTAGCAATGTTTCTCTCAATGGAGGAAAATCATGGTCAACACAGCAAAATCAAGCTACAGCACAATTCTATCGAGTGATTACCGACAATCAGGTTCCCTACCATGTGTATGGCGGACAACAGGACAATTCCGCTATCGCAATTCCTAGTCGAACCAATGGATGGGGCATTGGATGGAAAGACTGGTACTCAGTGGCAGGATGTGAGAGTGCTTATCTCGCTTTTGATCCAGAAAACCCAGAGGTCGTTTTTGGTGGCTGCTACCAAGGGATTATCGAACGCTGGGTGAAAGAAACAAACGAAGGAAAACCTATTTCCCAATATCCTGAACAGCGACTTAGCGGTATTCCGAAAGATTTCAGCCATCGTTTCAACTGGAACGCACCGATCATTGCTTCTCCACATGATCCTAATACTATCTATCATGCAGGAAACGTAGTGTTCAAAACAATAGATGGAGGTCAATCGTGGAAAACAATCAGCCCTGATCTGACCAGAAATGACACGACCCAGCAAGGGCCTGGCGGTCGCCCATTTACCAATGAAGCTGCCGGTGGAGAAAACTACAACACGCTCATGTATCTCGTAGAATCACCACATGAAGAAGGCGTACTATGGGCTGGTTCTGATGACGGGCTTGTTCATTTAACCAAAGATGGTGGCCAATCATGGAGTAATGTCACTCCAAGCGGCCTTCAGGAAGGCATTGTCAATTCCATTGAAGTCTCTCCCCATGATCCAGCCACTGCGTACATCGCTGTGATGCGATACAAGTTCAATGACCTAACTCCTCTGGCGTACAAAACCAATAATTACGGAACAACATGGACAAAGATTACCAATGGATTCGACGATCCTAACGGGTTTGTGAGAGTTGTGAGAGAAGACCCAAAAGTCAAAGGCTTACTCTATGCTGGGACAGAGACTGGTCTGTATATTTCTCAGAATGATGGAGCAAGTTGGGGTAAGTTTCAACTGAATCTTCCATTGGTACCTATCAATGACCTAACCATTAGGCAAAATGACCTAGTTGCTGCGACAGCAGGCCGTTCATTTTGGATTTTGGATGACTTAAGTCCCATCCAGCAATCAGCAGGAAAAGGTAAAATCCTGGGAGGCATGTTTAAGCCGAAAGATCAATACCGAATTCTTGGAGGATCCGCTCCAGTAGAAGCAGGTAAGAACCCTCCTTCCGGGGTGACTTTTGATTACTTCTTTTCCAAAGAACTACCAGATAGCGTCGAGTTGAACATAGAAATATTGGAGAATAACAAAGTGATCAGAACCTATTCAAGCAAAAAAGATGAAGGTTTTAAAACATGGCCTGGAGGCCCGCCCTCTCCTGCCCTACTTCCAGTGAAAAAAGGTCTTAATCGCTTTACCTGGGATTTCAAGCGTGAGACGCTTCCAGCCGTCGATGGTGTATTTGCATTTGGTGATTATTCTGGGTCTCGTGTAGCTCCGGGCACCTATGAGATTCGACTTATCGTTGTTGAGGAAGATTCAACAACTCGGTCAGTAAATATCCTTTCTATCCCAGAAATGAAATATTCAAAATCCGTTTGGAATGAGCAGCAGCAAATGCTACTTTCCATTGAAGAAATGATCAGGGATATGCATGAAAGTGTGAATACGATGCGATCAGCTAAAGCACAACTCAATGGATATCAAAAACGATTGAAAGGCAATGAAGAGGCGGAAGATTTATTGGATACAGCCAAGGCACTGGTCCAGAAGATAGAAACATGGGAAAACAACCTAATCCAACCCAAACAAAAGACCTTTCAGGATGTGATCAACTTTGAAAATAAACTCAACACACAATTGATGTCTCTGAAGTCTTTCATAGATGTAGCTGATCCACGCGTGACTGAAAGCTCTAAGGCGAGATTTAAAGACCTGCAAACGGAGTGGCAATCGTATGCGAGTAGCAGAAAGCAACTGATTGATGTAGAATTAAAGGCTTTTAATGACCTATACAAGAGTCTGGATTTGCCAGCGGTGATTTTAGAAAAGTGATCTTACACAGATACTAAAGAGAGATTGGTATCTCTAAAAACGACAAAAAAGAACTAACTCTATGGTCTGTGACTCACAGACCATAGAGTTAAGTATTACTCCGTAAACTCAATCACGTGTGCACTTACATTTATCGTTCTTTTATAGTAAAATGGAGGAACTCCGCCGATATGCTCCTCGGTCATAATATTGACCAATGCTCTGGAGCCTGTAAGCTCCGCCTTATTGACCATATCTGCGTAGGCATTTTCATACAGTCGCTTTTTTTCATCCCACCGAATATAAGTACATATGTGACATCAGAACTTCCAGCTACCTTATCTATTACCTCATAGTTGTTACTCGAAAGATGAACCTGCGTAGAGTTCTGATTCTGATTGACCAAATAGGCCGCACTCACTCCACATGATGTGGAGAATAATAAAAGTGCGCCTGCAGCTAATAAAAAAGTTGATTTTTTCATTTCCTGATTTGTTTACAATGAAAGTCATGAATGAGTCCTTCTAGAACAATGATTCGTATCACTCATAAAAATGATCTAAGCCCCTTGCGTTTCAGAAAACAATTAATCGAGGTAGAATTGAATGTTTGTCAATGATCTGTACAAGCAGCTGATTTACCTGCAGTAACCTTTAAAGAATAAAGATTGATAGCTAAATTTAAATTTGAAAAAATACTCAGCATCGTATCCCAATAAAAATAAATATGTATTCAGAACTGAACATCTATTTCAATAGAACAAGAACCCATCGTTTTTTACCCATCCTTCTAGCTTTTATTGTTTTCCTATCAGCTTGTTCTGATGACACTACTGAAATAGAAGCTACTCTTTCCGTCAGTGATTTTACCACGACTCTATCTGATGTTCCCAGAGATCAACAAATCCTAGGCACTTTAGGTACCACAACAAATCAACCAAATTTGGTTTTCGACCTCATCTCTCAAAGTCATGATGGAGCGCTCGCTATCAATACCACAACAGGACAGATCACAGTAGCAGATGCAAGTATTTTCGATTTTGAAATCATTTCTGAAATATCTGCTGAAGCACTCGTTACTACAGGTGACCTTTCAGCAACAGCTGAAATAATCATCAAGCTCAGTAAGCTCAGTGACTATGACTTGGAAGTGATTGACTATTTCAAAAATATAGCATTGGGTTTTGAGTTTGGTTCGAGTAGTCAAATTACTAGAAGATGGGAGACCAATATGAAGATATTCATTGGTGGTCAAAGTAATTCAACTCTAACATCGGAGGTAGAAAAAATTGTTGGTCAGTTTAACAGTTTATCCACAAGTGGTTTTCAAATGGAAATTGTTTCAAATCAGTCGCAATCCAATTTTTTTGTCTTTTTTGGATCAGGTGATGAATATGCAAATATCTACCCATCGAGTGCAAATTTAGTAAGCTCCAACTGGGGACTCTTCAGTATTTTCTGGAATGGTGCTAACCAACTTACAAATGGTCATATGTATGTGGATATTTTCCGTGCAAATCAACAAGAGCAACTTCACCTTTTAAGAGAGGAACTCACTCAAGCAACTGGCTTAGCTCGAGATTCTGAGAAGTATTCAAATAGCATTTTCCAACAATCTTTCTCTACGAAAGTGACTGATTACGCCGATATTGATGAAGATATAATTAAGCTTTTGTATCACCCTGATATGAGGATAGGGCTCAATGAAAGCAACGTTGATCCATTGCTAAGAGAGATTCTAATTTCTGAAAATTAGCCTGAGTCTGATATATCCAAGGGAAGAACTGTAAGCTTTCAATGATCTGTACAGGGAGTTAGATTACCCGCGGTGATTTTGGAGTAGTATGCTTGTTAAAGCTTCAAGCACTTCTTTTAGTTTGTTTAAAATAAACAGTCAGAAGAGGTATTTTTGATGAATCCTTTTTTGTTACTAAAGTGGGTGCTATATACGACAACAAACGTTTATTAAATGACTAATGTCGTTTTTATTATTGATTATGAGATAGTTAAATAAAAGTAGCTCACCAAAAATACATAAGGGAAATAATGCGCACAGTGCGCGTTACATTATTGTTATGTTAAAAAAAAGACCTCTATGAAGATAAAAAACCTAATGTTACTAATCATCCTACTAATTCCTTTTGATGGTATCAGCCAAAACTTATATGAGTTTACTAAAAGCCAAAATGGGAAACAATTTAAAGGACTTGTAAATGAAAAAGGGCAAATGGTATTAGAGCCTAAATACGAATCCATCAAAAGAAAATTCATTTCTGGAAAAGGTGTTCTTATTGGTATAAAAAGGAGCTCTTATGAAGTCTTTAACCCAGAGGGCTTACTGTTAGAATCAGAAGTCGATAGTATTTACATTAATGATTGCACAAATCAATTGTTGATGATCCGAAAAAATAACAAATGGGGATTTTTGGATAATGCAGGTAGTCTAATCTTTAAACCACAATTTGATAGTGCTGGAATATTTAAAACTGACACTTCAATAGCATATATAAAGAAGAAAGCTTTTTTGATAACTTCTTCAGGTAATAAAATTATAGCTAAGAAATTTGATATTGATATTTCAGATTATTTCAAAAAGTGTGAGGAAGTCTCTTTCGACATTGATTTAGGTTTTGCGGGTAATTCCTATATAAAACAAGTCCAAGGAAAATATGGGGTCAATAAGTCAGGTAATTGGCTGATTAAACCTAAGTTCGACAAAATATATGATGGTTTGTCATGCTATTTAGTTAAAAATAAAGGTTTATACGCAATTTTCGATGAAACTGGAAAGCAGGTTTCTGAATTCAAATTTGAAAACCTAAAATTGTTTCAATAAACATAACAAACTAAAATGAATATGCGAATTGAGCCCTTTGATATAACAATGCGAATCGGAAATTTTCATACCTCTAGCAACTGGGGCGCACACACATTTTAGTTGGACGTTAGTGCTGTCGCCAACAATACCCGCTCTAGACAATCGTTTTCCAGTAACTGGTGGAATAAAAGGATTACTATAGACCTTTGGAGTATTCTCAAAATTGATTTTTTCGATTGCTGTTAACAACAATTGGGATTCGACTTCCAAACTTCAGAGAGGGGCCATTGCAACTAATCAGTTCAAAGTTGAATATTGCTTTTGAGGTAAAATAATTGTATAATTATCAACGTTAACGTATTAACGACCAACCATTTATGATATGAAGAACCTTGTCTTTTTCCTTTGCTTATTCACAATCATATTTAGTTGTAGTTACGAAGAAGACGAATTTAATTCTGAGGTATTTGAAGGTGATATTACCTTCTTAACTCAACAAGAAATTGATGAGTTTGGAAACAAAGGTTTTACACAGATAACAGGAAACATCACTATCGGTACCTTAAATTCTTCATCAACCTTGATCTCGAGTTTGAATGGGTTGCGTAAACTAAAATCCTTGAATGGTAATTTAATTATACAGTTTAACGACGCTCTGTTAAACCTTAATGGTCTTAACAATTTGACACTTATTGAAGGCTATTTTAGTGTTGTTGGGAACTCCAAATTAATCAACTTAGAAGGAGTGAATAGCTTATCAGCAGTAAATGGCAGCATATATATTTGGAAGAATAAAGCTTTGACAAACCTCAATGATTTAATGAATTTGACTTCTGTTGGACGAGAGCTATTTATTGGAGACAACCAAGAACTACAGGACATATTAGGACTTAGAAGTTTATCGTCAATTGGAGAAGAACTTCATCTTTCAGATAACACTTCATTACAAAGCCTGGAAGGATTACATAACGTCACATCCATTGGATCATTTTTATATCTTGGTTTTAATCGAGCTTTAGTAAATCTCAATGGTTTAAGAAATGTTTCTTCTGTAGGTGGATTTTTAAAAGTGAGGGAAAATGATCTTTTAGAAGATTTTTGTGGAATCCAAACCATTATTAATAGTGGATTAAGCAATGACTATGAAGTATTTGGCAATTCTTATAACCCCACTCAACAAGACATTTTAGATGGAAACTGCAGCGGTTAATGCACAGAGTGTAACTTTTACTTAAACCCTAATGTAAACGTCCGATTGTGCTCATCGATATGGTACGTCAAAACAAGAACCACACTTCTAACATAGTACATTAGGTATTATTGTGTCGAGAAACCATGAGTAACTAATTCAATCTTTATCAAAATCAATGAATAATAAATTATTTTATAGAAAATTATCAAGAATTGCATCAGGTATTATTTTCATGTTTATTGGCTTGGATAGTGCTCTGACATATCTAAACCATAATTCCTACAAAGTATTTATTGCGCTTCTAGCGATTATTGGGGGAGCTGGACTTCTATTCGAAGGGATTTTTGTAAAAAAGAGTAAATAATCATTAATAGCTATCTATTTCATATTATAATAATTGTTATTGATAATATTATTCAAGCTCTTGTTGGTGTTGTTCACCACAAGCTTAAATCAATCAGTCATCGCCTCCATATAATGCTCTACCCCATGGTCTGTGACTCACAGACCATTAATCTAAAGCGATCTGCTTAGAACCTTTCTCGGTAGTGAGTAAGGAAGTCAATATTTGAAGAAGAAGTTTCATAGAATGATGCTGAGGACCATTGGTAGTGCTCTGGCCGTGACACCAGATTCCATTTTTCTTGAAGAGGATTCCCATGGATGTAATCCAATTTTTGTTCAATTATTTTCTTAGAATCTATAAGAATGGCTAGTGAGTCTCTTTGCCAAACACGAAAAGAACGTTCTTTTTCATTGACTTGAAAATATGGAAGAACACTAGGATGATTCGCTTTCAAGTCTTTTACAATCAGATAGGCTGTTTTCTTAGCAAACGATGCGTGAGGTTTTTCTTTTCCATTCAGTGAAATCAACTCCCACAAAAGATGAATGTGATTTGGCATAATAACAAATCCATATACTCGAATGAGTTTTTTCTCAACCAGCTCACGTAACGTGTTAATAATGAACTGCTTGTATTTATTTTGATCTAATAGCTTTTTCCAATCCTTAATTGTGGCTGTCCAGAAGTACACCTCATTTAATTCAAGTGATGAATTTCTTTTCAACTCAAACATGGAATTCATATCTGAATTTATTCATTTATCACTAAAGTATTTGGAATAATATGGTCTGTGAGCCACAGACCATGAAATAGACTAGTTGAAATTGATTCTGCTTATAAGAAAAATCCAAATTTTACGATATAATTGCTATCGTGAACTCAAACCGATGAACAAACTTCTTCCTTACCTTGAAAGGGTCTTTTCAGCAATTCTAATAGTTGGATTCATCCTTCAACAAAATTGAACGGGGAGTTCCAACTCTAATTACTATTGGGTTAGGAGGCCTTGCAATTGTTTTTTTCCTGAACATAAAACGCCAAATTGAAGTCGAACCAGCAGAAGATGAAGAACCCGGTTTCAATGAACTTTTGGCATGGACAATTATGCCAAGACTTTTATGGATTGCAACAACTATCTCGACTGCAGCAATATTGTTTTATACCCTTCAACTTGGTAACGACGGGTATCTCAAATTGCTTTATGTTGGAGGATTTGTAATTATCATATCTACTTTAGTTTTAATTGTACTAAGAGTCATAGGCACAAAGCATCTTAACGCTTTGTTTCCTATCTACTTCAAGCCCTACCAACTCTGGGTCTAATACTTTACATGATCTTCGGGTGAACCCCATAACAACTAAAATGCTGGTAACGAACTTCCCCCCTCATTAACATTCTAACCAACAGGTTAAAAAACATCATTGATTGAAGTATACACACTACATATTCATCCTGTTCATTGCAATCATTACTTCCTTACTTCTTTGGATTTATATTAAGCGAGCAAGTTTTGATTACGATTCTGAAGGCCGATTTTTTTCTTCTGAAGATGGGGCTGTTTATCATGAACAAACCCTAGAAGTCTATGGGCTTTTTGCGCTATTCGGATTGATTTTGACCGGGGTATTAATCGTTAGATTGATCATTAAAAGAAAACACAGATAGCTAACAAAACCTAGCTGCATTGCCCCATCTAGCGCAAGCATAAAACCAAAAAAGACCTCTTAGCTAAGAGGTCTTTTTGATTATATCTAAGGTAGCTATTCAACTACCTAATACAATGATTGCATATTCGACTACTCATCTTCTTGCTGCACATCGTTTAACTGTTCTAACTCTCCAGCTAGATTACCAGTTAGTGATACGAATTCCACTCGTCGATTTTGACGCTTACCTTCCTGCGTATTATTAGAAGCGATTGGTTTACTTTCTCCGTAACCAATGGTTCTCAATCTGGTTTCAGCAATTCCAAACTTGACTAATGCATTCTTAATAGAGATGGCTCGTTCTTCAGAAAGCTTCTGGTTAGAGTCTGCCGGACCATCTGCATCCGTGTGTCCTTCAATCAAGAAGGCTAAGTCAGCATATTGCTTCATCACGGTAGCAATCTTATTAACAATTCGGAAAGACTCTGGCCTTAAAGTCGACTTGGCAACTTCAAAGTTGATTTCTCTGGTAACAAACTTACCAGTAGTAACAACCTGATCGTAAAGGTCAAGATCATCATCATCTAACGCTGTAATCTCACAACCAACGGCATCTGTAACCGTTACGGTGTATTTACCTAATGGAAGGTCCGTAATATCTTGAGTAGTTGCTCCATTACTCCACTGATACCTGTAAGGGGCAACTCCTCCATTTACTGAAATAAAGATTGCACCACTTGTGTCCCCACAACATTTTACGTTTCTCACCGAGTCAATTTGCAAATCTAGTTTTCCAGGTTGCTCGATGGTGGCGTTAATCGTGAGTAGACAACCATTCGCATCAGAAACCAGTACTGAGTAGTTATCTGCAGTAACGTTCGTCAAGTCCTGTGTCGTGGCTCCATTACTCCATGCATAGCTGTAAGGCTCCACACCTCCGATGATGTCAATATCGATGGCGCCTTGTTCATCTCCGTAACAGTTCACATCAGAAACACTCACAATCTCATATTTAAATGGATCAGGCTCTTCGACAGACGCTTCTAAATAAGTAACACAGCCATTGCCTTCCGTGATTTTCAATCGGTAATCTCCAGCTTTCAAATTGGTAATGTCCGGCGTAGTAGCTCCATTATTCCATTCAAACTCGTAAGGGCCCGTTCCTTCTAATGCCGTAACGTAAATGGCGCCTGTACTGTCCCCGTAACATTGGATATCTGTTATGGCATCTATGTTGCTCACAAGTGCAGGAGGTTGACCGATCTCACCCAGCACCATGGCTTTACAACCATTTGCGTCCTCCACTGTGCCTTTGTAGGTCCCTGCCAAAACATTGACCAATGTTGGTCCCGTAGCTCCATTATCCCAGGTAAACCTGTAAGGCTCAACACCGCCCGCTGCTCTCACACCAATGTAGCCAGTTTCATCACCATTACAGGTTACGTTTGATACGGAATCAACGATTATGGAAAGCAGCTGAGGCTCTAATACCTCAGTAGACAATTCCTGCATACATCCGTTTGCATCTTTTACAGTTACCGTGTATTTATCTGCAATAACATTGACTAGATCCTCCGATCTTTCTCCGTTACTCCAGGTGTATGAATAAGGTGTTACACCCCCGCTAACCGTGATATCGACATATCCTTTCTCATCATTTTTACACAAATTATGCTGTACGGTATCCAGCACAAGGGTAAGTACCGGAGGTTCTTCTACTTCGGTGTTGAGGTTGAAACTACAGCCATTTGCATCAACAATAGCCAGTGAATATTCACCTGCACCTACGTTAGATAAGTTTCGCTGGGAGGTCCCATTACTCCAGTTGAAAGCATATGGAGATGTACCACCTTGCACATCTATTTCTATTTTCCCTTCCTCACCTCCATTACATTCAATGTCTCTCACAGAAGTTACGGATGCTACTAATTCAGCAGGCTCTTCCACAACTGTTACTAATTTCTCCTCACAGCCTAAAGAATCACGAACGATCACATCGTACGATCCAGCAGGTAGGTTACTTACATCCTGAGTGGAATCACCATTACTCCAGAAGAATGAGTAAGAACCGACTCCTCCAATTACATAAAGTGAGATTGATCCCTGACGCTCTCCGAAGCAATTGTTGTGTACTACTTTGGAAATTTCTGCAACCATTTCTGTTGGCTCGTTGATGGTCGTTTCCAATGATCTACTGCATCCATTGGCGTCCATTATGTTAACAGAGTATTTACCTGCAATCAAATCTTCAATGTTTTGCGTTCTTTCTCCATTGCTCCACCTGTATTGATAAGGTTGAGCCCCACCTAGTACCTCAATTCTGATAGCACCCTCACTATCCCCATTACATTTCACATTTTCTACAGACACAATCCTTGCTTGTAAATCTTCTGGCTGTGTGATTGCAGCATTCAATGTTTTTTCACACCCATTCTGATCCGTAACTGTCAATGAATAATTGCCTGCTGTAATGTTTTGTAAGTCCTGGCTTGTCGCGTTATTGTTCCACAAATACCTGTAAGGAGGAACACCGCCCGTTACCGTAATGTCAAGTGAACCTGTTTGATCACCAAAACACAACACGTTTTTCACATTGTCTAGGTTGATGTTTATTGGGGTAGGTTCCGCGACTTTAGAAGTCACTACTTTTCTATGTCCGTTTGCATCTGTGACCGTTAACGCATAATCTCCCGAAGGAATATTGGAAATACTTTGCGTGCTGTCTCCATTATTCCAGTTGAATGTATAGGGTTGAACTCCACCGTCTACACTTACTTCAATAGCGCCAGTACGATCGCCACTACAAAGTATATCCGTCACTGAAGTTATTTTAACGTCTAACTCAGGAGGCTGAGTCACACTCGTATTTAAGACCACTTCACAGCCTTGCGAATCAGTAACAAAAACGGAGTAGTTACCAGCAGGTATCGTTTCGATATCTTGAGTTGTGGCACCATTACTCCAACTATAGCTATAAGGAGCTACTCCTCCTATTACATTTATATCAATCGAACCTGTACTTAACCCATAGGTATCTATGTTAGAAACACGATTGAAGTTTGCAACCAATTCTTCTGGCTCAGAAAGTGTTACCACAATGTTTGCATCTTCGCACCCGTTTGCGTCCATGATCCGTACTGAATAAGTACCAGCAGGAACATTATTTAAGTCTTGAGTAACTGCTCCATTACTCCACTCATATTGGTAAGGGGTAACTCCTCCTTTTACTGAGATATTAATGTTACCATCCGTGCCATCAGCGCACGAAACGTCTTTTGCACGAATTAGATCTACAACCAGTGGTTCCGGTTCGGTGATTGATGCATTAAGCTCCTGAACACATCCATTCGCATCGGTGATGGTCACCGCATAATCCCCTGCAACCAGGTTACTTAAATTTTGCAGTGAAGATCCATTGCTCCAGCGAGTGGTGTATGGCCTTACTCCTCCGGTCACGTTCAATGTAATGGATCCCGTAGAATCACCGTTACATTTAATATTTTCAAGGTTTAGAATTGAAGCAACAAAAGGTTGTGGTTGTTGAACGGCCGTGGAAGCCGACTTCATACATCCATTTGCATCCGTCACCGTGATGCTGTAGTTACCTGCAGCCAGATTACTAATGTCTTGTGTTTCAGCGCCATTACTCCAACTGTATTTGTAAGGCGCAACGCCTCCTTCTACTGAAATATTAACAGCTCCTGTATTATCCCCATTACAAAGTACATTGACGACATTGTCAAGTTTCAATACTAATTGTGATGGTTGAGTAATTTCTGCTGACAATACATTTTGGCATCCATTGCCTTCAGTGATTGTAACACTATAGTTACCCGCAGGAACGTCAACCAGATCTTGAGTTGTCGCCCCATTGCTCCATAAATATTGATATGGACCAACTCCTCCAGTAATAGATATATCTATCGCACCGCCATTATTTCCATAGCAGTTCAGGTTGGTCACATCATTGATGGTGTACTTCACTTCTGAAGGTTGATTGATCGTAGATTGAACTTGCTCTTCACATCCATTTGCATCGGTCACTTTCAGTAAATAATCTCCAGCAGGAATATCAATCAAGTCTTTAGTTTTCGCTCCATTACTCCATTCATACGTATAAGGTACCACTCCACCACTGACACGAATCCTCACCTCTCCAGTGCTTTGTCCGTAGCAGGCTATGTCTTTTTCAGACTCAAGAATTGCGATAAACCTGGAGGGCTCTGAAATCATCACTTCTTTCAATTGAGAACAATTATTCGCATCAGTTACCGAAACCGAATATTGTCCCATTGGTATTTGACTAATATCTTGAGTAGTGGCCCCATTGCTCCACTCATATTTATACGGTGGAATTCCGCCATTCACAGTAAGATCAATGGCTCCCGTTTCCTCACCAAAGCAAAGTATATCAGTGGATTCAATTGCAATCTCCATGAGTGGTGCTTCTTTAACTTCAGCCGATAGTGTATCGACACACCCGTTCTTATCGATCACTTCAACATTGTAGATCCCGCTTTTAATATTGGATAGATCTTGTGTGGTAGCTCCGGTATTCCATTTATATCGATAAGGAGGAACCCCCCCAACGACATTGATATTCACCTCTCCCTGGCTATCCCCAAAGCATAAGTTGTCAGTAGTGCCTTCTAATGTGGCTACTAGTTCGGTAGGAGAAGTTATTGTCTGGCTATAAGCAGCGGTACATCCATTCGCATCGGTTACCGTCATGTTATAGTCTCCTGCGACCAGATTGCTTATGTTTTTTGTTGAATCTCCTGTATTCCAACTGTAAAAATAAGGACTGGCACCACCGGTAATGTTCAGATTTATGAATCCATTATTATTTCCAAAACAGTCAATATTTTCAACACTTTCTTCCCTGATCACTAAAAACTCTGGTTGAGTTAAACGTGTGCTAACATTTTTCACACAACCATTCGCATCGGTAACTTTCACATCATATTGTCCTGCAGCTAAGCCACTTAAATCTCTGGTTGTTGCCTCATTATTCCATAGATACTCATATGGTTCAACTCCGCCAGAAACGCTGAGAGAAATTGATCCTGTCGCATCATCATAGCACAGAATATTCACCACCTGATCCAAATCAGCAATCATTTCTTCTGGTTGAACGATCACTGTATCTAACGATAATTCACACCTATTGGCATCCACAATTTTCACGGAGTATGAACCTGCAGGTACGT
This sequence comes from Marinobacter alexandrii, assembly GCA_039984955.1. NCBI lineage: Bacteria > Pseudomonadati > Pseudomonadota > Gammaproteobacteria > Pseudomonadales > Marinobacteraceae > Marinobacter > Marinobacter alexandrii. Next base: position 873,915 of record JBDWTN010000005.1, read on the forward strand.
CCGTAATATCTTGGACAATCATTCCATTGCCCCAGTAATATTTGTAAGGTGCAACTCCACCAGAAACCTCAATATCGATTCCTCCTGTTTTATCCCCGTTGCAAAGAATGTCTTTCACCTCTACCACTTCAGCCATGAACTTTTCAGGCTCAGTTAAAACAGTGTCCACTTGCACTTCAAAATTATTAGCATCTTTGATTACGACAGAATATTCACCTGCCGCTAATCCGGAAATATCTTCACTAGTTGCGCCATTACTCCAGAGATATTCATAAGGTCTAACACCTCCTTCAACAGATATAGAGACTGCTCCAGATTCATTACCGTAACAATTGATATTGGTTACTTCATCGATAGCGGCAGAAAGTAATTGAGGTTGCTTAATGGTTACGTGTATAATCTTACTACAGCCAGTTGCGTCTGTTACTTTGGCATAGTAGTTACCGGATTCTAAATTATCAATATCCTGAGTTGTTCCTTCGTTATTCCATTTGTATTTATAGGGGGCTACTCCACCTTCCACAGCAATATCGACCGAACCGTCATTGCCTCCATGGAACGTAACATCTTTGCTTGCTACAAGAGTAACCTGAAGGTTCTCAGGTTGTGTAATTTGAGCCTCCAGAGTTTCGCTACAACCATTTGCATCTGTAACTTTTACGGTATAATTACCCGCTTTTACTCCTGCAATGTCTTGTGTATTGATACCATTGCTCCATTCATAAGTGTATGGGATCGTACCACCTGTTACACCGATATTTATTGCACCTCCTTCATCTCCGTAACAACGGACATTTCTAACATCATCAAGGTTTAAAACAAGTTTATCAGGTTGCTCTACCCGTGCGGTGTACACCTCTGTACAGCCTTCTGAATCAGAAACTGTCACTTCATACTGACCAGCCTTAAGGTTCGTCAAATCTTCCGTCGTGGCACCATTACTCCACACGTAAGAATAAGGTGGACTGCCGCCTTCTATCGAAATGTCAATGCTTCCTGTTTCATCACCAAAACACTTTATATTGGTTAGATCATCAAAAGACCTGACAATGAGCGGTTTTTCTTCGACTTTTGCAACAACGATTTCCTGACAGTTATTTGCATCTGTTATCAAAACAGAATATTCGCCTGATACAACTCCACGCAAATCCTGCGTTTTAGCTCCATTACTCCAATTGTAAGTATACGGTGCAACTCCACCAGATACTTCCAGGTTAATTGCGCCTTGGTTATATCCGTAACAAAGGATGTCGTCAACATCTGCAATAATACCCGTAAGCGGTTCTGGCTCTTCAATGACAACAGTTAATGTATCGCTACAGCTAAATCCATCATAAACTGCGACACGATAACTTCCTGCGGATAGATCAGCTACATCCTGAGTAGTTGCTCCGTGACTCCAGAAGTAATTATAAGGTGGAAAACCTCCTGATGGTGTGATATTTATTGCTCCTTGATTGTCTCCATTACATTTAATATCTATGATTTCATCAAGTGATATTATGATTTTAGGAGATTGTGTTATAAAAATATCAACACCTTTATTTTGTTTAACACTGGATGTATCCTGTGCAAACGACTGAAATGAAATAAAGAAAAATGCCGAGATCGACACTATCTTAAAAAGCTTTTTGATTGTCATAGGTTGGTTAGGTTCTCGGATAATGGTTTTAAACCTCTATCGTTATATATAAAGATAGTAAGTTTTTATCCAATCTCAATTAATGTTAAAGATTTAGAAAATTGAGGTTAAAGTTATCTAAGGTAAATACCTAGATTGATGTAGAAATATTGCGTAAAGAATATGTGTAATCTATGTTGTACTGGTTAGAATAGACAAAGTCATGATATCATGCCTTACATACACAAATCCATTCTAGCTAGTGTTTCACCAATAATGACTGTAAACACTCATCTTTGTTTTCCTGAATATTTATGAAAACTGAACGATTATACCTAAACCTCATTACTGAAAAAGATGCTGATTTTTTAAATGAACTTATGAATACCGAAAAATGGCACGAGTTCATTGGCGATAGAGGTATTCATTCTAAAGAGGATGCAATTCAATATATGGAAGATCGGATGGATCCTGACTTGAATAAAAAAGGATTTATAAATCATGTAATGATCGAAAAAGAGACCAGCAAGGCTGTTGGTACCTGTAGCCTCCATAACCGAGAAGGTGTAGATGGAATGGACATTGGTTATGCTCTGCTTCCAACATCTGAAGGTAAGGGGTATGCTTCGGAGGGCGCTAAAGCCATGATTAAGCTTGCTTTTACGGATTATCAACAGCAACAAATTAGTGCCATTACAACTGACCTAAACATAAGCTCATGGCATATACTTCAAAAACTTGGATTTATCCATAAAGGCTATATTCAGCTGCCTAACAGTTCTGAGCGTATTCGGCTGTATGTACTAGAGAAAGGTGATTGGGTTACAATTCAGGTAACATAGATATGCAGGATTACATCAGTATAGCTGAAAAGAATAATGTAGTACTTCTAGACAAGGGGGTGTGTCAGTTTTGTGGTGCAAACACTACGAGAGGAGTACACGAATGTGTGGAAATTTTCAGTCTTGGCTTCCAATCAATTGACTACTCAAAGAAAGAAAATCATAGCTATCGCTTCCTAAGCGTAGATGCACATACGCTTCAACATCCCGAAATACATGGTCGATGGAATAACCATTTTCATTTGCTCAGGCTACACCTCATCTTTATTTACAAGACGCATTGGAATTATCAACTATCTCCAAAACTCAGTGATCATCTAAACGCATATAAAGTAAATAAGCCGGATGAATTTTCAATTCCTCCAGAAATTTATCAGCGAGGAAGTATAACGACAACTGATATCATTGCCCGGTCCAATGACGAAGATAAATGCAAAAAGATGATCAAAAAGTGGGCTGAAGAGGTTTATCAAGCATGGAACGATTATCATACTTTGATAGATGAAATTGCCAAAGACTTTTCAAAAAAACATTTATTCTAAATGCATCTTTGAATGCATCATACAGTCTTTATCTTAATTTTAACCTAACCGAAAAAGTATGAAGACATTCCTATCTCTATTTGCTTTCAGTTTATGTATTCTTTCTGCCTTAAGTCAAGATTTAACCAAGGATCAAGTACAAGAAAGTCTTACTTCATTGAGAGATGACATAAGGACTTACAATCCTGCACTAGAAGATTATAATCCAAACTTTGATGAGCAAGCAGTACAAATCATTGGAAGTTTAGATCAGGGTAGTTACTCAATAATTGAACATTTCAAGCTAATCACTGAACTATCCACTATTAGTAATGAAGGACATTTTGCGCTGGGATCCTGGAGTGATTCGCCACATCAAGGATTTGGAAACGATACCTACAAGTATCTGCCACTTTCTATTCAAATACTAAATGGCAGAATATACCTCTGGAATGATTACTCGAACGAAAATCAATTAGAAAGAGGAGATGAAATTATGATAATAAATGGAAAATCGTCAAAAGAAATTATTAGTCAATTGATACGGTATACTCCTTCTGATGGAAACATTGTTGGATATGCGCACCGATCAATACAAACAAGTTTTAATTGGATGTACTATCTATATATTGATCAATCAAAAACATTTGAAATTAGCTATTCAAAATTCAGAACAGGAACCGAAAGCCTAGTAACAATTCAGCCCTTAACAAATAGTAAACTAATTGCTAATTATCAATTAAAAAATCCTACACCAGAACCAAAAAATGAAAGTGTTGATGATGTTTATGAACTGGAGATTCAGGAAAAATATGCTGTCCTGAAATTGAAAACGTTTTATCGTCAACTCTTGGAAAGATATCATTTAAAATCTGCTAAATTCTATCAGGAGGTTTTTGAATCAATAAATGATGCTGGTTGCTCCACACTCATCATAGATTTGAGAAACAACAATGGCGGAAGGAAAGAATTCGCCAACGACTTGGTGCCTTTCATTATGCAAATAGAAAGTACTGATCCTTATCTACGAAAAAGCATTTCATGGAGTGGCAAAGAAAAAACATCTAAACTCCCCAAAAAGAATAAGAATAGTTTTCAAGGAAAAGTTGTGGCAATTGTAAATGCTAGCACCTTTTCTGCTGCAGGATCTGTAGCGAGATTTCTAAAGGAATATGCCAATGCAATAGTAGTAGGTCAAGAAACAGGAACTCGCTATGAAGGCTTCTCAGGCGGATCGAAACAATATGTAAGTATTCCTTACACAGATGTGAAAATAGGAATACCCAGGTATCAAACCTCTTTTCCTAAATCCAAAAAACAAACTACTAGCAATAGAGGATTAATCCCTGATCACATCATCAACTATACCATTGAGGACATAATTAATGACAGGGATCTGGAGATGGATTTTGTTATTGAAAACTATGTAAAAAAGTAGATGTTACAATTGAATATTCATACCTCCTTCAAACTTGAGTGGTTCTGGTAGATCCTCTTCATCCAACATCTGACGGATATCTATTTCAATATCAGTCGCCATTGTAGCGATAGGCACATCATTATACATTCCTTCAAATGGATTTTCACTATAATCACCAATCATCTCCATCGTCCAGAAAACCCAAGAGCCCATTACCGAGAAAGGAATACTTAACCAAATAAGCCAGTCTATTCCTTGATTAGCGAAAACATTCAACATCCCAAATGGAAGAAGGCCTATGAATAATACAGTGAAAAAGAAATTGACTGTCGCATATTGTCGAGGGAATGGAAATTTCTTGATTCGCTCACTTTGTCCTTGGAGCGTATACATTTCGGTGATCAACCCTTGCATTTCCAGATGACGGAAATGTTCTAGTGGACCGGATGTTCTCAAAGTCATCAAATCTTTGGACTGCATGCTCAGAATGTGTGATGGTTTATTTCCTTTCTCCATTACATATGTATACTCATCTACTGATAAGTAATCTTTTAGCTTCTGCAGTTTCTCAGGGCTATATTCCACACCATGGAATTTTCTAAATTCCTGATCACTTGCCTTATTATGCTCCCAGCTCATCAACTTTCTCAATTCAATACTCAGGGCATGCAGCCAAGCAACATGACGATGAACTAATCGCTTTCTGATCCCATTTAGCTCATCTTCACCCAGCTCTACTATAGTCCCATCGTTATGAATAAAATCTCTTGCCAATATGGCAAACGATCGAGATACATTCACAATAGCACCCCATATCTTTCTAGCCTCCCATAGACGTTCATAGGAGGAATTATTTTTAAATCCCAGATAAAAAGCCACAGCAATACCTATCAAAGAAATGGGCTGCCAAGGGATACTCAGCCAATTCAATCCTAAAAAATAAAATAGGGCAACAGGTATTGTATCAAAGATGATGAAAATGAAAATGTATTTTCTTCCCCAGTTTAAAGTTTGAATGAGTTTGTAACGTCTGCCTCCATGCATGATTTATCCAACTTTTAATATGCATCTAAGTTAAGCAACCAAATGAAAACTGCCATTTGTGTAATCAGCCTTTCAGGCAAATTTCTCATTCACTAAATTTATGATCAAATCAACACATACTCCTATGAGATCCTTACTCACTATCATCTTTTTCACCACCACTCTTTTTTTGAGCGCGCAAGATGTCCCTGGCTATTCTGGGAAATTCAATGCGATTGATCGATTATTAGAACCACCTAGCTCCTACCGAACGGCATCCGGTGCACCTGGCGAAGACTATTGGCAGCAAAGAGCTGATTACACGATCAAAGCCTCGATCAATGAAAAAACCAATGAATTAATAGGAGAAGAAACAATTACCTACTTCAATAATTCTCCACATAGCCTAAGTTTTTTATGGCTAAACATCGAACAGAATGTCAATCGAAAAGGCAATGAAGATTTCGGTGATGTCATGGGTGGTGTTCGAGACTCAATCTCATCTCTTCAGATGCAATACCTTGTCAGACCTATTGACTTTCCTGCTGGCACTGACATCCAGTCGATCAAAGGGTCTGATGGAAAAGCGCTTGAATACATTGTAAACAACACGTTATTGCGTATTAACCTTCCAGAACTATTGAAATCTGGACAGAATATCACATTCTCGATTAAATGGAAAAACTACATCACTGATAGAGCCAAATTCCTGTTATCCAGAGAAGGTTATGAATACTTCCCAGAAAATGATAATAAGGTGTTCCTATTAGGTCACTGGTTTCCACGAATGGCTGTATATAACGACACGGAAGGGTGGCAAAATAAACAGTTCAGGAGATTGGGTGAGTTTGCATTAGAATTTGGAGATTATGATGTGGAACTGACAGTACCCGAAGATCATATAGTGGCGGGCACAGGATTATTAACCAATGAGGCTGAAGTACTTACAAAAACACAAAGAGATCGACTGAATAAGGCGCGAAAATCTTTTGATAAGCAAATGTTCATCATCACACCAGAAGAAGCAAAGAAAAACGAAAAGACAAAGAAGTCCGGAACGAAAACATGGAAATTCAGAGCTGAAAATGTACGAGATGTAGCATTTGCGAGTTCTCGTAAATTTATCTGGGATGCAATAGCTGTAAAATTGCCAACCAATACCGTAATGGCTATGTCATTCTATCCCAAAGAAGGTCTTCCAGTATGGACAGAAGAGTCTACGAATGGGGTAAAGCAAGCACTTGAAGTATACTCTGAAGCGACCTTTGATTATCCTTACCCGGTCGCTATTTCGGTAAACACTTCTAACATTGGAATGGAGTTTCCAATGATCTCCTTTAATGGTGGGAGACCTAATAGTGAGGGGCAAATAAGTGATCAAGCAAGAAGAGGTATGACGAGTACCATTATCCATGAGGTAGGTCATAACTGGTTTCCGATGATTGTGAGTTCTGACGAACGCAAATGGATGTGGATGGATGAAGGACTTAATACCTTTCTTCATCAGCGAACACTTGCTGAGCGCTATCCAGATTGGAGCAGCACCACACCAAAGGATATTGTTCCTTTTATGATGGGAGATCAAAAAACACTCAGACCTATCATGACTAACTCAGACAATGACTTGCTATTTCAAATGGGTGCTAACTTCTATCAGAAACCTACTGTAGGACTTCAAATGCTGAGACAGACCATTGTTGGCAAAGAACTATTCGATATCGCATTCAAAGAATATGCAAATCGATGGAAGTACAAACACCCCAACCCTTCGGATCTGTTTAGGACATTGGAAGATGGGACAGCTACAGATTTAGACTGGTTTTTCAAAGGATGGTTTTTCACCACAGAAACAGTGGATATAGAATTGGCTGATGTCAAGTGGTTTCAACTAAAAGAAGAGCAAAACAACGTCGAAAACAAGCAACAAAAAGGCAATACAAAACGGATTTCTGGCACAGCAAAAGGCGATCAGGGTAATGGGTTTTCAGATGGCCCACAACCTTTTGCATTAGCTCCAACAAGCGATGGAGGTTACGGACAATTCTTGAGCAGACTAGACGAAGGGGAAATGAGAAGTCAACTTTCCGGTAAACAGATCTACGAGCTAAAACTGAAAAATAAGGGCGGGCTTGTCATGCCTGTTATCATTGAGTGGACGTATGCCGATGGCACAAAAGAAGTGCAACAGCTTCCTGCAGAAATATGGAGGCTGAATGAAGCTGAGGTGACAAAGACTTTCCTAAAAGAAAAAGAAGTGGTGAGTATAGCCATTGATCCTAATCAAAAGCTTCCAGATGTCAATCTGGAGGATAATATTTTTCCCAGACAGCAAGAAGATGATAAATTTGAGGAAATGAAAAAGGATTAGTTATCTTAACCTTGCTGGTTACTCTCGCTAAATAAAATGTATTAACTATTGCAAACCACTGCTGTCAATAATGGAAAACGAAGATATTATACCTAATGTAAGATTTAATCAAAGCACCGGGTTGCTGAAAATTGAAGGCAGGTCACTTATGCGAGATGTGCAAGACTTTTATCTGCCCATCATTGATCAAGTAAAGAAAACGACCATACCTACATTTATTGTTGAATTGAAGCTTGAGCATTTTGACACAGGAACAATGAAATGCCTATATCAGCTTATGATAGTATTGAAAGAGAAACAATCAATGGGTGCGATGCTAATGATCAGATGGTTTAGCGAAGATGGAGACGAGGATCATAAAGAATTAGGAGAAGATTTAGAATCCCGCAGCGGCATTCCATTTCAATATAAATACTATTGATCCTTTCCGGGTCAAAATAAAAAGCCCTGTCACTGAAAAGTGACAGGGCTTTTTTTGATCTCAAAAATCTAAAAACTATTCTTTAGTCCCTTGAACAGTCACACCAAAATTCTTCAGTTCCATTGACATACTGGTTTTATCACCACTATTGTCGAACGAGATAACTATTTGTCCATCCAATGAAACCCATTTATCTTCTTTAGGCATCACAACCGAGTTCATTCCTGCAGCTGGAACACGTACTTTCACCAAGCCTTCATCGTTCTCTATGAACGCTTGTATGTTGAAATTCGCAACCTGATATTTGCCCATAATGAAATCCGGTATATCTAAACCAGCCATTCGATCTTTTAGTGATGGATAAAAGTTATCGGTATCATCCAGGTCTGGTACACTAGCATTTATCGAGATCGTTTCAATCTTTTTGTAATTAGGAATCTCGACTTCTAATCTATCTTTTGCTGACATGGCTTTTGCTGACATAGCAATCTCATAGTCTGTACCGTCATCGTATTTTACTTCCACTTTTAAAGGAACTGGACGGCTCCCCGCATTCAAGATTGTAAGTTTATCTTTTTTGATACCCTCAATCTTCACATCTGGATAACCGTACTCAAAGAACCACGGCTTCCATAGCCAGCTTAAGTCCTGGCCACTTACATTTTCAAATGTGTAAAAGAAGTCGTAAGGAATCGGGGACTTTTTGGCCCAGCGATTAATGTATTCTCTGTAAGCTTTTAAGAACATTTCATCCCCAAGGTGATGATGAAGCATAGAATAAACAAACGATGGCAGTGGGTAAGATGCGTACCCATAGTTGCTACCATCCATGAACTGTGATGAGGTGATTAGCGGAAGGTCCTCATACCGTCCTTGCATACCTCCTACACTGCTTTTGAAATTCGTGAATATCGGAGAGTTATCATCTTCGAAATAACGGTTGGTAACTACAGAAGTAATGTAATCTGCCCAGCCTTCATCCATCCAAGCAAATCTTCTTTCATTTACACGCACATACATTGGGAAATACATGTGATACATTTCGTGCACTGTCACACCAAGGCCAGGACCTCCATTGTAAGCCATCATAGGAAACTCCATTCCTCCTCCTCCTAGCCCAATGAATGTAGTGAATCGCGGGTATGGATAAGCTACACCGGGAACATCTTCTGAAAAATGTTTCATTGTCTTTTGCTGATTAGGCGTCATCGCTGCAAAGCCATCCGGATTACCTGATGGATAAACAGAGCTTATCAATACATCTTTCCCTTCTACTTTTTGTGAAGCAGCATTCCAGTCATAATGATCACTCATAGCAAACGCAAAATCAGGTACTTCATCAGCTTTAAACTTCCATGTACCAGACTTGTGATTAAATCCACCTTCTAGATCATCGCCATTCATGATGTCCATAGGCTCTGTTGCTGTCAATGCTTTATTGTAGCGATCAAGAATCTCCTGATTGAATATTTCATCAGGATTCTGTAGTACTCCTGTAGCCCAAACGGTGAATGATGTTGGAGCAGTAAGTTCCACGTTGAAGTTAGCTAGGTTATTATAAAACTCTGTTCTGAGTGAATAACTCTGTGTATCCCACCCAAATACATCATCATACACTGCCACTTGAGGGTACCAATATGCTACAAAATAAGATGTGCTATCTGCTACACCTGTTCTTCGATTTGTGTATGGCACAAATTGTTCCCAATTGATTTGAAGTTCCACTGATTCACCACTTTTCACAGGCTCAGTTAGTCTAACAAATAGGTTGGTTCCATTTCTCGTAACAGATCTACTTTCCAGGTCAACTGAATCGCCACGCACTTTCACCATGTTCAAGGTTACTCCTTCGTCAATATCTCTCGGGTCTACTCGGGAAGCCCGTGGGTTTGCTTTTCTAAATACATCGTTGTACAATCGAACAACAACGGTACTTAAATCATCTGGACTATTGTTGGTGTATTTAATGGTAGAAATACCATCAATTCCTCTTGTCGTAGGGTCGATGGTCGCTTTAAGATTGTAGTCTACCGTATTGTGCCAATAGTTGTCTCCTGGCTTTCCATCGTATGATCGAGTGCCATTCTTATAGGCTTCCTGCATCTCTTTGGGCATAAAGAAACGTTTCTCCTGCGCAAAAAGAGAAACACAAAGCATTAATGTGATTATTGCTGATAGTTTTCTCATAGGTTTTTTAGTCTTTAGTGCCATAAAGAAAATAAATAATGAGGAGAGGAATGTCACCGCTTATAAAAAGGTGTGCTCTAACCAAACTGTTAAAGATTCTTAATTGCCATCAATCAACTGCAAAAACAGTTGTATAACTAAATTTATAGTTATATATTGATCAAAATTTGCGACTATTCTTTAAACACTAAATCATTCATTATGAACCTTAATCGATTCTTAGCATGCTTATCCATATTCAGCATGCTTATTATTAGTCAAACTGTCTATGGACAAGAGAAAGATATTTCAGGTGAAATCCAAAAGCCTTTAACAGGCACGATTCCTTCTGATCCCAGTGTCAAAATAGGAAAACTAGAAAACGGACTTACCTACTATATCAAGCAAAACGCTAAACCTGAAGATAAAATAGAGTTTCGTCTTGTGATCAACGCTGGCTCCATCCTTGAAAATGAAGATCAGCAAGGTTTGGCGCATTTTGTAGAACATATGGCTTTTAATGGAAGTAGGAACTTCAAGAAAAACGAGTTGGTCAACTACTTACAATCCATTGGGGTAGAGTTTGGCGCTGATCTAAATGCCTACACAAGTTTTGATGAAACAGTGTATATGCTACCTATTCCAACAGGAGACCCTGAAGTAATAGACAAAGGCATGAAAGTTTTAGAAGACTGGGCCAGTGGATTAGACTTTTCAGAAGAGGAAATAGATAAAGAAAGAGGAGTAGTTATAGAAGAATGGAGACTTGGACAAGGTGCAGACCAAAGGATGAGGGATCGATGGTTTCCTGTGATGTTTAAGAATTCCCAGTATGCTGAAAGATTACCGATAGGAAAAAAAGAAATCATTGAAAATGCTAGCTATGAAACCATCCGAGATTTTTATAATGATTGGTACAGGCCAGACCTGATGGCTGTAATTGCTGTGGGTAGTCTAGAGCCAGAGGAGATGGAGAAGCAAATAAAAAATCGTTTTGGAAAACTGAAAAACCCGAAGAGTACAAGAGAAAGAAATGAATTTGAGGTTCCAAGTCATCAGGAAACATATGTTGCCATAGAGCAAGACAAAGAAGCCTCTTTTACACAAGTACAATTGGTATACAAGCAAAATGATAAAGACAAAGTTGAGACCCTAGGAGATTATAGAAGACAACTTACCTATAATCTATTCAATAGCATGCTAAACCAACGATTAAATGAGCTACGACAATCAGGAGAACCACCTTTCGTTTTCGCAAGCACAGGTTATCGTAATATGGTTCGAACAAAAAAGACCTACTCATCCTTTGCCATGGTTGGCGAAGATGGCATAATGAATGGACTGAGAGCATTGGTAAAAGAAAATGAAAGAGTAAGAAGATACGGTTTTACAGAAGGTGAGCTTGAGCGGGCTAAAAAAAGAACGCTTAACAGTATGGAGAGACGAATGAAAGAACAAGATAAAACAGAAAGCAGGAGATTGGCATCTCAGTATGTTTCTTCTTTCTTAAATGAATCAACCGTTGTTTCGTCAGAGTTCTCTTTCAGCTTTGCCAACGAGCAATTTAAGGGTGTAGAAATTGAGGAAATCAATAAATACGCATCAAAATGGATTAAAGAAAATGATAGGGTTGTTGTAATCACAGGACCTGAAAATGAAAATAAAGATGTTACCGAGGAAAGTGTATTTTCATTGCTGAAAGAGATAGAAAAAGAGGAATTAGAAGCTTACAAGGATGAATTAGGTGGTTCAGAACTCATGACGTCAATGCCGACAAAAGGTACAATCAAGTCAGAAAATGCACTTAAGAATATTGAAGCAACTGAAATCATCTTATCTAATGGTATTAAAGTTGTTCTTAAATCCACTGACTTTAAAAACGACGAAATCCTGATGAGCGCATTTAGTCATGGAGGTCATTCACTCTACAATGATGAAGACTATCAAAGCGCATCTTATGTTGGTGGTATCATAGGAGAAAGTGGTTTAGCTGATTTCTCCAAAACAGATCTAGATAAGCTCTTTGCTGGTAAGACAGTTCAAGTGAGGCCATTTGTTGGCACCTATAGCGAAGGACTTAGCGGAAGTGCTGCACCGAAAGATCTTGAGACAATGATGCAAATGATTCATCTGTTTTTTACTCAGCCCCGAAAGGATCAAAAGAGTTTTGAATCTTACAAAATGAGAAATACGATGCTCTATCAAAATTTGATGTCCAACCCTCAGTTCTATTTTCAGAATGAGAGTATTAAAATTTTGAGTCAAAATCATCCGCGTGTAGGCTTCCCCACAGCAGAAGATCTTGCCAAGATTGATTTAGATAAAGCATATGACATTTACAAAGAACGCTTTGCCGATCCATCTAGCTTTACATTCTTTTTAGTTGGGAATTTTGATGTAAACAAAATCAAACCCATGATAGAGACATACTTAGCTAGCATCCCAACAACAAGTAGAGAAGAGACATGGAAAGATTTAGGTATTCGTCCACCTAAAGGAAAACTAGAGAAGATTATAAATAAAGGAACAGACCCAAAAAGTCAGGTATCCATTAACTATAGAAATGAGGCAATGTATAGTGTAGAAGAATCATATAAGCTAAGAAGCTTGGGTGAGATAATGACCAACAGACTGATTGACCTTATACGTGAGGAAAAAAGTGGAGTGTATGGTGTTGGGGCCAGAGGTTCCATGAGTAAACGTCCATATGAGAGTTATACATTCTCTGTTTCTTTCCCTTGTGCGCCAGAAAATGTAGCAGAGTTAAAGCAAGCTGTGTATGATGAGATTTCTCTCATCAAGAAAAGTGGAATTACAGAAGAGGATTTGAGTGAAATCAAAGAGGCTCAACGGATAGATAGAAAGGAAAACCTTCAAGAAAATAGATATTGGCTAAATCAATTGAGTAGTTATTATTCAAATGGTAGACCAATTTCAGAGTTCCACAACTTCGAAGGAATGATTGAGAAACTGTCAGCTGAAGATATTCAAAAAGCTGCTCAAGAATATTTGGTTGAAGATAATCTCATCGAGATTGTATTAATGCCAGAGGAGTAAACGATTTTTTCCTTAAAATTTCAAACCCTTTCTGAAACACCAGAAAGGGTTTTTTTATTTTTTATATGGCTTAACATTCAATGTTAAAGATTCTTAAATACTAGTTATTAATACTATGGGTCTGGATCTTTGATAAATGCGATTGCTTTTCATTATTCTTTTAGTCTCGCTAAGTCTTTCAGTTTTTTCACAAAGGACTTATCTCCATGGAATTGTGCGAGATTCTAGCACACTAGAAGCATTGATAGGCGTTCACATCAGTAATGTCTCTTCTCAGAAATTGACTAACAATGAAATTGACGGATCGTTTAAAATTCCAGTTAAAGAAGGGGATTCTTTGCTCTTGACTTACGTAGGGTATAAATCAGTCTCATATATTGTAAAGGAAAATTGGTCTTCGGAAACTATCCCATTTTTTCTTGAACAAAAGGCAACTCAACTCAGCGAGGTAGAGGTGAATTTGTTTCCTGAGTATGTAAGATTTAAACAGCTTGTCTTAGAAACTAACCCTGTAGACTCGACGTTTCATATTGACTTACCAGAATTATTTATCCCTTACTCACCTCCTACTGCACAGCAATTGCAACACCCTGACCTAGCTCCCTCAGTTGGTTTCCAATTTGACATGGCCGGGCTCACTAAAAAAGGAAAAGAGCAAAAGAAATTTCAAAAACTTCTGGAAAGTAAATCCATCACCGATAAAGCATACCGAAAGTTTGACCGAGAATGGGTATCTCAAAAAACAAAGCTAAAGGGAGATCAATTAACAAACTTTATTGCTTACTGCAAATTCACACCAGAATATCTCGTTGAAACTCCACTCTTTTTTATCCATGAACGAATGATGGCTCTATTGGAAGACTTTCAGGAAGGAAAGAAAAGATCAAAAAATCAACGATACACTCCAGGAGCTTGATTTCTAGTTCTCAATGGATAAGAAAGAAACCCTCAAATGATTTAGCCTAAATCATCGTTTCCATGCATCTTTACTTCATATGGATACACTGACAAGTATCTTAGTCATTATTCTTTGTATAGGTCTGACTCAAGGGATCATATTCTCAGCCATTCTTTGGCGAAAATCCAATCAGGATAGGATTATTGCCAACAAATACAAAGCAATACTCCTTCTTGTACTATCCTATGGTTTGCTAAATCAGGTCCTTAGACTTTTTGGTATCGGCTACTACGATACCTGGTACCATCTTACATTAGACCTAAATTGGTCATATGGCCCCCTCCTCTTCCTTTATGTTAAAGCTCAGACTCAAGAAAATTTCAAGTTCAGCAAAAGTGATCGTTGGCTACTCATTCCTATCATTATTCAGATAGTATGCAGCGTCTATGTGAGGTCTCAAAATTTCTTTTGGGATGGCACAAAGGAAAGCTTGACGTGGCTTGGTTATTATGGTTATGCCTATTGGCGAAACTATTCTACTGTACCAATTATCGCCAGCCTGCTAATTATCTTTTTTTCCATTAAATCACTCAAACTGCTAAAAAAACTGGATGAAAATGAAGTAGATGAAAAGAATTTTAAATGGGTAATCAATCTAGTCCGCTCATTTGGGACTTACTATTTGATTGTACTTGTGATTCTAATTGCTGACTTAGTTATTTACATCACCACTGTCAGTCAAGACTATTATTATTTCACCCGATTCTATTACTATCCGTTCTTCATTGGAATAGCCATATTGATTTATTGGTTTGGGATTTCCAGTATCATAAGAGGTGATCAGCGTATTTTGAAAAAAAGAAAAAGACTTTCAGAAGCTGAACTAGATAGCTTAAAAGAATTAGCTGATAAGCTGGAAGTACTGATGAAAGAAGAAAAAATCTATAAAGACTCTCTATTAACACTTGCCATCTTAGCAGAACACCTAAAAGTTAAACCTTATCTACTTACTAAAATATTAAACGAAGTAGTACATAAATCTTTCACGGATTATGTGAATGAATTTAGAGTTCAGGAAATAACTCAACTTGTGAAGGACCCTTCAAACGACAGGTTTACCCTTCTCTCACTGGCTTACGATGCAGGATTCAATTCAAAATCTTCCTTTAATAGAGCAGTTAAAAAGCATTTGGGGATTTCCCCTAGTGAACTTAAGCGTACGAATTGACGAGTCAATTTTCCAATTGAACCCACAACATGAAAAAGAATAGGTCTCAATTTCTTAATTGAAACGATTCAGGCCTAAACTTGAGTGAATGTTGCCTCATAACTCAAAACAAAACAATTATGAAAGCAATCATTTTATTCTCAATCAGTCTATTATTTGCATTAACAGAAGTACAAGCCCAGGAATCAACAGATGTATTGATTGGGAGTTGGAAACTTGACATGAGTCCTGAAAACTCCAATGATGACAACTTCGCTATGATGAAAATCACCAGCGTCAAAGACAATGAGATGAAAGGGACATTCTACAGGAAAGGTGTCAAACTCAAAAACGGAAAAATCAATACTCAAACCGATGTTATTTACGGGGCGTTGATGTCCGGAGATAACAGCGGATCTTACAATACTTCATTCTATTATAAAGATGGAAAAATTTACGGTACCACTCATGCAGTCGACAGAGGATTTCTATCCGTTTGGGTAGCAGTGAAAGAATAGTATTATGAGGAAATTACTAACTGTATTAATCAGTCTTTTCATATGTAGTGTTTGCTTTGGACTGCAAAATAATTACGCTCCATCTTTCAAAGAATCGAAGAAGACCACTCATAAGATTTCTAAGAAGCAGAAGTATATATTTGGTTATTTGGAAGTACCTGAAAATAGGGGTAAACCAAATAGCAATACCATTAAGTTACCTGTTTATATCTTCAAAAGTCGTCATCCAAATCCTCAACTTGATCCGGTAATATATACTGTAGGAGGGCCAGGTTATACCTCCATGAAAGCATCACAGTATATGAATTATTATCAGTATCTAGACGATCGGGATTTTATATTATTTGAGCAAAGGGGTACACAATATGCTAAACCTAATCTCGCTTGTCCTGAATGGTCGGAAGCTGTAAGTCTTTCAAATCTTCCAGGCTTAACAAAAAGTCAAACTGATAGCTTGTTCATGGGTGCAGTAAAAGCTTGCAGATCTAAGTTAATAGAGGACGGTGCAGACCTGGAAGGATACAATACCAAAGAGATTGCCGCAGATATCGAAGATCTAAGAAAAGTCTTAGGAATAGACAAGTACAATCTATTGACTATTTCATACAGCACAAAGATTGCTCAAGTACTCCTTCGAGATTACCCAGATGCAATTCGCAGCGTTGTAATGGACTCTCCTCTTCCCTTAGAGGTAAATTACGATGAGGAAAGTGTATCAAATCTATTGGAATCTACTAAGCATTTGCTAACAGATTGTGAGGTAGATCCTAATTGCAACAATGCTTATCCAAATTTGAAGGAAAGATTCCTTGAGTATCTAAGGGATAAGACGGATGATCCTCTGGTGGTTGAAGTTGAAAATCCTAATACCAATCAGGTAGAGACTTTTTATTTGAAAGGCTATGACTTGATTACGGTTTTTAGCGCAGCATCAACTTCGGATGTTATGAACGTTCCATATGAAATGAATAAACTGCTCAACAATGATCTTAGCGCAGTTAAAGAACAGCTATCTTATCTATTTCAAGCATCAGGCATGGGAAATGGAGTCGGTATGCGACTATCTGTTTGGTGCGCCGAAGAGTACCCTTTCACCTCTCAAAAGAAGGTTATTGAAGAAAGTTATCGCTATCCGGAAATTAGAGGATTGTCACCAGCAGTTTTTGATTCTTCAATATGTGATATTTGGGGGGTTAGTAAAGTAGCAAACATTGAAAATAAACCTATCAAAAGTGATATACCTGTTTTATTAATGAATGGTGAATATGATTCGGAAACTCCAGTAAAATGGGCGCTAGATATGAAGAAAAACTTACCTAACAGTTTCCATTTGATATTCAAAGGATGGAAACATACTGTCACTACCAATTGGGCAAACCCATGTGCTATGGAGACAGCTAATGCCTTCTTCAATAATCCAAACATGAAGCCAAATCCAGATTGTTTCCAAGAAATTGAACGACCAAGATTTAAAACTGACTAATAAGGAAGACATACACTTTGAAATTCAGGGGAGTAGTCTAAAGTCTTAGAACGCTTCGCTTATGCCAATATAGATTCCTGTTTGTCCGCCCCTTCCTACACCAAGGTCCAGACGCGCATTCAGCTTGCGCTTTGGGATAATAGCTAGCCTGCCTCCTATTCCGGCTACATATTTAAACTCAGAAAGGTTGAAATCATTTAGATCATAGGCCACATCTCCTACTCCAGCAAAGACCGTCATTCCAAACCTCCAAAAGAGAGGTCTGCGATACTCTACTTGTGTGTACATCATTTGTCGGTCCCGATAGAGGCTAGCATTGGAGATTCCCCTTAATCGCTCGTCTCCACCTAGTTGAGGTAGTTTGTAAAATGGTACATCCGTGCCAACCGTAAATTGAGTCCTAAACTGAATTGCCAGAATATTATCCTTGTTTACAATGCTTAAGTATTTTCGAAAGTCAGCCTCATAGCCCGTGTAATTAAAATCTCCTAATACGTTGAAAACCATTCTGCTAGAAATCAAATAACCCTTTGTCGGATAGATGGTATAATCACGGGTATCATATCTAAAAGCCGGGCCCAATCCAAAAAGATTTCCTCCTTGTATACCATTCGGGCTATCGGTCTCCAAAAAGCCATCAGATTCTAAATCTCGAATACTCGTGAGGTGCGTATCAAAAGTTCCGCCCACAAATACTTTCTCACTAAGTGGTTGCAAAAATTGCCCTTCAAACTGGAAGAACCTATTGGTATACATTTCTGAAGTATCCGGATCGTTATCATTTCCAATTCCAAAATAAGAATCCGGGAAATTGTAGTAACGTATTGAAGCATTCAAGTTCTGACCCGTAGATAAATAATAGTCAAGGTTAACTACTGTTAGCAGCTGTTTCTTTAGTGTGTATACAAAGTATGGAGTAACTGTAGATTGTCTTTGAAAAGTGGATTGAGAATCATCATCATTCTTTAAAACCCAAATAGCTACAGCCCCAAGTTGCAAGCTTGTTTCGGGAGCATAGCTTACTGCAGGAAAGGCTGCAAAAGATCCTTTGCTTGTTGTTGTATCCTTACTTTGAGAAAAAACAACAATAGGAATTAGAACAATAAGAATACTAAAGGATCTAATCACTTAATCCTATCAGTTATGAAACTTCACGCATCTGCAACTCAAATAATGACTATCTCCAACTCTTGAATGATAGATGTCTTCATCTCCTTTTTTTAGTGTGATAATACCTGCTGAATTACTGTCTTTTAATTCATTGTCCCACCAGTTTCCATGCACTCCTATTCCTTTAAATTCTCCTCCAGGTTGTCCAAATCCTCCAAACATCATATCCATATCGCTTTCTTTTCCTGCAACTAAATATTTACCCGAATGATGCCATCCTCCAAAAAAATGAAATAGATGCTTCCATTCATGAATAGTAGGTACATGCCATCCTTCCGGGCAAGCACGGTTCGCTTGCTCATAGTTGTAAAGCCTTCCGAATTGATTACCGTATTCTGGCGTGTTATTATACGTTTTAGAACCTTCAACATAGAACTTTGCATTCTCTGCATACCATGTTCGTTCTATGAATGTGCCATGTTGTTCTCTGATGAATGTAATGGTCTTGTATACCGTCCCATCTCTAGGGTCAGTATATGTTCCCATCTTGTGAGAAAAGTGTTTGTTTTTTTGCTCTTTAGATTGTGCAATAGCAAAAGAAGCTGTCAATATTACAAGCAAAATGATTAAAAGCGATTTTAATGTCATGGCGATGGCGATTATAAATGTACCGCAAGTATAAAAATTTAATCTCTCACCTCTACAATCATCTCTATCTCCACAGCAATATTTCGAGGCAATGAACCCATTCCTACAGCAGCACGCGCATGTTTTCCACGATCACCGAAGACTTCCACAATCGTATCTGAAAATCCATTGATTACTTCCGGTTGATTGCCAAAATCTGGAGTACAATTAACCATACCTAATACCTTCACAACTCTTACTACTTTATTCAGATCACCTATTTCTAGCTTTAATGCTGCTAATTGAGCAGCAGCAACCAATTTTGCCGCTTCATATCCTTGTTCTACTGTTAGATCAGCTCCTACCTTACCCGAGATGTATCCACCTTCTGGTTTTGTTGGTCCTTTTCCCGCTAAGAAAACAAGGTTACCTGTGCGGACAGCATGAACATAGTTTGCAACCGGAGCAGACAACTCAGGAAGAACAATTCCTTTTTCAGCAATTCTATCTTCAATATCATAGTTATATAGTTCCTCTTGTTCCAAATTAGAAGATTCATGTGAGTGCTCATGGCTATGCTCACAACCAAAGAAAAAGATGGAAAGTATAAGAGTTAAGGTTAGGTTTCTCATGATTTTAATTTTAGAAAAACTAAGATAAAACAAAAACAGCGGCCATAGTGGCCGCTGTTTTTTCAGAATATAAAATTTATTAAAATTAGCGCTTAATCAATGTATTAGAAGACTTGAATGAACCATCTTCTGAAGTTACGGTAATGATGTAAACTCCATTGGCAAGCTTACCTGCATCTATTGCAGTTGATACTTGACCAGAGAATGCATCCACCACACGCTCAGCTATGATCACACCTTGGTTATCATGAACTGTCACTACATACTTCCCTTTCGATTCAACTTTCATCTTAACTCCAATTTCCTTATCAAAAGGATTAGGGTAAGCAATCATGGTATCATCTTCTTCATCAGGAACGATGTTAGCCAGGCCAAACGAGACTGGTGCTGCTCCAGAGAAGTGGTTGTTTATACAGTGAATACCATCCACGTCGAAACCATCCGCATCACCTCCAAATAAAACTGGATTAGAAGTATCAACAATTCGTACGTACTCAATTTCCATCAAACCACTTGTGGCTATGTCGAAATCTTCATCCTTGCACGCAGAACCTACATAGATGTAATCTATTCCATCCATGGATACATATACATCGGCAGTTTCAGGATAAGACTCACATGATCTGTTCACATCATTGAATGATGTTTCGATCAATCTGAAATCATTACCTGGCTGATCCACTATCATACTAGTTAGCTTAATATCTACCGAACCTCCAAATCCAAGAGAAAGGAAATTGTATTCATCATTCTCCTCAGGAGAGCCTATCGCATTTGAAGTAATACTTCTTCTGCTTAGGACACTCTTACCATTCTTCCTCAAGCCTTGATTGAAAGCAACTACTTCACCGGCATTACATGAATTATCTACATCACACATTTCTCCGCCAGAAGCCTTCGTGTTTTGCTGTTCATCTCCATTCTCATCCAACCATTTAATGATTGTTGTATTTGGTCCTGAAACTGCAAACGTAAAGAAGAAAGTATCCGTACCTCCATCAACCCACAAGCTGCTTGTTTGAGAAGTACCTACAACCTCCCATGTCACCATCACTCTGAATGAATTCATATTTCGAACTCTCCATCTTCTGAACAAATCAGGATTATTACTACATACCGACGTAAGATTCAAGTCTACCACTTCACATGGAGTATCAATTGCTCCAGTAGATACATCTTGAATTACATCATCCTCATCCAACCATCTCAAATTCAACGTATTTGGACGATCAGTTTGTGTTGGTGCTGAAATGAAGTTCTCACCTGGTTCTAGTAGAATATCATCAAACTCACTTGTTCCTACTAAGAACCAAAATGCGTCGCGTTCAAAAATATTTGGATTTGTCACCTTCCATGTACGCTCTACATCTGGATTATCAGAACAAATTGCTTCGACAATCATATCTAGCACGATGAATTCTTCCACAGTTAGATTAATTACCACATCAGCAATTGGAGTATTTGGATCATTGCTTTCAATACGGATAGTATCGTTGTAAATACCTGGTAGAAGAGATTCAGCTGAAATCTGAATTCCAATTTCACTTTCATCACCAGGTTCCAATACACCAATACCTCCAGAAATACTCGTTACAAAATCAGGAATAGAAATGACATCATAGTTGAGGTCTCCTCCTCCTGAATTGCTAATAGAAACAGAAGCTTCATCAGTAAATCCTTCAAATAATGTAATATCTATCACATCAGGATTCAACACAATAGTTGGAGGCGTAAGTACTGTCAAAGTAGCTGGCACAACCTGTTCAGGATTTCTAAGGTCATCACTACACACAACCAGATTGGTAGTATAAGTCCCAACCTCAAGTACCGTCGCATCGAAGGTAACCTCAATGTCTATCGATGAGCCACCAGGCACAACTCCAGCCGTTTGATCTAAACTCAACCATGGCACGCCAATAACTACATCGTCTATTTGTGCATACCAATCAAAATCACCTGTGTTCGGATCATAATACCTCCATCTAACCTGGAAGGATGTAGCTGCTCCAATAAATGAATCAAGATCTATAGATACTAATTCACCAGGTGTGCTAAAGAAAGATCCATGATCCTCATTCCAACTAAGCATATTATTCCAGGTAGTTCCTCCATCAGTAGAAATATCTACATCTAGAAAATCTAGTCCTGCAAGGTTTTGATAGTTGACTAGGTATTCCAATACAAGTCCAGTTTGACCGTCTACATCGATAACCGGAGTTATGAGTTCTGCGTCAAATTCTGCAACACCAAATGCATCACTACTGACAGTAGCAGCTTCACCTGATCCAGAGTAGTTTCCTTCTCCAGCATCTGCAGCAAACAGCCAAGTAACTCCTGTACCTTCATTATCAATAACTGTCCAATCTGCTGGAGGGAAAGTAGCATCTTCAAAGTCTTCGAAAAGAAGTGCGACAGTTCCCATACGACCTACAGGTGTGTTATTCGGATCGTTTGAAGCATTAGGAAGACCATTATCTTCAGCCAGCTTCGCAACTATTCTTGTATCACTCAACCAATCTTTTGAAGATGGAACTTCACTAAGATTAGCATGAGATCCAGGCACAACAACATCTCCATCTATATTGATATTAAAATTGAGATCTGCTACACCTTCATTGCTAATAGTCAAAGTCTGAGTAGACGTTTCACTCATTGCCAATGTCTCATTCAACTCTTCAGGATTAATAGCAATGATCTGAGGATCAATTACCGTCAAGGTAGTCGGAACTGCCAATGGGTTATTATCAGGATCATTATTATTAATTACTAAATCTTCCTCATACACGCCACCTTCAAGATTAGTAGCATCAAATGTGACTTGCACATCTAAGGATTCACCGGAAAGAACAACACCACTTATTGGCGAAGCAGACAAGCTCAATTCTGGTATGATTCCATCAACAATTTGGAGATTATCAATATCCATGATAGGATCTGCAACTTCCATTAAACCCAATAAAACGATTTGCTCTATTGAACCTACAAATCCATTCCCTGAGAAAACTTCAGTGTCGTCAAAGTAAATGGTAAAGTCACTTGTTAATCTCTCTACTTCAATTTTCACCTCGAAATATCCTTCGGGCGCACTGATAGGTAGTGTCTGGAATTCTCCGCCATTATCTGATACCAATACTCTAACACTATCATCCGCATCGAAACTTAATCGAGTTACTAAGAATTCTTGTGTCGGAGATTGAGGAATGATTTGCCATGTGGCTCCCTCACCTTCTAGGTTCACTAACATAGAAGCTGACGAAATATCCTCTGTACCAACTCCTACTTGCGGGCTGAATGCTAATGTTTGTCCCAAGCCATCTGCAACACTTCTGATATGTTGATCTTGTCCACCTGGATTTGTACTATCAACTACCCAATTAACGAATTGTCCAGTCCATCCTTGCTGAAGGTTGATATCCCCAACATCAAATGTTTCGAAGTTAGTAGCATAAAACACATCCGAAAAGTCAACAGGAGGCTCAATTGCGTATGATCCTTGTGTAGGCTGAATTGCCCTGATACTAAATGGATTAAACTCTCCATCTCGCTTTTGAGTCTTAACCTCAACCTCAGTACTATTGATACTTGTAGTCGTGGATACTTCCCCTACGTTTGGAAAATTATCCTCAAACTGAAAATCAAGCGCACTTTCTCCTGAATTTGAAATGGTAAGCGTTTGCGACGCTTTTCTTCCAGACACCAATTCTTGAGTTAAAGATGTTGGATTAACTGAAATTTCAGCAGCTTCCAGCTCCTCCATTGAAACAACTACTCCAACAATAGGCGTATTGCTCGCATTGCTATTAACAATGATTCCAGCAACATAGAATCCTGGATCTACTACCGTTGGATCAAATTGCAATTCTATCTCAGCTGTTTCACCAACCGGAACTGTTCCTGAAGTCTGATCCAATGCCATCCATACTTCTGTATTTTCATTGATTACTACATCATCTACTTGTGCGTACCAATCAAAATCACCTGTGTTTGGATCATAATATCTCCATCTGAGTATCATATCGGAAGCTCCTGCAATCGCAGCATCTAGATCAATGTTAACCTGCTCACCAGGAAGGCTTCTGAAAGCTCCATGATCTTCATTCCAGCTAAGCAATGTCGTCCATGTAGTTCCTCCATCTGTACTGATATCCAAATCAAAGAAATCGAGACCAGCAAGGTTCTGATAGTTTACATTATAGGTTAGGCTCAGGTTAGATTTTCCTGCAACATTGATACTCGGAGTTCTAAGCTCAGCATCGAATTCAGCCAAACCAAATGCATCGCTACTGACAGTAGCTGCTTCTCCTGATCCACTATAATTAGCTTCTCCTACATCTAATGAGAATCCCCAGTTTACGCCCGTTCCTTCATTATCTATGGCAGTCCATCCCGCTGGAGGGAAAACCCCACCTTCAAAATCTTCTGAGAAGATTTCTTCACCAATAGTGATATACAAAGGTTTCGGTTGTGGATTAATATCCTCGATACGTGATGATAGAGAATTATCCATCGCCAATTTTGATTGAACTCGACTGTCTAACAATACTTCATTCGTACTCATAGCCATCAATTGATCGCTAAGTTGAGCTGTGGTAATTCCTATATCTGCTCCTATTACAGAAAGATCAAAATCAAGCGGATTACCTCCGGTGTTTTCAATCGTAACTATTCTAGTTTCAGGCTTATTAAAATCTACTACTGCTTGTACAACTGTTGGATCAACAAAAATTGTAGGATCTCCAGTTACAGAGAGTGTTGCTGGTACAATAACAGATTCATCAGCACCACCATTTATTGCCGCAACAATGTTGGTTGTGAAGGTTCCAAAATCTTGTTCCGTAGCATCAAATGTAACCATCAGATCTACAGAAGTTCCTGCTGGTATAATGCCAGAAGCTGGATCTATTGATAGGAATGGTACACCACGTTCTACTTCTCCATCCAATATTTGAAGTTCGTCCAAATCAAGTGTTGGACCTGCTGTTTCCATGAGAGAAAGCAAAACCAATTGCTCAATATCACCAGCAAATCCTAAGCCACTGAATACCTCTTCATCGTCAAAAAATATTTTGAAATTGGATGTAGCACGATCTATTTCAATATCCACCTTGAAATATCCTGAAGGAGTCGTTACTCCTAAAGGTTCGAAAACAGCACCATCCAAACCATCTGGCACCAAAACATCAATACTTCCATCTGGATTAAATTGTAAACGAGTGTTTACCAATTCCGCGGTATTGGATTGAGGAATCAATTGCCATGTTACACCCGTCCCTTGAATATTAATCCGGGCAGATACAGAGGAAACAGGGTCTGTTCCTATTGGTACATCTGGAGAGAAGGCTAAGGTTTGCCCCAATCCATCTGACAAGCTTCGAATATGTTGACTTCCTTCTGAAGGATTGGAAGTATCAATAACCCAGTTTACAAACTGGCCTACCCATCCATCTTGTCCATTGATATCTCCCAGAAGGAAATTCTCAAAACCAGATGCATATTGCTCAATAGCCAAAACGCTAGGAGTCAAATCCGGTATTGATCTTGTACTATTTAGATCAACGAAATCACCAGTAAAACGAGTCGTTCTTTTGACCATTTGCTGACCAGCTCTTCCTGGCGCAAGTGTGACAGTCGATGCGCTTACTCCAATTCCTCCATCAACATCCTCCAACGTAATATCGAAGGTTACAGTGTCTTCACTAATATTGGTCAAAGAAAGTATTTGAGTTGACGTCTGTCCTTTTTCTAGAGACTCTGTGAGCTCAGTAGGATTAGCGATCACCAATTCTAATGGAGCATCAAAGAAGCGCACATCATCTATGGCCATATCACCAAGGAAACCATCTGTCGCAACCGCTCCTCTAATTCCTCTAAACCTTACACGAACTGTATCTCCATAGTCTCCTAGCGATACAATCTGCAATAGATACGGATCAGTTTGTGCTGTTTGAACCAAAGTATCTCTGGTAAACACATTCGTAACAGTACCATTAACTTCATCAATCACCTCTACCTCAAATGAGACTATATCCTCACCGAAAAGGTGATAATAAAATTCAAAAGTTGGATTTATAAGGTCTGAAATAACCACTGGTGGTGTAATCAACTCGGTAGTATCTCCCACTAAACCTCCAGAAGATTCAGTGTAAACGTAAAAACCGTTTGCGGTTCCAGTTGTATGATCTACCAAAGGTCCAGTCGCATTATTAAATCCTCCAGTAGGTGTGGGTCCACTAATGACTGTCCAAGTGTAAGGAGGATCCGCGGTTATGGACCAATCTCTCGGTAAAGAACCAGGTCCATCCTCTCCATCTTCAAAATTTTCCAGATATGGAAATTCCGTGATAATTAACGGAGGTGGATTCACAGTCACAGCAAACACATCATTAGCTTCGTTTGAAGAAGCATCAGTTGCTGTCAATGTTACGATAGCATCACCAAATTGATCAGCTGTATATGTAAGGGTCAAATCTGTTCCAGAGAGCGAAGCACTTACCAAACCAGGGTTGTCACCAGTCACGGATAGTGTCAATGTTTCGGGAGGATCTGTATTTGATTGGAATACATTGCTCACATCAATGATGGAAGGAACGCTATTTATATCTACTTCCACATCAGCGAGTGGATTGATTACAGATATTGGAGGTGGTGTTATTTCAAAATTGGCTGAATATAGTCCATTACCATGCGTACCAAGAACTACCAACCCATCACTATCTCTCTTTCTGATTTGCTCAATAACCACATTACCAATTCCGTTTGGATCTTCTTGGGTCCAAACTGTTGCAGCTCCATTCAACTGATCCGTTGAATACAAGCCAACACTTGTCGCTGCAAAAAACCTATCGTTGAAACCAATTCGAGTCACCCATCTCACAGACGGGCCACTTCCTGATCCATCCACATTTTCTTCTAGGTTACCACTAATATCTGTCCAGTTACTTCCTCCATCTGTACTTCGAAAAATACTAACAACTGCATAGTTAGAAAATGCTACAATTACATCATTTGCGTCGTTTGGATTAACATCTACACTTGTCACATTAGCTCCTGCAGGAAAGTTTGCGTCCGTCACATCTACTCCAGTCGGATTTCCAATATTCGCGTCATCGACTCGAACCACTTGTCCGGTAGTAGACCCTATATAGATCACGTTAGCCGGAGATGTAGATATACCAATAGCTGATGCCGTTCCGGCAACTGTTGCATTAGTCAAAGCCGCCCAACCTACTGTAGGTGTGGCTGCCGGTAAGTTATCATTTCTCCATACGGTAGATCCTGCAGCTAGGTACATGATATTTCTATCATTTGGATCAAGTTCAAATGGATTTACAAACAGGAATCCACCAGCTCCATTCGGAGTTATGAAGTCCTGAGTTAATGGATTATCACTATCTGCATCTGTATATTCCTGACGGAATGTGGTGCCATTTTGGAAGGAAACGTAACGAAGAGTTCCGTCAGCATTAAAGGCATTGTACGAACCGTCTGCTCCTGCTACTACTGTCCATGGATTGGTAGAACCCGTATTATTTGTAAACCAGGTACTTTGATCTTGAAAACCTGCTTGGAGTTGATCTCCTGGGCCAATAGATAATGCGTACGTCTGAGTTGTTAAATAACCGTTATTTAAGTCTGACCATGTAACCGATTCATTTCCGAGCGGGCCACCTGCATCAAAAGCTGTGATATCATTTGTCAGAGAAAGTCCTCCATCATGACTAGATATTGCCATATTTGGATTAGATGTGAAAAACTCCAATCCATGATGATCAGGGTGTTGATTGGTGTAAAGACTAATATCATTAGTTACAGCATAACCTGCGACCCAGTTATCATTTCCAATAGGCGTAGAAAAGCCATCAAAAGATCGGTACAGGTTCGTCCCAGCAATAAAAACAAGATTTTCATCTGTTGGATGTACTCGTACAATCATGTTGTACCCACCTTGTGGGTTGAAATTCCCAACGCTTCCGCCTAAAGCCGGAACGTTAGCAGATCGATCTTCCCAAACACCACCAGCTCCAGTTCCGTCACCAGATACATAAGTATATTTCCAAATACTCATCCCAAGAGAACCGGCCCCTGGAGTTACAGATAAAAGGTAAAGTATGTTTTCATTACTAGGTGCAGTGCTCACTACAGTGCGGCTAAAATTTGCTGGAAAACCTCCAGCAGTAATGTTGGCCCAAGTACCATTCGCTCCATCAGTAGATCGGAAGATGCCTGCATTTACAGCACCGCTGGCCAATGCAGCATATAAAACTCCTGTTGAAGTAATATGGATGTCAGACTCATTGTCGAAAGCGCCTGCTAAAACCTGCTCAAAAGTAGCACCGCCATCCGTAGATCTGTGAACACCATTGAAGGTAGCTACATACAGATTTCCATTCGTTGGATCAATATCCACAGCGAAAATCAAATCAAATGGATCTGCTGCATTAAAACTTTCAGGTGTATTGTTTTGGGTAGCAGTTAACACACTGAAGGTCAATCCACCATCGGTAGATTTATACACCCCATTTCCTGCAAAAAAAGCTCCGCCATCAGAGGCTGAGTTACCAATTCGCTCTCCTGTACCGTAATACCAAATATTTTCAAATCCAACTCTCGGATCTTGCACAATGTCTGTGATACTTGGGTGCTCTTGTCCTGGTGTTACCTTAGTCCAGGTAGCTCCTTGATCGACCGACCTCCAAAGGCCTCCCGAAACTCCACCTGCTAAAATCACATTCTCATCTGTGCGATCAATAGCAAGTGCTCTGGTTCTTCCACCCACATTAAAAGGTCCCCTATTGATCCAGGGAGATGCCTGATCTCCTGGTTCCATCAATCCAATGTTTAGATCAAAGCTTGCTTTGCTTAAACCTGATTTTGATGATTTCACAAATTCCATTTCCAATTGCTCAATGCTTTCTGGGATTTTTCCAGTATTTGGATTTCGTAATCTGAGCCAGTCATACTCAGCCCTAAGCGTTGGGTTATCGATTTTGTCCGTAATCTTCAGACCTGGATTTTGCATCTTCATCAACTTCTTATTGTTGAATCGGATGTTAGGCCTGGACTTAATGTTGTCCTGTTCATTTTTTACTTGCGCCAAGGACATCTGTGGTACAAGTGCCACTAACAGAAAGACTAGTAGCGACAATAGAATGTTAGGTTTGTTTTTCATAGTAAGTATTTGTTAAAAGGTATTATTAATTCATTTTCTCATAGTCTGATATCTCATAGGAATCACTTTGACTAAGGAGGTCAATCTGTTGCTTTAGATCACCTGAAAATTCATCATTCACTCCCAAGCCTGGGAGATGATTTGTTCGCTCTGGAAATAGTGTTTGAGTTGGAAGTAATGTGGAGGAAAATTTGACACTGATGGTATCTCCGGGGCTAAGGGCACCCCTAAAACCAGAGCCATATCCTTTCACATTACGAACAGCGACCAAAGCCCAACAAGGGTTTTGTTTACATGCTCCACTATTTGCAAACTTTGACGAAAATTGAATTACTACACCGTAAATACGTGCATGATCAGGAGGAATATCCTGATTGAATTGGCTTCCACTGGAGCCAATAGTAGCAGTGAGGGCTAATGCCCAAAGGGTGAGTATCCTTGCCATAGTTAAATCCTATTTCACATAAAATCTTAACCATTGATCGCCATAGCTGGTAGCAACCAAAGTGAATATTTTACATGAGTCAGTTAAAATGCTGGTTCAAACTGATTAGATCGAAGTTTGTGAATTTTTATGAGAAAAGAAAATAATCATAAAATTATATTCCGCATTAAATACATTTTACCATACTTTATCAAATGGCAAAACAATATTTGCCATATACCCAATTAAAAAGGCCCATAATTCATGGGCCTTTTTAAGATTCTATTTATAAAATGCTTCTAATTTGATTACTTATCCTGGTCCCTTATGGATTTAAATTCCGATCCTTTTTTCCACTTCGGCCATTCATTCGAATTGGCAATCTGGTTTCCAACTTCAAGCAACAATTGTCCATCTAGTGCCATCCCATCATATGTCCAGCTATCCGAGTATTCATCTTGTGGGCGATGATATTGCGTATTGAGGTATACTTTATTTAAGCTATCAACATAGGCTACTCCTTTGGTCATGTGCTCATATCCACCTGAAGCGTAAAGTGCAGGAATACCTACTTTTGCAAATTGGAAATGGTCAGATCTAAAAAAATATCCTTTACCCGGATCTGGATCTGGGATAATATATCTCCCTTGTTTTTTTGCAATTGCTTCTGCAATATCTTCAAGCTCTGACTGACCATACCCAACAACTGTCAAATCTTTCATGGGACCCCATGCTGTGATCCCGTCCATGTTGATGTTAGCTACTGTTTTATTAGGAGGATAAATTGGGTTTTGAGCATAATGCTTAGATCCTAGTAATCCTTGCTCTTCAGCTGTTACTGCTAGAAAAACAACAGAGCGTTTTGGTTGATCCATTTTACTCATAGCTTCCGCAATTCCAAGTAACGTAGCAGTACCAGAAGCATTATCATGTGCTCCATTGTATATACTATCTCCATCTATTTCCTGACTTATGCCCAAGTGGTCCCAATGAGCAGAATAAATAATGTATTCATCCGGTTTTTCAGAACCTGTAATATTAGCCACAACATTTTGAGATTTATCTTTGGCAATCTTGTTCTTAACAGAAACTGATGCATTCAAGCCAAGGCTTTCTGCTTGAAAATCTCGACTTCTAGATTTTTCCGCATAATTCTTCATATCAACATCCGATGCTTCAAAAACCTTTATGGCTGCCTTTCTAGTAATCCAGCCGAGCACTTCCGATTGATCAACAGCTCCTGATTGATCAAGGTAAAGACTTGCTCCTGACCAAGAATTGCGAACTACAGACCAACCATACCCTGCTGGTACTGTTTCATGAATAATTAAGCACCCTGCAGCTCCTTGTCTAGCTGCTTCTTCGTATTTATATGTCCATCGTCCATAATAGGTCATTGTTTCTCCTTTAAAGAAGGTTGAATCTCCAGAAGCAAATCCAGGATCATTGACAAGCACAACTACCGTCTTCCCTTTCACATCCAGCCCTTCATAATCATTCCAATCGTACTCAGGTGCTACCACACCATATCCGACAAACACTAATTCAGAAGCATCTAAACTTACCTCATCCACCACTTTTTCTGTATAGACCACAAAATCTTCAAGGAGGTTAAGAACCACTTCGTTTGAGCCTCCGGATACGACCATGGTTTCAGATGGCATAGCGGTAAGTTCTACCATAGGCACTTCTTGTACATACGATCCATTATTACCTGGTTCCAATCCATAAGACTTAAATTGATCTGTCAAATAATTGATTGTTTTAGTTTCACCTTCTGTGAAAGGTTTTCTTCCTTGAAAATCGTCAGAAGCCAGAACTTGAACATGATTCTTCAGGGAAGCTTCAGAAATAGATTGAATGACTACTGCTGATTCTCCAGTTGAACTTGAGGAGTTATCACAAGAAAAAAGCAATAGCCCTATTGACCATATGGTTAGTAATTTCTTCATAGTTAGATTTTTATTGATCTCGAATTTAATTCAATTAAAAGAAGTTTTAGCTTCTGAGCTCATCTCATAGCACTTTCTTCTTAACTTCGATTTTCAGTTGAGGCTATTTATCATCAACATGTAACCTTGAAAGTAATAATGGATAAGAAAAACATCAATGGACATCCACATGTGAGTTATGAAAGGGATGTATATGAATTAAGTGAGGCAGAGGACAGAGCTAAATCATACTATGAGTGGCTAGATACTCGTAGAACGGTACGAGATATTTCAGACAAACCTGTTAGCAAAGAACTAATAGAAAACCTGATCATGGCGGGATCTACAGCGCCCTCTGGAGCACACAAACAACCCTGGACTTTCTGCGCCATTTCTAATGCCGAGATGAAAAAAGCCATCAGAGAAGCTGCCGAAAAGGAAGAATATGACAGCTATCATGGACGTATGAGTGAACGTTGGATTAAAGATCTGGAGCCAATAGGAACAGACTGGAACAAACCCTTTTTGGAAGAGTCACCATGGCTGGTTATCATATTCAAGCGAGTGTTTGAAATGGAGGATGGAGTGAAAAACAATAACTATTATGTCAATGAATCAGTAGGTATTGCTTGCGGGATGATTATATCCGCGATTCATAAGGCTGGCCTAGTTACACTGACACATACGCCATCTCCGATGAACTTCCTTACGAAAATTTTAAATCGTCCAGATAATGAGCGTCCTTATCTATTACTTCCAATAGGGTACCCAAAGAAAGAGGTATTTGTTCCTGACCTGGCGAGAAAGCCACTAGAAGACGTTGCTATATTTTATGAATGATTTGGCAGGATACTAAAGCAAGTTGGCAGAATTATTAAAAAGTGAAACCATAGCTTTGATATTGAAATCCACCTAATCACGCATAACACCGTGGATAGAAGTTGAGCTCCTCTGATCTATTCAGGGGGGCTTTTTTTATATCTTTAGTTGCCAAGTAATTCCGCCATGAAAAAACTTATTCCATTTATACTAATCCTTCTTTCATCCATTCAGGCAAATTCACAATTGCGTCAATTCCTAGACAGCCTTAAAAATGATCTACAAACCGTAACAGATGACTCTTTAAGGTTTAGGGTATTAGATGAATTAGCCTGGACATATAGGCGTGTAAATGCAGACTCTGCATTGATGTATGCTAAAATGGAAATAGAGGCTGCAAAAAAACTGGATAACGAACAGTTCCTTGCTTTTTGCTACTCAAACATTGGAATTATAAAAAAGGAAAATGAGCTTGAAGATTACGGAATAGAAGACCTACACAGATCTCTGGCAATCAACAGGAAGTTAAATAATCAAAGAGGTATTGCATCAAACAGCAACAATATTGGTAACGCATATGAAGTGATCGGAAAGTATGATTCCGCTATAAAATATTTAACTCAATCCATTCAGATAAAGCTCGACATAGGGCAAGAAGCTTCAGCTGCTAGTACCATGAGTAACCTTGGATTAGTCTACAATCAAATGAATAATCCTCAGAAGGCAATTGAATATTATGATGAAGCTATATCAATTGTTGGAGAAGAAGACCGAAGGGCAAGAGGGATATTCAATAATCTAGGAATAAGCTATATGAAAATGGGGGCATATAGAAAAGCTAGAGAGTACTTTACAAAATCAATACAAGGTTTAGAACTTCTTCAGAACAAGAGGAATGTTGCGAGTACATATGGTAACATCGGGGAAACCTATTTCAATGAAGGTATTTATGACTCGGCACTAATCTATGCAAAAAGGTCTTTCGCCCTTAAAAAGGAATTTGGTGAAAACCTTTCCCTGACATACCCTGCAATAAGTCTCGCTAAAATCTACATTGAACTTAATCAATTCAACAAAGCAAAAGAGAATGCTGAATTGGCTTACCGGATTGCTAATAATTCTTCAAGCTTGGAGAGAAAAGCTGAATCTACCTATCGGTTAGGAGTGGTGGAAGCCAATCTAAAGAATTTTGAACGTGCTGCTACGTTGTTTTTTGATTATACTCATATTCAGGATTCAATTAATGATGAAAACGTTATAAGACTTGCTGAAGAAACGGAGGCTAAGTTTCAAAATGAGCTTAAAGAAAAAGAGAACCAAATTTTAAGAGAAGAGGCATTAATTCAAGAACAAAAGATTCGTTCTCAAAACATCATCATTATTGCTATTGCTGTTATTCTTATTCTCTTGGTTGCTATTGCCATCCTTCTTAGGAAGCAACTCAGGGAGCGTAAGAAGCTTCTTCAAAAGATAGAAGGACAATCAGCCAAACTTAAGGAATTAGATCAGGCAAAGACGCGATTTTTTGCGAACATCTCACACGACCTCCGCTCTCCTCTTACACTTATTCTCGGTTCATTGGATAAAATCACCGAACGAGATTATGAAATCCTGGATAAAGAATCAAAAGAACTGCTGGATCTGGGGGTTAAGAATGGTAAGCGACTACTCTATCTCGCAGATGAGATCATGGATCTAACCAGATTAGAAGAAGGACAAGTAACCCTCGAGCTCCAATACGTGAAGATGGTTCCTTATCTAAGGCTTCTCACTAAAATGTTTAGCAGTGCTGCTGACATAAAAGCCATAGAACTGAAATTTTCCAGTCACGCTGAGGATGAAACTTCATTGCAAATCGATCCACATCAATTTGAAAAAATCATTTATAACCTTCTCTCCAATGCTATTAAGTTCACTCCTCCTAATGGAACAGTAGATGTTCTGTTGGATACAGATCAAACCCACCTTCAAATCTCAATCACTGACTCTGGGCCAGGTATTCCTGAAGAAAGCTTGGACCTAATCTTTGACCGATATTACCAATCAGCAAATAAAAACACCTCGCAAGCAGGGGTCGGTATTGGTTTGGCCTTGGTGAAAGAGTTGGTTGAGTTACATAGTGGAACCATTAAGGCATCTAACGGAAATGATGGGACCATTTTCGCTGTTCGCTTCCCTTTCAAAAAGAATGATTGGGTATCAAAGGCTATTGTACCGGAACGCTCACTCGATGTAGTAACTCGAAATTCACTCTGGATAGACTTGCAAGAAGAAAAAGAGCGACTTCAAGTTCCAGGTATTAAAACAGTAAATGAAGATGCCAAAGCAATTCTAATCGTGGAAGATCATCGAGAGCTAAGAACTTACCTCCAGAGTATTCTGAGTTCGGATTTCAGGGTGTATCTAGCAGCAAATGGCGCTAGTGCTTTAGATCTGTTGCAAACAGAAAAAATGGATCTGATCATCACAGATTTAATGATGCCATACATGGATGGGTTCGAGTTGGTTGATCACTTAAAAAAAGACAAAGAACTAAAGAAAGTTCCAGTGATGGTGGTTAGTGCAAGAACTGATAAGGAAGAGAAGCTCGATTTGATATCAAAAGGTGCCGAAGATGTGATTAGCAAGCCATTTGATAAAGAGGAATTGATAGCCAAAATTCAAAACATCATGAGTCGTGATTGGGATAGTAATAAAGTACTATCTAAACTCTATGGAGATACCGCTGAGGAGTTTGAAAAAAACGTAATGCATAAACTTGAGAATCTTATCATCAAAAGAGTAGATGATCCACATCTATCGGTATTGGATCTGGCAGATGAAATGGCCGCCAGTGAACGTAAAGTCTATCGAATGATCAAGAAAATATCTGGGCTAACTCCATATGAGTTAATTAAAGAAGTTAGATGGCAATACCTTGAAAACTATTTGAAAGACAATAAAGTAAGAACGGCCACAGAAGCTGCTCAGATTATAGGAATGAATAACGTAAGCTCGTTTGCTTCTCAGTATAAAAATCGCTTTGACAGGTCTTTTAAGGATGTTTTGGACAGCTGAGAGGCATTATGGCAGAAAATGAAAGTAGGTTGGCAGGATTTGAAAAGTAAGCTATCCTAATTTCGAAATATCAAACACCTAAAAATGCTGCCATGGAAACCACCACACATATTAGAGTACTTTGGTATAATTCTTCATCAAGCTCCTATCAATTCGGAACATGGAATGATTTCAACCAACTCATTTCAAACGCAAGAAATCCGCAAGAAATTCATCCTTTAGAACGGTTCAGTGACGCATCTGACATTACACTTAAAAAGATTGCGAATGAACTAAATAAATGCACCCCAAGACATTTAAGATAATCCCCTGACTAGGGATTGACTATAGCTGGTTGACAACCCTGGCACCTCATCTTGATATTCATCATGATAGGACGTCAGGGTTTTTTTATCTTTGATAAATTAATCACGCCCCTATCATGAAAACGATCCAATCTATTTTCGTAATGCTTCCATTTTTGGTTAGTGCTCAAGCAAAAACAACAGAAGAGCTTCGTTCTCAAAATTTCAAGAAATATGCTATTCAAAGCGCTGAGATTAATTATAAAATATCAGGTGACGCTGAAGGCGAAGAGTTCATGATCTTTCAGGATTATGGATGGAAAAGCCTCCGCCAACGTACAATGACTTTTGAGCTTTACGGAATAAGCAGTACTCAAACGCTGGTTGAACTTAAAGATGGTGATTTCATCTACCGTATTAGTGAGGATGATAGCACATACCTTTTAAAAAAGGATTTTAAATGGAGTCAACAAGCATCCTACAAACAGCCTGGAGAAGTGTCAGAAGCAATACTTTTTTCAATGGGAGGTGAACAATTACCCACTGATTCTACATTGTTAGATAAAAAGTGTCAGGTCTGGAGTTTTGAAGGTAAAGCACTTCAAGAACTTTGGGTATGGAATGGTTTGGTTCTCAAGAGAAAAGCAAAGCTCGGTGATCGTCTAATCACCACAACTGCGACGAAAGTCCAGATTGACATAACACCTTTAGAAGGAATTTTCGAAATTCCATCCTATTTCAACGAAAAGAAATAAATGCATAAACTATTCCTTATCATTTCATCCATCTCAGGCATTATAGCTGTCGGGTTAGGCGCATTCGGAGCACACGCCTTGAAAAATAAACTTCAAACTGAAGGTACGTTCGATACCTATCAAACAGCCATTCAATACCAGTTTTATCACACACTTGCTCTTATGGGAATTGCTATACTGCTTACTAAGTACCAAAACTCTTGGCTCAACTATGCCGGATACAGCATGACTTTTGGCATGTTGATATTTTCAGGATCACTCTATATTTTGTGCTTTACAGGAATGAAGTGGCTGGGTGCTATCACTCCCATTGGTGGTTTATTGCTCATCCTTGGCTGGGTTTTTGTGTTGCTTGCAGCTTTAAAAACTCTTTGATGCGAACAAAAGAATGTCCCTCCTGTGCAATGGACGTAGATGCCAAAAGTAAGATTTGTCCCATTTGCCAATATGAATTTTCAGAAATAAAGGTTGGTTACAGATGGATAGCGATGGCATTGATCATTGTACTCTTACTTTATCTTCTATTCTAGTCATGATAAAGTCAATATTTGATTCATTTTTATTACAGCGATTTCTAAATTAATTCCCAACCTCTTTAAAAGGCTAAAACTTCATAAGTCGATAAAGTACTTTCAGAAATTATACAATCAGCTAATTTTGCAGATAATCAGAAAGGCGAAGGTCAAATAGAGACGTTGGGCGTAGTATAACATAACATCTAATAGCACTTTTTAAACTTAACCAAGCACATTACCGACCTATCTCAGATGAAAATTATGGAAGACAATAAAATGCTAGATTATATTAAAAGTATATTAGATAATATGCCTACTGATTGGTTGAACTTAACAACTCATCGGCTAGATATTTATAATGAAGAATTGGCCAAAACTCAATTCTTAGAGCAGTTTGAAATCTTATTTAATGACAATAATTCCGATTCTGCCGCACTCAATGAATTACCCACTGCTTACGATTATATTCGATTAGGCCATCCATTATCCTGTTTGCTAGAATGGACAATAGCTAACTTAAATAATCAAAACCCTGAGAATGCAATAAGTTTTTCATCAAGGACTACCCCAATTCTAGCCATTCTAAGAAAAAATCTATTAACTAATAAAAACACACAAATCCTTTATACAGATAAACTGCCAGATTTCTTTGATACTGATATATTAAGGAGTATTTATGGCTATCAATTTAATTTAAAGAACGTTGAGAACACATCGGCTATTCCCGAGTTTAACGGCAGTACTATTGTTGTTTCGCAGCAAGAAGAACTTGGCAATTTCAATCTTACTTCGAATATTGATTTTTTTCTTAATGTTAATGATGCACTGGGAAGTATCTTATTAGTAAATGGCCAGCAAAACGAGAGTTATATCTCCGAAATTCAGCATGTAAGAAGAAGAGAGACCATAGCGATGACTCCTGCTAATTGCCTATCCGCTTTAAAATCCCTAATCAACAAGTCCTCTTTCAATACCCATGAAAGTGATGTGGAAGCAGACAAAAAACTCGTCTTGGATTCAATTGCATCCATTACTGGTTCAAACACGAAAGCATTAGTTGGTTCGAGTGGGCTATCTATTCAATACGCAATTATGATGGGTCTAATTCATGATGCTCTGGAAAAACACAAGGGGAAGGCCATTAAATTCATTGTCCCACCCAATTGCTATGGTGGAACAAATGATCAAGCGAGACGTGTTGCTGCATGCATTGATAATGTAGAGGTGGTAGATTTACCAGTTGATGGGGGTAACGATATGGTTCAAGGTGTTGGTGTCGTTCTAGATGAAATTGCTCTTGAAGATGCAATCCCTTATATCATTGTTGAAATTCCAACAAACCCTAGAGTTGAAGTTCCAGATCTTATAAAACTAAAAGATACTTTGAGCAAGGAACGTAAAACATCAACAGGTGAAATTGCGATCGATCCAGTTTTTATTTTAGATCAAACATTCTGTCCCAACACACATTTTTTAGGTGAAGATGAAATACTCTCCACTATTCGAGCAATTTCTTATGTGAGTGGCTCAAAATTTCCAAGTGGTGGACAATGTACTGCTGGCTATTGCATAGCAAATAAAAAAGCAGAAGCATTAATGGAAAAAATAGAAATGCATTTAAAACTTTGTGATAACGAAGCTACAGATCTTCAATATCAAATCTTGGCCAGGCAAATTCCTTCGATGAATCAACGAATCAACGATGCTTACAGAAATACACGTAATTTTGTAAACTTCATCCATGAAACTCTACCAGGGGCGAAAATCAATTTTGTTTCAGAAGAACTGGCTGAAAAAGGATTTACGCCCTCTGTGTTTTCGTTAGATCTTCCGACCAAAGGAAATACGGAAGAAGAAAAAGAAGCTTACAAGAGAGCCCTAAATCTTAAATTAATCAATCTAATGATTGACGAAATTCCCCATGAGAGTAAGTACTGCGTGAGCTATGGGCAATTAAAAGGGTGCTATTGGACAATACCAGCAACATCCACTCAAGGAACCACGAAAGAAGGCGACAAAGATTATATCGCTCGTGTAGCGCTTTCTCCAAATATGGACCTGGAACTTCACAAAAAAGTTTTTTCAAGTTTTGTTGAAAATATTTAACTACTAATAAGACTGTCATGGATCTTGAAAATGCCGAATTCATTGAACCTGAAAAGCAACCCAACAATCCGCTACATGGGGTGAAACTCGCCGACATTGTAGCTGAGTTAGTAGCTAAATTCGGTTGGGAAGAACTCGGAAAAAAAGTCAACATCAACAGTTTTAACAACAATCCTTCTATTAAATCCAGTCTTAAATTCTTAAGAAAGACACCCTGGGCAAGAGAAAAAGTAGAACAGCTTTATTTAAAGTCAGCTAAGCAATAGTCATCTCAATTGAGTAGGAACTCAACAATAAAGAATAAGGCTACACCAATCCCTATCTTTACCTAATTGATACTATTATAGTGATCATCTACATACTTTTTACAATTTAGCAATGCCAATCAAAAGTCAAAAAGACATTCTTGCGAAGCTTAACATCCAGAAGCTCAACCCGATGCAAGAAGAAGCATCTGTAGCACTTCAGTCTACCTCCAACTTGGTACTGTTATCTCCAACAGGAACTGGTAAAACAATCGCTTTCCTCCTCCCTATATTGGAGAGTCTCGATACTGATTGTACCGAAATACAAGTATTGATTCTTGTACCTTCTCGAGAGTTGGCCATACAAATAGAATCTGTTGTACGAGAAATGGGAACTGGCTATAAGGTAAATTCAGTATACGGCGGTCGCGCTGGTTCGAAGGATAAAGTAGAGTTGAAGCATAGACCTGCAATTTTGATTGGTACTCCAGGAAGGGTCTCTGACCACATACACTACAAAAACTTCCCTATTAAGGACATCAAAACGTTGGTCCTCGATGAGTTCGATAAGTCATTAGAAATTGGATTTGAAGACGAGATGAAAGAAATCATAGGCGCACTTCACAACGTAAAAAGGCGTATCCTCACTTCTGCCACGCAGGGTGTATCCATTCCCTCATTTGTTGGACTCAAAAACCCAATAACAGTCGACTACTTAGGGCAAAACACTTCTCAGCTAAAAATCAAGCGGGTATTGTCTCCTGACAAAGATAAACTTGATTCACTCGTTGCAGCACTCAGCCACATTGGCAACCAACCAGGAATCATTTTCTGCAATTTCAAAGACACCATCCAGCGTGTCAGCTCTCACCTCGAAGCACACAAAATAAGTCATGGCTGCTTTTATGGGGGGATGGAGCAAATTGATAGAGAGCGAGCACTCATCAAATTCAGAAACGGAACTCATCAGCTCATTGTAGCGACAGATCTTGCTGCTAGGGGGCTCGACATTCCCGAATTAGGATTCATTTTACACTACCAGCTACCACACAAAAGTGAAGAATTCACACATAGAAATGGAAGAACGGCAAGAATGAATACCAAAGGAACAGCCTATATTCTGCAATGGGAAAAGGAGCCACTTCCCGATTTCGTTACAGATGCCAAAATCGAAACGATTAGTCACGGCAAACTACCTTCTCGCTCACAATGGAATACATTATTTATTTCTGGCGGCAGGAAGGATAAAATATCGAAAGGTGACATAGCAGGTGTCTTTTTTAAGCAGGCTCACTTGTCTAAAGACCAGCTCGGTGTTATTGAAGTCAAACAAGACTGTGCATTTGTAGCTATACATGCATCTGAAACAAAAATGGCCATAGAGACACTCAACAACACGCGTATCAAGAAGAAAAAAGTACGTGTCTCGTTGATCTAATTCGCTGTATGGCTTACTTAGATCTTCATCTAGTACAAAAAGACCTATCACA
Source organism: Marinobacter alexandrii (assembly GCA_039984955.1). NCBI lineage: Bacteria > Pseudomonadati > Pseudomonadota > Gammaproteobacteria > Pseudomonadales > Marinobacteraceae > Marinobacter > Marinobacter alexandrii. The sequence goes on from JBDWTN010000005.1 coordinate 914,624, forward strand.
TTAACTCAATAGATTAAGTAAAATCTATTGTCATCAGCATTACTCTACCACGCTCACCTTCATCATATTCGTATGACCGTGCCAGTGTTGCGGCATAGATGAAGTGTTGATGAAAATATCTCCTTTTTTCAAGTTTTCACTATCTACCAGTTTCTTTTCAATTTCTACCAGTGTTTTATCTATGTTTTCATGTGAATCATATAGAAAGGTTTTTACACCCCATACCAAACACATCTGATGAACCAACTTCTCATTATTGGTAAACAAATAGATTTCTGCTGTGGATCTATGCATAGCTGTTCTAAACCCGGTGTATCCTGATTTAGTCATGCATACCAGTGCACGTGCTCCGGTATTCTCTGCCAGTCGGCATGATGCTCTGATCAAGAGATCATTCACTCGAGTGCTTGATTCAAACTGCTTGTCGTAATACCTGTTGTATATCGAACTCGCCTCGGATTCTACCGCCATAATCGTTTCAGACATTTTTTGAACGGCTTCTATTGGAAACTTTCCTGCTGCAGACTCAGCAGAAAGCATCAATGCGTCGGCACCATCCATTACGGCGTTGGCTACATCATTTGTTTCCGCTCGAGTCGGACGTGGATTTTCAATCATGCTCTCCATCATCTGAGTAGCAATAATCACTGGCTTAGCAGTCTGATTGCATTTTTCCACAATTTTCTTTTGCCAAAGCGGAACTTCATGCATCGGTATCTCAACACCAAGATCGCCTCTAGCGACCATTATAGCATCTGTGACCTCTATGATCTCGTCAATGTTACTTAATGCTTCTGGCTTTTCAATTTTAGCCACTACTTTGGTATCCTTTCCTGCCTTTTCTATTATTTCTTTGAGTTCTCGGATATCATCGGCTTTTCGAACAAAGCTCAACGCAATCCAATCCACATCCTGAGCCAATCCAAATTGAAGATCTTCTAAATCTTTTTCGGTAAGACAAGGTGCGGATACTTCCGTATCCGGTAAGTTGATTCCTTTTCGAGATTTCAAAACACCTCCATGGACCACCTCTGTGACCACCTCATTATCACTTACTGAAACGGTTTTCAATTCTATATTTCCATCATCAATAAGGATTGTATCGCCTGCCTTCACATCATTTACAATCTCTTTGTATACAGTGCTCACTCGTTTATTATCTCCCTCTACTTCATCGGTAGTGATGATTAATTCTTGACCATCACTAATTTCCATACCTCCATCTTTCATCAGCCCAATTCTGATTTTAGGCCCTTGCAAATCCTGAAGGATTCCAACATGATATTCTTTTTCCTTTCCTATCTCACGGATATAATCCTTTACCTTTTTATGATCTTCATGAGAGCCATGAGAAAAGTTTAATCGCAAAACATTGGCTCCCGCCTCTATCAATTTAGTAATGGTCTCTTTGTTGTTGCTGGCAGGACCTAAGGTTGCCACGATCTTTGTTCGCTTAGTAATGGAACTCATTGAGTGATATGGTTTTTAGTAGAGAAGGTTTTCTTTTGACTTCAAAGTATCAAAATTAAGTCGTATCGCGTACTCTATAATAGAAATTTCTTTGAATATTACGTTAACGTTTCCGGTAGTTAACTCACCTGTTTGATCCTTAAATTTCATTAGATAATCAAATTGCTTCAGTTCTGGTAGCAATAATTGATTTTTTACATTTCCTCCACCTACCAGCTTATTTTGTAACAGCTCGATTGTCTGGAATTCAGTTTCATATATGAAATTTGAAATTAAAATAGCTGTATTATCAGCATATTCAATTTTGACATCTTCTTGTTTTATCAGCGAAATGTTCATCGCTTCATTGATATGCCATGCGAGTTTATATTCCTTTTTATTGCATACCAGCCCGAATAAATCAAAATCAATGGCATACCCGCCATCTAATTTGTTTTTCTTCATATAAAGTGCAAGCTAAGACCTAAATTCGCAATACAAATGTCTCAAACGACTTATTTGATTTTAGTTTGAGAATATTATTTCTTTGCAACTCATTTTTAACCAAACATTACAAAAATGTCTGAAATAGCACAAAAAGTAACGTCAATTATTATTGACAAACTAGGTGTAGAAGAGTCCGAGGTTAACCCAGAGGCAAGCTTCACCAATGATCTAGGAGCTGACTCGCTTGATACCGTGGAGCTGATCATGGAGTTCGAAAAAGAATTCAACATTTCTATTCCTGATGACCAGGCTGAAAACATCGCGACAGTAGGTCACGCTATCTCTTATCTGGAAGAAAACGTTAAGTAAATAACCAACTTAGCCTAAACATTTATGGAATTAAAACGAGTCGTTGTAACCGGTATTGGTGCCCTTACCCCTTTGGGAAATACTAAAGATGAATATTGGGATTCTTTGGCCAAAGGAGTAAGTGGCGCGACTCCCATTACTCGTTTTGATACCGAAAAATTCCGCACGAAATTCGCCTGTGAAGTAAAGGGGTTTGATCCTCAAGATTTTCTAGATCGAAAGGAAGCTCGCAAAATGGATCCCAATACCCAATACGGTATGGTGACAGGAGAGCAGGCCATCAATGATTCAGGGATGGACCTAGACAGTGTGGACAAAACACGAATTGGCGTGATTTGGGGGACTGGAATTGGTGGATTTAGTACATTCCAAGATGAAGTTATGGCCTTTGCGCAAGGTGACGGAACTCCTCGTTTCAATCCTTTCTTTGTGCCAAAAATGATTGCGGATATTACTCCGGGTCTACTTTCAATTAAGTACGGTTTCATGGGACCCAACTTTGCAACAGTTTCTGCCTGTGCATCTTCCAATAATTCAATTACAGATGCCTTCACATACATTCAAGTAGGTAAGGCAGATGCGATTCTAACTGGCGGATCAGAGGCCGGTGTAATTCCTTCAGGAATTGGAGGATTCAACGCCATGAAAGCCCTATCAGAGAGAAACGACTCTCCAGAAACAGCTTCTCGTCCTTATGATAAGGATCGCGATGGATTCGTGTTAGGAGAAGGCGCTGGCTCAATTATGTTAGAAGAGCTAGAACATGCAAAGGCTAGAGGCGCAAAAATTTATGGAGAGATTTTAGGAAGTGGCATGTCCGCTGATGCGTATCACATTACTCAACCGCATCCAGAAGGTGCAGGTATTGAATTAGTGATGAAAAATGCATTGAAAGATGCAGGCTTGACTGCAGATAAAATTGATTACCTCAATACTCATGGTACTTCCACACCTCTAGGTGATGCAGGTGAAATCAAAGCTGCTCAACGCGTATTTGGTGGAAATGCCGCAAAAATGAATATCAGCTCAACCAAATCCATGACCGGTCACCTCCTTGGTGCAGCTGGAGCAGTAGAGTTTATAGCCTGCCTTATGGCCATTGAAAAAGGAATTATACCACCGACCATTAATCATTTCACTGATGATCCTGAGATCGATCCAGCTTTAAATCTCACATTTAACAAAGCTCAGGAACGTGAAGTAAATATTGCGATGAGCAATACATTTGGCTTTGGTGGACACAATACTTCCATTATTATCGGAAAATACAACGGATAGTGTCTTCGATTCCGAAAATATTATCGGGGCGAATACTAAACTCATTTAAATCCGAAAAAAAACTTCGTCAGTCTTTCCAGTTAATTACTGGTCGTGCGCCAATCAATCTTGCCTTGTATAAGCAAGCAATGCGCCACAGTAGTGTAGCTTCTTTCAATGATCGCGGCATCAAAGAATCATATGAGCGACTGGAATACCTGGGAGATGCCATTCTGGGAATGATTGTAGCAGAGCATCTTTACGCAAAATTCCCATTCAAAGAGGAAGGGTTTTTAACTGAGATTCGAGCAAAGATCGTGAATCGAGAATCACTTAATCGCCTGGGTCAGAAAATAGGACTTAGGGAATTGGTACAATACAACCAGGGATCAAGAGCCCATCGTTCCGTATATGGTGATTGCATGGAAGCTTTAATTGGTGCTGTATATTTAGATCACGAGTTTCACTACTGCAAGAAGTTCGTAATCAAAAAGCTGATCAAACCTCATTATGATTTTGATGAGCTAATATCCAAGATCACCAATTTCAAAAGCAGATTGCTTGAATGGTCACAAAAGGAAAACAAAGACTTACGATTTGAAATCATCAATGAAGAGGATCGTAAGTTTACAGCGCAAGTATTTCTGAATGAAACACCAATGGAAATCGGATATGGCTTCAGCAAGAAAAAAGCAGAGCAGGATGCTGCGCAGAAGACCTATGAAAAGCTAAATTTGGATGATACGCAAAAAAAATGAGCCGAAAATTAAAATTGGCTGGAGCTTGCCTGAATCAAACACCAATTGATTGGGAAAACAATCTTAGGCAGATCGAAAGTGCAATAGAAGAGGCTAAAGAACAGTCTATTGACATTTTATGCCTTCCCGAATTATGTATTACGGGATATGGATGCGAAGATTTATTTCTAAGTCAATGGCTTCCTGAAAAAGCACTTGAAAAGCTTCTAGAGATTCTACCTTCGACCAAAGAAATTGCTTTAACAATTGGGCTTCCACTACGTCATGAGAATAACATTTACAACAGCACATGTTTTGTCTCAGATGGGAAAATCTTAGGGTTTTATGCCAAACAGAAACTGGCCAATGATGGCGTACATTATGAGCCCAGATGGTTTACCCCCTGGCCATCAACAAAAATCGACATCATCGAAGTTGCCGGGAGCGAATATCCATTTGGTCATATTATTATTGATCATAAAGATATTTCCATAGGCTTTGAAATATGTGAAGATGCATGGCAGCCCAATAGACCATGTGAGCTACTGACAAAAACCGTAGATCTAATTCTAAATCCAAGCGCCTCACATTTTGCTTTTGATAAGGCTAAGTTCAGAGAAGACCTTGTTTGCAAGAGTTCAGAGCAATTTGATTGTGTGTATCTCTACGCCAATTTGCTTGGGAATGAAGCAGGCAGAATGATCTATGACGGAGATGTGCTAATAGCTCAAAAAGGGAAATTGATTGGGCGAAACAAAAGGTTGTCGTTTCAAGATTATCGAGTGCTCGCTGTAGAGGTAGATTTTGATCAAAGCTCTGCTACCGAGAATGTCAAACCAGATTTCAAAAATCAATACGAGGAGTTTTCTCACGCTGCTTCTCTTGCCTTATTTGATTATTGTCGAAAAAGTAAAAGCCAGGGATTCGTATTGTCCCTTAGTGGTGGCGCGGATAGTAGTAGCATTGCTACATTGGTCAGTTTTGCTATCCAAAATGCATTGGAGCAACTAGGCAAAAATGAACTGGAGCGGAAACTAGGGTTTGAGCTCGCTGGAATCACATGGAAAGAGATTGCATCTCAATTGCTTACTACAGCCTATCAAGGAACAGTGAACTCTTCAGATGCAACATTTAACTCTGCAAAGAATTTGGCAGACAGCTTGGGGGCTACTTTTCATCACTGGACTATTGATAGTGAAGTGGAAAGCTATCAATCAAGCATAGAAAAAGCCTTGGGAAGAAAATTAACCTGGGAGCAGGATGATATAGCCCTTCAAAATATTCAGGCTCGCTCGCGAGCTCCCATTATCTGGATGCTGGCGAATATCAAGAATGCTTTACTTCTTGCCACCTCCAACCGTAGCGAAGGAGATGTAGGTTATGCTACGATGGATGGGGATACTAGCGGAAGCATCTCTCCTATTGCCGGAGTAAGCAAACACTTCATTTTGCAATGGCTGAAATACGCTGAGGATGAATTAGGTTTTGATGGACTGAATGACGTTAACTCCCTCACTCCTACTGCAGAACTCAGGCCAAGCGATCAAAATCAAACCGATGAAGAAGATTTGATGCCGTATGAAGTATTGATGAAAATTGAACGAGAAGCAATTTTAAAAGGAAAATCTCCGAAGCAAGTTTACGATTTATTAAAAGGAGAATATGCTGATGACCAGCTTAAAGGTTGGCTTAAAAAATTCTTTCGGCTCTGGACCAGAAATCAATGGAAGCGAGAACGATATGCTCCTAGTTTTCATTTTGATGATTTCAATATTGACCCACGGTCTTGGTATCGTTTTCCAATTTTAAGTGGTGGATACAAAGAAGAGTTGAATGAACTTTAGTCTATTATTTCATTCATAAAAACTGTAGCTCAAAATATTTCTGAAACTATTACTTAATACTATCGTATAGTAATACTATCATATATAAATGTAATACTACTTAAGTGAGATTTTTTACTATATTTCTAACAATCACTATCCTATCAGGGGTATCAACCCAAGCTCCATTAGTTGAAAATGTTTACGAGGTTGAGACATCTAAAGAAGTAGTATGTACAGAAACTACAATTCAGCCAGCAAAGCGTAAGAACAGTAAAGAAAGAATAAGCCTTACAAGTAATAGACATTCACGAAAACAAATAAATACTCAAGCATCCTATGTCAAAAATGTAAAAAGGCATATCTGGATAATGCAATTCATCATATAGTTAATCCTTAGCAATTTCGTCTGGTCTTATTTTCAATTACAAATTTTTAGGATATGAAATATTCGGATAACTATAATCATGATCACATTTACCAACAAATTAAAATCATGGGTTACTTAGGGATAGTAGCAATAGGTGCTGCTTTAGTAGCTTCAATCATGTAACATTTAACTCACTTTCTTATGAAAACCTCAATGTTCGAATACAGCAAAGTGATCCTTGAAAAAGTAAGTTTTAATAAAAACCTATTTTGGAAAGAGTATAGAAAATTTAAACAATTGCTCCCTGACAGGGAAAGCCTTGAACTTAGAAACTGGGCAAAACAGTTTATTGAAATCAAATAGAATATGGCAATCCTCACATGCTGAAGATGTGAGGATTTTTTTATATCCCTTTAAACTCTATTATAGGTTCAAATCTTCTTCCTATTATCCTTAGATTCTATATCAATCAACTTATTGTATGGGTCAATACCCACTTCGATTGGTTTTTTATCAACAATGATCGAAATCTTATTCCTAACTGAAGTGACCTTATGCTTCTCTAAATAGATTTCTTTTCCGCTTTCATCAAAAACCCCAATATCAAGGTAATCTACCAGTGCAAGAGAAAGAATCTCCTCCCCATCATCCTTGGCTTTCTCATCGTAGCTACGATTTCCTTTTTCGTCACTTCTATACTTGCTGACCTGGAATTCAAGATCCAATTGATATTTCTCATTATCTAGTTCCTTCGAGGTAACACTTATCATTTTGTTGTTGTATAAAGTGATGGTCTCAAACATATCTGTGATCAAATACCGTAGAGAATCAGGCGTGGCAGTTCTTAGATATTTCACCAATTCTAGAGAAGTTGTATAAGGTGCTTCTTGAAACTTTACTTTTTCTACATATTTACTGAGAGCTGCATTCAGGTTCTTTTCTCCTATATAATCACTTAAGGCATAAAGCACGACCGATGCTTTTGAGTATCGGATATAAGGCTGGTTATCTTCAAATATGAGTGGATTCTCTCCTTTTCGATCCCTTCCACGGTCGCGTAAATACTTGTCCGTTGCATATTTGAGGTACTTGCGCATCTTCCCCTTCCCGTATTGTTTTTCCAGCACCTTTAATCGAACATAATCCGCCAGTCCTTCAGCAAGCATACCTGATCCCGACACATCCGCTCCGATCACCTGATGTGCCCACCACTGATGTGCCATTTCGTGTACAGTGACATCAAAGGCATAGTCTACTCCCCCCTCTTCAGAATCGTCAACATCTGCGATGAAACCACGACCCTCTGAAAAAGGAATGGTGTTGGGAAATGCCTGAGCGAAATTTCCAAACGTTTTTGGAAATTCTATTATCCGAGCTTGTTTATGCTGGTATGGACTGAAGTTACTAGAACAGTATTCTAGAGCTGCTTTCATGCCATCCATCATTCTATCCAAGTTGCGCTCGTGCCCCTTATGGTGATAGATTTCCAAACTGACCTCATTCCATCGGTCCCTTTTCACCTCGTATCGCGCTGAGTTGAATGAATAAATGTTGAGCATTTTGCTATCCATTTTATAATGGAAATATCTACGACCATTCTCAACCCATTCCTCTTGTAAATAGCCTGGGGCAATCGCTGTTTGATCCTCCGAAGTGCTTATAGTAGCTTCAAAATCAACCCAGTCTGCGTCTCTCGAAAGTTGATGATTGCCCAGAGCGGTAGTGTCTGACGGGAGCGACTTTGAAGGATAAGGTGCCAACCCATATTTTTTTCGCACTTCATCATCTTCCAGTCCGCCCCCAGGAAATCCAAGTGAAGGAAACAATTTGAAATTATTAAGGAAGGTGCCGTTGCGCAATACCGGTGAATGTTCACGTAGAAAAGTGTTGGGTCTATTCCAAACCTTAAAAGTTAACTCGAGACTGTCTCCGGGAAGGAGCGTTTCTTCCAGGAGATACATATTGAACCTAAAGATGGTATCCTCCGATATAATCTGAGCTGATTGATCAAACTCAAAGCTGGAAGAGTAGTCATTGTATTTAAGGAAAATAGTATCGATAGCAATCGAGGATTTGTTCATCATTTTGTAGGTACCTCGCGATTTAAAATCCAGCGTCTCGGGGAAAATATCCAGGAAGATTTCGATAGCGGTAATCCTTGGTTGGATGGCCCCTTTGTATCGTCCGTATTTCAATTCCCATTCTGCTCGGTATTGTTCTTTCTCCTTCGACGAAGCATATGGATTTGCAATATTATCTTCATAGTAAATCCGAAATCCCATTCCCAAAAACCCTAGCAGTATGATCAGAAATGCGATCCGCGTTCCTCCATGTAAACGAGACTTCATCACCTTTAATCGTTCCCGAAAGGACTGAAGAATTCCCCGATCCAGTAACAGCCCGGCTCCAATTAGCAAAAGCATTCCAGCAAGCATCCAATAAAAAATGTACGCATAAAATGCAGCCAAACTGTTGCCAAATCCATTCATATCAGAGTACAGTGTGCCAGGACCTCTTCCATAAACAAAGACATCCTGTTCAAAACCGATCATTCCAAGCAGAGGAGTTGCAAACCCCAGGAACATCGCGATAAGAATAAACGTACCCACATAAGCATTTCGCACAAGAGTCTGAATAAAGAATGCCAGGAACGTCCAGATCATAAATTGCCACAAATCCATCCCAAATAATCCCTCTAGATACAAACCAATTTCAAAATCATAATAGCCTTTATACACTTGGAATGAAATGCCTGATACCATCACAATCAGTAGCATCATCATCTGCATTTTGATCACTGCAAGAAACCGAGATCCAAGTAGCGTCCAATTCGGAACAGGTGTGGTATCGACCAGCTGAAGAAAATCTGTTGCTCTTGCTCGCTGAATGAGCAGACCGGAATACAAGAAGGTGCAAACAATCATTGCAAAATGAAAGGCCTCACTATATCGCAGCATCTTCCACGTTACTGGTAACATGGGAGTCCCTCGAACTATGCCTGTTTGAGAATGTTCAATCAGAAGCATTGTTAGGCCAAACAATGTCAGCACAATAAATGGCCAGCTTTTCACTATGAATTTAAGATCCATAGTAGACAGCCTCCACATCACCTTTAGGTTGTGGAGAAAAGAAAAATCATACTCCACCTTGGAAAGGATCACTCTGGTAATATTTCCAAAATTGCTTTTTACTACTTGCTCGCTATCTTTTTTTCGGAATGACAAGGAAAGTGCCTGTTGCCCAAAATAGAACGTGCGATAGACAATACCCGAGATCAGGGCGGCAACACTCAACCAGAGCAGTCTATTGTAAATAATGAGACCTGTGAAGGGCAGGTAGAGCTCGTTTCTCTCGGCGGCCGTCCAATATTGGATGTAGTACTGTGTGGCCGAAAAGCCAAATGGATCCATGAAAACTGCAAGCATCTTGTTTTCCGGATCCTGAAGTAGAATATCCGTCAGTCCCTGAATCAGAAAGAGTGCAATGACGGCAACAAATCCTGCAGTGAGGTTCCTTGTAAACACCACGATGGCAAACACGATCGATCCATATAACAACGCATTTGGTAGTGTATAAACCAGGTACACCTGTGCATAGGCAATCAGGTCGAAGGAGATAGTGATCTGATCATTGGTACCAGGTAGCATAAACCCAATCGCCAATCCAATCCCAATAAAGAGGACGATACCGCTTACGATCAATAGCGAGCTAAGAAATTTAGCTAGTAAATAGTGGCCCTTAGTAAAGGGGTAAGAGTACATAATTTTATGCATCTCGCACTTAAAATCCCGATGTACAGACACACCAAATATCGTGGGGAATAAGAAAATAATAAGTGTCGATAGCGTGTTAAACATGCCCGTAATTGACGAAGGAGAATTCACAATTCTGGTAGAGTCAACAGCTGCACTCACCTCATCAAAGATTCCTGCAGCACTTGATGCGATAAGCAATGCAGCAATCAGAAAGATCGCAGAATAGATATAGAATAAGGGTCTACTGAGCCAGTATGAAAGCTCATGCTTGAAAATGGAATAGAACATTTCGGTACGTTTTGTAAATGGAATAATGAAGGATCTAGGCCAGAATGAGTTCGTCCTCTTTCAGCGTATAGAAATACACATCCTCAAGATCGGGTGTAGCGCTTTTGAAGTCCCCCGCTGGTTGGGAATCTGAGTAGATCCTGATGTTCAGACGGTTATCTTGGTTGTAATTTGAAGACAGGACATTTAAAGTTGATTCTTTAGTCTCCAGTTCCTCAGGGTCAATTGTTCCGCTCCATATTCTTCCCTTAAATTCTTCTAGAGATTCCTGAGGAATCGCGTGCTTCAAGATTCGCCCTCCATTCAAAATAGCCATATCTGTGCAGAGCTCCTTCACGTCATCCACAATGTGAGTAGAAAAAATCACCGTACTAGTGGTACCAATTTCGCGAATCACATTTAGGAATCGGCTCCTCTCTGCCGGATCAAGCCCTGCCGTAGGCTCATCAACAATTATGAGCTTTGGCTCATTAAGCAGTAACTGAGCAATGCCAAATCGCTGCTTCATGCCACCGGAATAGCCAGCCACATTTTTCCTTCTTACCTCAAAGAGGTTGGTAACCGTGAGCACTTCATGCACCAGTTTTTTACGTTCATCTTTTGACTTCACCCCTTTCAAAGTTGCCAGGTAATCCAGCAAATCTTCTGCCGACATTTTAGGGTAAACTCCAAATGATTGAGGCAGATATCCCAAACATTTTCTTAACTCGGTCTGATCTTTAAGTACATCTGTATCTCCAAATGTGATTGTACCAGAATCCGGCCTTTGAAGTGTAGCGATTGTTCTCATAAGTGAAGACTTACCCGCTCCGTTTGGTCCCAGTAGGCCAAACATTCCTGTCCCAATTTCGAGGTTCAAGCCGTCTATTGCCTTCACTCCATTGGTGTATGTTTTGGTCAAATTTTCAATTGTAAGTTTCATGATATGATGGTTTAAAATTTAAGAAGTTATTTAAGTCGCACAGCTGTTCCATAGGCTAGAATCTCTGAAGTGGCTTCCATTACCATAGACGTAGTAAGCCTTACATTCACCAGAGCATCAGCACCCATCTTAGTAGCATCTAAAATCATTCGTTCCATTGCTTGTTCGCGCGATTGAGCAAGCAGCTTCGTATACTCATCAATCTCTCCTCCAACAATATTTTTCAAGGTTGCAAAAATGTCTCTGCCTAGGTGCCTCGCACGAACCGTACTCCCTTTAGCTATTCCTAAGATTTCAGAAATTTCCTTATGCGGTATGTTATCAGTTGTTGAAATAATCATAATATTTATAGTTAACTGTTTTATTAATTAAAGCCATTTATCCTATTCTCCAGAAAAGAGCTTATAGATCCTTTTTCCGGAAGTAGACGATTGTGCTATAAAGTGAAAGCACGGTAACTCCTATTGTTACTAGCATGAACAGAAATAAGTACCACGAATTTCCGGGAATCAGGTCGTTCAAAAATCCAGATTTGGATGAAATAGAAGTATATAAAATAGCCGGCATCACAAATATGATAACCGCAACTACAAGGGTTACTCGATAGAATACAATGAAGTAAATAGCAAGCTGGAGTATTCCATAGATTAATGCATAGCTAAAAAACCCCAGATCTGTATAATTAGGTTCAGCATGAATGATACTTTCCAATGCATTGAAAACTCCAAAATGAATAATGGTATTGACGGAAACAATAATTGATGATGAAAGAAAACGAGCAATAATGATTTCTTTTCTTGTTACTGGCAAACTAGCTGTATGCATCCGAACTACATTACTGGATTGCTCCACAGCAAACACGCCTATGATAATCATAATAATATTTCCAATGCCCGAAGAGAATATCCCAAGTGTGTTTGTGTTAATAAAGGTGATGAACATACTCATCAAAAGCATGAAGAGAGAAAGCAAGAGAATCTGTGTCCTATAGGCACTAAAATCTCTACGTATGAGTCTTAGAATCATTGCTCTGTTCATAGGTCCTTTGTTTTAAATACACTGATTGAAATGAGAATTGAACTGCTCAAAATCAAAAGAAACAAGGCAACCAGTTCGGCAAATATTGCCCAGGCCGGCTGATCTGTTACCCGGAGAAATAGTGCATGCAGCAAGTCGCCCGGATTAAGCATGTTGAGTACCAGAACAGTGAGCATCATGAATGTGATCAGGACTACTCCATACATCATGGCTCCTTTGGCGATTCCATACCTGAAATAAAAAGGGAAGGAAAAAGCATCCGAAATTATAAGAATGAGTCCGGAGATAATCCACATTTCAGGTTGATAGATGAATGAATTCTCAGAGCGCAAGGCTTCTGTTGAACTTATCCGGATAACAAGTAGATGGATGCTAAGTGCCATCAGGATCAGCAATCCGGATGAAATGTATTTCGCCAACACCATCTCCTTTCTTGTGACCGGAAATCCGGCAAACAATTTATCCGCACTGACCTCTGCTTCTGCAAGTATGAACAGCTTAGATGCCACCATGGCACTTAAGATGACGACCAGGGGAAAGAGTTCTGCTTCTACTTCACTTTCCGCTATTATCGCCAGGTTAAAGCCAAAACTTATGGCTGCCAGCACGATAAAAAGCAATAGCAAATAGGTCCTATTGGCTCTGAAATCCTTTATGACAAGTTTTAACATACTACCTGCTGCCTTTGATTTTGAGGTTGTTAAAAAACATGATGTCTTCAAGTGTCGCTCTGTCGTACACTGCTTTGTCACCAAATAATTTCCTTGAGGCTTTCAGATCTTCCGTGAGCCCTTCAAATCCGTATTCACTGCTTCTCACAGCGACCATACTCTTTCGGGTATCGTGATCCAGGAGGTCATTCCCTCCTTTCACCAGCGCGTATTCTTCATACACTTCATCTTTTGTTTTGGAAAAGACCACCTGTCCGTTATTCACATAAGTGATGTAGTCAGCTGCTTGCTCAATGTCCGAGGTTACATGCGAGGAAAAAAGAATGGACTTGTTTTCGTCCTGCATCATGCTCCGCAAAATATCTAGCATCTCCCGGCGTACCACTGGATCCAGTCCCGAAGTGGGTTCATCCATAATGATGAAATCGGCATGATGAGACAGGGCTATCGCAATGGATGCCTTCATGGACATCCCTCTGGAGAATTTCTTCAAAGGCTTGCTGAACGGCAGACCAAACCGATTCACCAGGTCTCTGAACACGGCATCATCCCAGTTTTCATAAAATGGCGCAATGACACGCTTGAGTTGCTTTAAGTTCAGGTGCGCATAAAAGTTAGGGGTGTCGTAAACAAAACCGATCCGCTTTTTTACCGCTACTTCCTCCTCCTGATGATCTAACCCGAATACTTTGATCTCTCCTTCCTGCTTCATCACCAGATTCATGATGGTTTTGATAATAGTGGTTTTACCTGCTCCATTGGGACCAATCAATCCCATAATATATCCTGTAGGAAGACTGAAGGAGACATTACTTAAATGGAAGTCGCCATAAGACTTGGATAGATTCGATATCTCTAGTGTGTTAGTCATTATCATTAAATAAAATGTTCAACATCTCTTGAAGCTCCTTAAGGCTAATACCCATTTTATGCGCTTCAAATACCATTTCCGCCATCTGATCTTCAATGGATTTCATTTTCTTTTCACGTAACAGTTCCTTGTTTTGAACTGCAACAAAAGTCCCCTTACCTCCTACTGTGTCTATGAATCCCTCTTTTTCTAGTTCCTCATATGCACGCTTGGTTGTAATCACACTGATGTGGAGTTCTTGAGCCAACTTTCGAATTGACGGCAATGGATCACCTTCTCGTAAATCACCTGAAATAATCTGTGATTTGATTTGTTTCCCTATTTGTTCATAAATAGGTTCTGGAGATGCATTTGAAATAATTATCTTCATTTGATCGCTATTCAAATAATGAAATTGTCATTATTGTTAATAGTGTATATACTGTATATGTACGCAAGTATAAACTATTTGTTTTAACAGACAAGTATCTTTATCGAATCATTTAGCTAAAAATCCTTGAGGAATAAAAAAAATCAATCGATAAAAATTCCATTAAGGCATTATAATTGACTATTAGCGTGAGAAATCTTCACAAATGAATTCGTCTAATTTTTTTGATCTAATAATTCTGTTCGGAACCATTCAGGGATTTATCACGTCGATTCTTCTCTTCAGGTCCAAAAAAAACAAGCGGTCAAATAGGCTATTGGCTATCATTATTCTGCTTTTTTCTTTGGCCGGCTTAAACATGTATTTATTTCTAACTCTGAATACTGCCGGACCAATAATCCTTCAAATAGCAGAGCAAATAGTTCCTTTAATCATTATCATGCCATTAGGGCCTTTGATTTTCTTTTATACAAAAATCAATATCGGTCAAGATTTCAACTTCAAAAAGCAAAAGCTGCATTTCACGTCCACTATCCTGGACTTGATTCCATCAATGCTATCTCTCACTGCATTAATTAGTTTTTTGATTGGGTTTTCAGATACTCTTTTTCCTCATTCAATTATATTTTTCAATGAAGCTTATGAGAAATATGTAGATGTTCCAAGATGGTTATCATTGTCCATTTACCTTGTATTCGCTATTAAGCTGTTGCGAAAATCCCAGGTTCATCATCGATCTTCTACCTGGGTCAAACATCTTTTAATTGCAATTACAATTTTTCAAATTCTTTGGCTTTCCCACCTTATCCCATATATCCTACCAGGTTTTTCAAATAAACTTCTCGACTTGGTGGGATGGTATCCTATATACATACCTCTTACTCTCTTGGTATATTGGCTTGGAATCAATGGTATCATTCAAAGTAGAGTCTCATCCCGTAATACGCCGTTAGACATTTCAGAGTCCAAAGACATTGTGTCTAAGCTCAATCAATTAATGGATCAGGAGCAGGTCTATTTAAATGCAAACCTCACACTAAATGAATTGGTGAATAGAACAGGAATTCCTCAAAAGAAGATTTCCCAAGCACTTAACCAATACCTAGGCAAAAGCCTAAATGAGTATATCAATGAATTTAGAATTGAAGAAGTGAAAGAAAAGCTAGCTGACTCAGCTTATGATCATCTGACTATAACAGGTATTGCTCTGGAAAGCGGATTTAATTCGCAAGCTACTTTTCAACGGACCTTTAAGTCCATCACGAAAGAAACCCCTAAATCTTTCAGAACCTCTTTGAAATAAAGAAATACATCTCATTCCTAGATTTGAGAAGTTTCGAAACTCATTTACCCGTTGTTTTGAGGAAAAAATAAATTCAAATGCGAAGGCTACTATTCATATTTCTTACCGTTATCGTTTCTTTTGGTTACGCTCAGTCAGATACTCTTCAGGACAAACGACTAACAGCTGATCAACAAAAAGAAGACTTCAGGCTTTACCGTAAGTTATTAGAGGAGACGCACCCTGGACTCTATAGATACACTTCAAAAGAAGTTATTCAATCTAGAATGAATGAAGTTGAAGAATCGCTAAATAGTGAACAATCTTTTTATGATTTTTTTCGAACACTAGCACAACTAAACGCCGAGATTCGATGTGCACACACTTATGTTATTCCATCAAAAAACTTGAATAGCTTCATTCGAAAAATCAAAACAGTTCCATTCTTCTTTTTCCCTATCAATGGTAAACCCTATGTCCTCTTTAATGGAACCTTAAATGAGACGATCAAACCGGGTTTTGAACTTGTAAGCATTAATGGCATTAAAGTCGATAGTCTTAGAAGTAAGCTTCACAAACATAAATGGTCGGATGGGTACATCGAATTAGCAAAAGATATCACCTTAACCGGCTCTTCATTTTGGCTGTTTTATTACTCATTCATAGATCAATCAGAGAGCTACGAGATGGTATTCAAAGATTTTGACAATCAGCTTATCTCTATTGAGTCGCCAGCACAAAGTACAGCATTGACTTCTTCAAACTACAAGAAAAATCCAGTCAATAAGAAAATGCTTAAAATGTATAATAATGGCCCATCAAAGCCTTTTAAACTTTCATTCTTAAAAGACATTCCTGATGTGGCTGCACTTTCTTTCAACTCCTTTGGTGAAGGTGATTCTGAAAATGAGGCACAGCAAGCAATGAGAAATTTTATGGATAAGTCTCTCAAAAAGATTAAAAAGAAAGGATCCAAGTATCTAATCGTGGATTTAAGGAATAATGGAGGCGGCTGGGATGTTCATGGCGTTGAATTACTGTCATATCTCATGAAAGATGATGAACCATTTGAGTATTATAAATATGCATACACCATCACAGATAATTCAGAGTTTCTGAAATATGCAGATGTTCCAGCAAGTGAAAGAGAAAAAATTAAGGATGAGCTTACTCAACAACCCAATGGAACTTATTTATTGAGTGCAGAACAAAATATTGGAATTGGTCCTTTTGAATCTAAAGAAAGAAAATTTGAAGGCAAAATCTATTTCTTGATTAACGAACAAACCTCTTCTGCAGCATCTGAATTTGCCTCTCTTGCAAAGAGTTACGAGTTGGGGGTATTCATAGGCAAAGAAACCAATGGAGCTTACGAAGGTGGAAACAGTTTTAGCTTCATCAAAATGAGTCTACCTAACTCAGGGATATTCGTCAACACGCCTCTGGTGGCTGGTTTTACCAATGTGAAACCACAAGAGCATAGTGGAAGAGGCCTTCTTCCTGATTATGATATAGGGTTTACCAGAGAAGACTTAATGATCAGAAATGATCGGCAATTGAACTTTATAAAAAAACTCATCAGAAAGGATATCAAATCATCTACTGAATAAACCTATCGATCTTTTGGATCTACCTCTGCAAATTTCTCAATCAACTCTTTTTGCTTATCCATATCCACCGGCTTATAGACAATTTTATCAGTCAGTGGATATTTTTTTAACAAGTCAGCTGGTCGAACCGGTCGTGGCACAAACCCTCCCGAACAATTCGGGCAAACATTCTGAAACAGATCAACACAACTCTTGCAAAATGTACATTCAAACGTACAGATCATAGCCTCTGTGCTATTCGCAGGTAAAGACTTATTACAATTCTCACATGTAGGTCTTATTTCTAACATACTATCTATTTAAAGGCAACAGAATGACTGAGTTTAAATGTCATTGCAGTAAAATTATTCAATGAAATACCAAACTTAACTTGACTATTTATCTTTCGTATCCCACGATTAAGAGTTAAATAAACATTCTGATCTTCCTCAGGATTAAAATCTAAACCAAATTGCTCCCAAACCACCTTCTCTTTTAATCGCCAAGCTTCCATCAGCAAAAATTGATTGTATCTATCATAAAGCCTCATCGATACTTCTTTAGGTGATTCCCACTAAATCAGTATCTGTAACAAAACCATGCTGTAGCGTTTGGCCGAAAGTCCCCTGCAAACTATTGATAAGCAACAAGTAAATGAATAATCTGAATGTAACATTCATCATCCTTATCTGAATTTTGTGAAATACGCAGCATCCAAACCCTCTCCAAAAACTTTCATCTTTGACTTGAGTGGCTTATTAACCGTTCGTATCCCAGCGAGAATAAGAACAGCACCTAAAAACATCCAAAGTGTGAATTGTTCATTTAGAAAAATAATACCTAGGATTACACCATAAACAGGCATCAGATATGTTACCAAAGAGGCATAAGCCACACTAGATTGCTCAATAAGCTTGAAATAGATCACAAATGCTACAGCCGTTCCAAACAAACCTAAAATAGCAACAGCTCCTATCGCTTGCCAACTTACTTCCATTAATGAAAATGATGAATCAGCTAAAAATGCCATTGGGAGAAGATAAATGGCAACTGAAAGCAATTGAGCGGCTGGAGCCCTGAATGAAGGAATATTTATCAGGTACTTTTTGATATATACCAGTCCAAAACCATAGCTAAATGCAGCTGCGGTAATAGATAAGATACCCTGAGAACTACCTGTTACTCCTGAAAGTAAATTCGGCATCACAAGAACTGCGAGCCCTATGAATCCCAATAGTACACCTGTTAGTTTATTCTTTGTCATCCTCTCATTTCGAAGCATAATTTGAGAAAGAACTATGGTGCAGAGTGGTACCAATCCATTAATGAGAGAGGCGAGTGAACTGTCTACAAACTGTTCTCCCCAATTGATCAAGGTGAATGGAAGTCCCTGCGCAAAGAATCCTGCAATAAACGTCTTCTTCCAAAAAACAAGTGTTACTGGCAGCTTTTCCTTCTTTAAAAGCAAAATCAGGTTTAGGATAACAGCTCCTATTCCAATTCGTAGTGCTGCTAACATCACAGGTGAAATCTCAGCCACCGCAATTTTGATAAATAAGAAAGAAGGCCCCCAGCAACTAGCTAAAAGTATCAATAAGTAAACATTTCTGATTTTCATAGTAGTAGAAGTTCGTTTCCTCAAATTGAACGGAAAGCAAAACTCGACACACTATTAATTGGATGAATTGATTTTATAATAACAATGAATTTTACTAATATAGCAAAATGGAAATCAGGCATCTAAAACTCATTCGGGAAGTAGCAGAAACAAAAAGTCTTACCAAGGCGAAGGATTCCTTGTTTTTATCTCAATCTGCGCTCAGTCATCAATTGAAAGAGATAGAAAACCAACTGGGTACTCAGCTTTTTCATCGCGTCAACAAGCAACTGATTTTAACCAATGCAGGAAAGATGGTTTTGGAATCTGCTGAACGTATTCTGGAGGATCTTGAGCGTACAGAGCTATCCATCAAGAAGTATGTGTCAGGCAGTACTGGTACGCTCCGATTGGCCACACAATGTTATACGTGCTACCATTGGCTTCCTTCATTGATGACAGACTTCAAGAAAGAATTTCCTAATGTCGAGATAGAAATATTTCACAATAATGCAGCGGATGTCGAAGATCAAATTCTCGACGGCAATATCGATTTAGCAATTATTTATGACTCATCAGATCGCGCAAACATCAGTTATCACGATCTCTTTAGAGACGAGATGTATGCATTGGTCCCTCTCGATCATCCTTGGACAAAGAAACCATACGTTGTAGCAGAAGACTTTGAAGATCAAAACGTAATTATCCATTCTTATCCACTTGAATCAGTTACCCTTTTTTCACAAGTGCTTGCACCAGCTGGAATAAAACCAAAAAAAATAATGCAAGTGCAAGTAACAGAAGCAGTTCTTGAAATGGTGAGAGCCGGAATGGGTATCAATGTAATGGCCAAATGGATCATAGAGCCATACCTCAAAGATGAAAGTTTAGCTTTAGTACCAGTAACCAAAAGAGGAATACATAGAACATGGCAAGCGATTACAATGGAGGATGAGCATTCACCACAGTACCTTCAGAACTTTGTTCAACACCTTCGTTGTAATATCAGTGGGCTTTGTTCTGTGAACTAATCCACCGGATCATACCCACTCCCTCCCCATGGGTGACACTTACTGATTCGTTTGATCCCCATCAAGAACCCTTTCCATCCGTACTTCTGAATAGCTTCCTTCGCGTATTGTGAGCAAGTAGGTGTAAATCTGCATGACTGTGGAAGCAATGGGGAGATAGAGTATTGATACACCAGAATTGGGAAAACGAGGATTTTCTTCAGTATGCGATTCACAAGACAAAAGTACCAAGCAAATTTGCAAGCTGACTAAAAAATCAACAGTTTGCGCGTTAACCGCTATGAATAGTGGGTTCACATTTTGATTGATTGGTATTGAAAAAAGCTCTCTTCATTTTCATTTTTCTTAGTTTCTGTCAGTTTACTTACTGTCAGCAAGACTCTAGCGAACTCTTTACCATAAATCAAATAATCATTGAAGGCAATTTCAAAACAAAGCCTCAAATGATAACACGAGAACTCAGTTTTGAGGAAGGCCAAATTTATCAACGCTATCAACTTGACAGCATGTTTATATGGGACAAGAATCGCATATATAATACCAATCTCTTCAACGAAGTATCAATTGATTTAGTAAACACTACAAATGGATCAACTGATGTAAAGATCACAGTTGAAGAACGATGGTACTTCTATCCTTTCCCCATCTTTCGGTTAGTGGATCGTAATTTCAACGACTGGTGGGTAAACAGAGATCGCGATTTAAGTAGGGTTAATTATGGAATTAAACTCACACAATTTAATTTTCGAGGAAGAGGTGAAATGCTAAGACTGTGGTTACAAACAGGATTTGAAACTGCGCTAAATGTCCAGTATCGCATTCCATATATTGATAAAAAGCAACGCAATGGATTGCTTATAAGTAGCAGTTTTTTCGAAACAAAAAACGTACCCGTGATCACCAGAGAAAACATACGACGTTTCACATCCTCAGAGACAGACGTTCTTCGAAGAGCATACAGAACATCCGTCCGTCACTCCTATAGAAGTTCATTCTATTCATTTCATTTAACTACCCTTGGGCATATCAGATTAGATGTAGCCGATACAGTCGCACGTATTAATGAAAACTATCTGGGAGATGGAAGAACCCAACAACAGCATTTATGGCTTGGTTACAGGTTTGTTTGGGACAAACGAAACAATCGAAACTATCCAACTAGTGGAGAATGGTATCGAGTAGGATTGTTTAAACATGGTCTCGGCATTTATAATGATGGAGTAAATTTCTGGAGAGCGCGACTGGGCTTGACTAAATACTGGACATTTAAAGACAACTTTTTTCTGGTTACCAATCTGTCTGGGCTGAGTACTTTTCCTGCAAAGGACCGAAGCTATTTTAACTATTACTCCATTGGGTTTTTAACGGAGGTACTTCGCGGGTATGACCTGCGAATCATTGAAGCGAGTTCGTATGTATTACAACGCAATGAATTTAAACATCAGCTTTTCGGGAGAAAATATAACATTAGCAAAGTGATGCCGCTCAGGCAGTTCCGGACTTTTCCAATTACTGTTTATGGAAAAATCTATTTTGACCAGGGCTATGCTGTTGGCTATCCAGATTATGACGGGAGCGACCTACTTACTGACCAGTATTTATATAGCTATGGAACTGGACTTGACCTAGTATTGGTGAATGATATTACTTTCAGATTCGAGCTATCACGGACTGCCCAAAATGAAACATTCTTCTTTATCAATATTCTTTCCTTGTTCTAATCAAAGTTTTTCCATTCCCTCTTTTTTCCTTTTTTGAAAAAATACCACTGCCCAGCTTTCTTTCCGTCTTTCCAATTTCCCTCGTATAACTGACTTCCACTTTCATCAAAATACGTCCAAAAACCAATCTCTTTTCCTGCCATCAGCTTACCTTCCTGATTCAGCTGACCAGTTTCATGGTAGAATCTCCAATGTCCGTTTGGAATCCCCACTTCATAGATTCCTTTGCGTTTTAATATCCCGTTTTCATAATAAAACAGCCACTCTCCAGTGTAAAGTCCATCTTCGTATTTTCCATGCTTTTCAATTTGTCCTGACGGATAGAAATAGGTAGCGGTATCTTCTGGAAGCCCGTCTTTATAAAATTCTGAAGCGATTAACTTTCCATCAAATGAATAATACTCCTGAATTCCGTCCAATTCATCACTCTTATATGTGAGTCTTGCATTCAACTCTCCTTCAGGGTAAAAGAATTCCCAGATTCCAGATTTAGCCTTCTCTTCAGCTAACCCAATAGCTTTTATGCTACCATCAGAATAGTAAAGAGTATCTTTTTCTTGAGCCATTGAGACCCATATACTAAGGGTAGCTGTTATTACGATATGCAAAATCTTGATCACGAGTTAATTTACAATTATTGACATAAAGCTGCCAAATGCATACTTTGCAGACATGAAGCGTGTTCACTGCATTCTCGTCTTTTTTGTTTCCTTTTTTATTCAAGCTCAGGATGGTTCATTCAACCTTGGAGGGCGAAGTGCAGGTATGGCAGGAGCTTCTCTCACACTTCAAGATGAATTCAGCCTATTTAACAATATTGGGGGAATTGGTGGCATTGATGCCCATACAGCTTTTGCAGCATACCAAAATAGATACGGTGTGTCAGAGTTTCAAGTCATTGGAGCAGGTGCTCTGTATCATTCAGAAATTGGAAATGCCGGAGTTGGCTTCTACAAATTTGGTGATGATATTTTTAGTCAACAGCGAATTCACCTTGCCATTGGCAATAAAATACAGATGGTTAGCCTCGGACTTGGGTTGGACTTATTGCAATACAATATTTCAACGATTGGCACCAATCAGGCACTAGCCATACAATTTGGTGGGATTGCTGAGATAACTCCCAAAATGAGTTTCGGTGCTCATATTTTCAACCTCAACCAAGCTGAGATTAGTTCTGAGACGGGAGAAAAGATTCCAACAATAATGAAAGGTGGTTTTTCGTACCGCCCTTCCTCGGAACTGATGTTAAATATAGAAGTAGAAAAGGATTTAGATTTTGATGAAATCATAAAAGCAGGACTCGAATACCAAATAATCGAAAATGTATTTGTCAGAACAGGGATCAGCACAAATCCATCATTAGGAGCATTTGGAGTAGGGTTTCATCCTAAAAACTTCAAATTAGATTACGCATTTTCCAATGATTCTAATCTAGGAAATATACATGAAGTTTCATTAGCCTACTCATTCAAAAAATGAAGCAATGGTTTTCCATAGTATTGCTCTCAGCCTGCTTTCTGGTATCAGCACAGAATGAAGAAATTGATCTTGAAGTGTTTGCCGAGCGGTTATTTCAAATTCAAGATGAAGATGTTTCCTACGAGGATATTTATGAGTCGTTACTCCTTTATTACAGCAATAAGCTCAATGTAAATACAGTCGAGCCAGAAGAACTTGCATCATTATATATTCTCAATCCTGCTCAATTATCTAATTTTTTTACGTACCGAGATAGGTTCGGAAACCTGTTATCCATCCATGAACTGCAAGCTGTACCAGAGATGAATCTGGAAACCATCAGGCTCCTTCTTCCATTCATCACTGTTAAAGAATCATCTGCAGATACTCGACCAATCCTTCAAAGGATACTTACAGAAGACAATAACTATTTTCTTCTTAGGTATACTCGGCGACTAGAGGAGCAGCTAGGTTATACGCCGGCATTACCTCTGGACACAACATTTATTCGTGGTGAAAACAATGCTATCATCGATACAGTAACTTCCGAGCCAACCAGATACAAGGGGTCTCCCAATAAAATCTATGGACGATTCAGAACTAGTCATCGAGGTGATTTCAGTCTTGGATTCACTTTCGAAAAAGACAATGGTGAGCAGTTTAGTTTCGATAATGGGCAAAACGGGTTTGATTTTTATTCGTACCACTTACTTCTAGAAAATAAGTTTGGGTTCGATAAGATCATGTTGGGTGATTTTCAATTACAAGTTGGTCAAGGGCTAGTTTTTGGAGCGGGTTTCAATGCCGGAAAAGGCGCAGAAACCGTGAACACAGCCAAAAGAAACACGCTCGGCATACGACCATATACATCTGTCTTAGAATTTGGATTTTTTAGAGGAGCAGGAATAACCAAGAGTTTTGGGGATTTTGAATTTTCAGTATTTTACTCAAAACTGAAACAAGATGGAAACGTTCAATCCGACACCACTTTTTCAGATTTTGATGAATTTGTTAATTCCATTCAAAACACTGGATTTCATCGAACTTCCCGAGAGCTGGCAACCAAAAATCAGGTTGAAGAGGAGTCAATTGGGGTTTTTATACAGTATCGTCCACATAGAAGATTCTCTTTTGGCCTTTCTGGTCTCAACAGTCACTATAGTCGTCCACTACAACGCAAGCCAAATAATTACAATCAGTTTGAATTCAAGGGAGATCATAATTACATCACTTCCGCCTACCTAAATTATACATGGCAAAATTTCTCCTTTTTTAGCGAAACTGCCAGATCAAAAAGCGGAGGAATTGGAGCTGTTGGAGGGTTAGTGGCCAGTCTATCCAGAACGATTGATATCGCAATGGTCTTACGAAATTACGATCGTGACTTCCACTCGTTTTACGGAAATTCTTTTTCGGAAAATTCGAGAAACATCAATGAAAAAGGTACCTACTGGGGCTTATCTATCACCCCTAATAGACGTCACAAAGTCAATATTTATTACGATCGGTTTGAATTCCCTTGGTTAAGATTTCGTACGGAAGCTCCATCAGTAGGTCAGGAGTGGCTAGCTAGGTACTCTCATTTTCCTTCCAGACAAGTTACACTGTATGCCCAAATTCGCCAGCAAAAGAGGCAAGTCACCTTACCGAGCGATAACTTAAACATCCTTGCAGATCAGATCAAACGAAATTATATTTTCAATGTAGATTATGAACTTAGGCCATGGCTGAAATTAAAAACCAAAGTCCAAAGCAGCACACAAAACGAAGGAGGAGAATTCACGAAAGGCTTTGCCATTATACAGGATGTAAATTTCAAAGTATGGAAACTGAAATTCAATACCCGGATGGCATTGTTTGAAACAGATGATTTCGATAATGCTCAATATGTCTACGAAAGTGACGTCCTCTATGCATTTTCCATTCCGGCATACAATGGTTCAGGAATCAGGACTTATGCGATGGTTCGATACGATCCTATGAGGAACATCTCGATATGGATAAGATATGCCCAAACAACTTTTCCCGGTGCTGCAGGAATAACCAACATTATTGGCTCGTCTTTGGATTCTTCAATTGGGGATACGGCCTCAGAAATAAAAGCGATGCTACGGGTTAAATTCTGAAAAGTCTGTAAATTCCATTTTTCAAACTTCTAAAGTAGGTTTACTGTCTAACCAATCAAACAAAATAGATTCATTGAAAGAACTCTGGGAAAATATTGTTTCGTTTCTTACCCAACTAGGTGAGCTTTTCACTACCAACCTTTTCAATTTAGGAAAGAGTGAAATCAGTCTGGGAACCATCATCTACTTCCTCCTTAGTTTCATAATCCTAACATTCGTTGCAAAAAGATTTAGAAACCTCCTGGTAAATAAAATATTGGTTAAAGCCAATATGGAAAAAGGTGCCAGAAACTCCATTGGACTGATAACCCGTGTGATGGTTATGTTTATTGGCGCAATTTTCATCATTCAAAGCGCAGGGATAGACATGAGTTCTTTGAGTCTATTAGCTGGTGCTCTTGGTGTCGGTATTGGCTTTGGATTACAAAATATAACTGACAATTTCATATCTGGAATTATTATCTTATTTGAAAAACCAATTAAAGTAGGAGATAGAATTGTGGTTGGAGATATTGAAGGAGATGTGATCAATATCTCAGTTCGAGCGACAACCATTCTCACAAATGAAAATGTTTCTATCATCGTTCCTAACTCCGAATTTATTTCATCCCGTGTTATAAATTGGAGTCACAATGATCGCAATATACGCTTTGACATTCCTGTAGGGGTTAGCTACAAAGAAGACCCTGAAGATGTGAAAGAAGTACTCATGAAGGTAGCTGAGGAAAATGATCATGTATTAAAATTTCCTGAGCCCCATGTATTTTTCGACGAGTTTGGGGATAGCTCTCTAAACTTTACACTTGCAATCTGGACTTCAACCCATACAGATAAACCGAGGAGATTGAAGACTGAATTGTATTTCTCCATTTTTGAGAAGTTCAAAGAAAAGGGAATAGAAATTCCATTCCCTCAACGTGATATCTATATAAAATCTAACGTAGAACCTACGCCGCAGCAGAAGTAGAAGCTTCTTCGCCTTTCGCTACTTCTCCTCTTTGTATCTGTTTCACAGTAAGTGAACTATTATCAGGACTCCATCCTGGAGGGCCAAAGATGTACATCATAGCCTCTTTAAAGCTTTTTGCCTTTCTCACATCATGAATGATGTCTTCGAAAATATGTGTATTTAACTTAATAGGATTGTATGTATTTGGTGGGCTAAGTATTCCATACTTTGGCTCAACCCCTTTGATAGTATTTTGCCACGTTCCAAAAATATGATCCCAAATCAGCAAAATACCTCCATGATTTTTATCCAGGTATTCAACATTACTAGAATGATGCACCGCATGCACATGCGGGTTATTAAATATTTTTCCTAAAAAACCTAAAGAACCTACGTGCTTCGTGTGTAAAAAATATTGGTATGTAGCATTTACAATCAATGCTGAACCGATCATGATAGGCTCAAAACCAATACATGCCATCCATAGCCAAAATATTGGTTTATAGAATGTGATAAACCATCCATTACGTATACTCACTGCAAAGTTGTAATTCTTCGAAGAATGATGAGGAACATGAGCAGCCCATAAAACTCGTACTGTGTGGCTTAATCTGTGATGCCAGTAAAAATTAAAATCATCTGCCACTATAGCTAAAATCCAAGCCCACCAGGCCCATCCAATAGTCGTGTAACCAAGGTATTGTTCCCTTATCGGTTCGAAAAATTCGAAAATGCCTTGAAATATAACCGCTACTGTAAAAGCTTTAGAGAAAAAGGAGATGAAAGCCGCTCCAAGTGCAATGCCAAACCCGGCAAGTGAATCTTTCAATTCGTAATCCTTTTTGGCTAAAACATATTCCACTACCATAAAAAGTAGTAGTATCGGAAATATATAGATCATATTATCTCCTACATTAAACTCAGGCATAATTCTATTCTTAACTTATTTGGTTTTTGAAATGACAAGAATACGTCAAAATGAATTTTGACGTATGTTTAACTAGATTAATTCTTTATTGTTTTTTCTGCTTTCCGAATTGATAGGTAAGGCCTACACCAAGTACACTCTTAAATTGCACTCTTGCTTTCGTTTCTCCGTCATCTCCAGCAATTAAAATATCCTCATCATAGATCAACTGAGTAAATACATTAGTTGACAATACTTTGGTTAACTGAAGAACCAATGCATTTTGCCAGTTCACATCAATCTCCCCTACATTCTCTGTATATCCGGTAAATAGTTCGAGCTTACTTTCAAAAATATCGTTCTTGTATTTAGCTCTAAAGAAGGAACCGAACTCTGCTCGTGAGTTCTTGCCAGGGTCTACACCATATGCACCTTGATCGGCTAATTCTTGATTATTTACGAAAGTGAATTTTCCTGTAAGGGGCTTATAAGAAAAACTTAATTTTTCACTTGGGTCGTATGAAATACCAAGTCCGACCGTCAGGTACCCTGGTGCCATAAAATCCGAAATGAAAGTACCCTCTTCATCAAGTCCTTCATAAAATTGAGTCCTGAAATCCATTATTGTACTATAGAACCATTTCCCATTATCTTTATTTATCTTATAACTATACTTAGTCACAATGTTTATTAGGTCATCAGATTTAGTAAAGCTTGCTTCTCCCTGTTTTACCAAGCCATAGGCGAGATCCATGGAGTTTTCCCATTTCCCTCTTCCTTTTACGCGGTTAGCGAAAATGCCAAAGTTTGAATTTATGGATACAGAATTTTGTCCCCCGGCAGCCCAATTGGTTAGGGAAACTTGCGAGAAAGTAAGTGCTCCTACCCCACCTATTCGCCAATAAGTAGTATCAGCATTGTTCGTATTTTGAGCTAATAAAAATGTTGAAAAAAGGGTGATTAGAATCGAAAGTTTAAGTCTCATTGTCAATCGTAAGTGTTAGTTTTTAAATCGTTTTCTTTAAGAATTCTCCTTAGAATTTTGCCCACATTAGACTTGGGTAGTTCATCAATAAATGATACATATTTAGGGCGTTTATATCCTGTTAGGTGCTCTTTGCAATGCTCAATAACTTCTTCTTCGGTAAGGCTGGCATCTGCTTTTACAATATAAACCTTAACTGCCTCAGTAGACTTTTTATCGGGAACGCCAATAACACCAACCTCCAGCACTTTGTCATGCAGTGCAATACAATCTTCAATCTCGTTAGGATAGACATTAAATCCGGAAACCAGAATCATTTCCTTTTTCCTATCCACTATTTTAAAAAATCCCTTCTCATCTAGTACAGCAATGTCGCCTGTCTTAAACCAATCCTTATGAAAGCAGTTTTTTGTTTCTTCGGGTCTATTCCAATACCCTTGAAAGACCTGAGGTCCTCTAGCACAAAGTTCGCCACGCTCCCCTGTCTTCACCTCATTACCATCATCATCAATGATAATCACCTCCGTACTAGGAATCGGCATACCTATATAACCTGTTTCTGCATCTCTCCTCAGAGGATTAGCTGTAAGTACTGGTGATGTCTCTGTAAGGCCATAGCCCTCGGACACTGGAGTACCCGTTACATCAAACCACTTATCTGCCACAAATTTTTGAAGAGCCATTCCTCCCGCAAAAGAAAATTTGACTTTGGAAAAATCAAGATTTTTAAAGCTTGGTTGATTCAACAGTCCATTGAACAACGTATTAACTCCTGTGAGTATGGTCCATTTATGCCTTCCCAGATCTTTAAGGAATGCTTTCATATCCCTCGGGTTTGTAACCAAAACATTTCTGGCTCCAATCCGAACAGTCATCAAAGCATTACAGGTTAGTGCAAAAATATGATACATTGGAAGTGCCGTGATAAAAATCTCCTTTCTCTCCACGAGCCCCCCATGTAGCATCCATTCACAAACTTGTTCAATATTGGCAATCACATTCCTATGCGTAAGCATGGCTCCTTTAGACACTCCAGTGGTACCCCCAGTGTACTGAAGAAAAGCTAGTTTAGAGCCTTCAATATCCACTTTGGAAACGGGCTTTTCAGCCCCTGCTTTCAATACATCTTTAAAAGATATGGCAGCTGGAAGGCTAAAAGGAGGAACCATTTTCTTTATATTCTTGACAACAAAGTTGACTATGCTCCCTTTTAGTCCACCAATCATGTCTCCTATCTTGGTTAAGATAACAGTCTCAATTTGTGTCTCTTTGATAATCTCTTCCAGATTACACGCAAAGTTTTCGACGATCACAATTGCTTTTACTCCTGAATCATTGAATTGATGAAGCATCTCACTAGGTGTATAAAGTGGATTCGTATTCACCACTACCATTCCCGCCTTTAAAGCACCATACAGTGCCACTGGGTATTGAAGTAAGTTAGGCATCTGGATTGCGATACGATCTCCCTGCTTCAGGTTCGTATGATTTTGCAGATAAGAAGCAAATTGATCTATAGATTGACCTAGTTCAGAAAAGGTAATCTCCTTCCCCATATTTTCAAAAGCTACCAAATCTTGATATTCACTGATCTTCTCGTTCACCATTTCCGGTATTGATTGGTAACTATCAGGGTTTATCTCAGTGCGTACGCCTTCTGGGTAGCTATCGTGCCAAGGTTGTTTATCCATGTTTAGTGGCTCAGTTATTTTTCTTAAATAGCTGATAAAGATAAGGTAAGCGAATTACTGGAAAAGGATTAAAAATGAAAAAAGGTCTTGGCACCCCTACCAAGACCTAAATAAACAACATTAACCCAAAATTTATCGAGCTGTAGAGGGAGGATTCGAACCTCCACGGAGCAGTTAGTCCCGAACGTTCTCTCTCGATTCTACAAATCGCGAGAGAACAAACCGGGATTTATCCCTTATCTCCACCCCCGAGAGAGGAGGGCATGTCTGCCAGTTTCACCACTCTACAGTATGATTATGAGATCAAATTTAGTAGAATAGTCATTTTATTAAAAATAATTCAATATTTTCGTTAAATATTTACACCTAAATAAATTTCAAACGTTTTAAATTGAAAAATTCGTAATTCAACCCTTTCGATATGAGTAAAAATTATGATATTGATAACGTCGATTTGAAAATCCTCAACATTCTATCAGAAGATGCTAAAATGCCTTACACTGAAGTCGCTAAAAAAGTATTCGTATCTGGCGGTACTGTGCATGTGAGAATGAAAAAACTAGAGGAAATGGGGATCGTTAAAGGTACAACCCTAAAAATCGACTATGGAAAGCTAGGGTATGACATCACATGCTTTTTAGGGATTTACCTGGAGAAAAGTTCACTTTATGATAGAGTGGTGAGTGAGTTAAAAGAGATCTCGGAAATTGCAACTATTAGGTACACTACTGGTAACTATAACATCTTCTGCAAGATTTATTGTAAAGACACGCAACATCTAAAGGATGTTCTTCATGATAAAATTCAAAAAGTAGATGGAATAGAAAGCACCGAAACCTTTATTTCATTGGAGGAAAGTGTGAATAAACACCTCACTTTTTAAAAAATTAAGCTTGCTATGAACCTTCTTTCAAGATCCTTGTTCTTATTTAGAATTGCTATAAATAAGATATACCTTTGCATTCTTGAAACGAAGGAAATAGATGAGTACTGACGATCAAATTTTAGAAGAATTTACCTCCAAAGAATACGAACACGGGTGGTCCGTAGATTTTGAAGCTGATGAAGCCCCTTTAGGAATCAATGAAGATATTGTTCGTTTCATTTCTGCAAAGAAAGAAGAACCTCAATGGCTTCTGGACTGGAGACTAAAGGCATTTGATCAGTGGAAGAAAATGACTGAGCCTAAATGGGCAAACATTAACTATCCCGGAGTTGACTATCAAGCCATCAGGTATTATTCCGCTCCTAAACAAGATAAAAAACCCAAAAGCCTTGAAGAGGTAGATCCAGAACTTCTAAAGAC
The DNA here is from genome assembly GCA_039984955.1 of Marinobacter alexandrii. Classification (NCBI taxonomy): domain Bacteria; kingdom Pseudomonadati; phylum Pseudomonadota; class Gammaproteobacteria; order Pseudomonadales; family Marinobacteraceae; genus Marinobacter; species Marinobacter alexandrii. Next base: position 945,636 of record JBDWTN010000005.1, read on the forward strand.
TTTCGAACGTCTCGGTATTTCACTCACTGAGCAAAAAAGGCTTACGGGTGTCGCTGTAGATGCCGTAATTGACTCAGTGTCAGTAGCTACTACTTTTAAGGATAAACTATCAGAACTCGGCGTAATATTCTGTTCATTCAGTGAAGCAGTACACGAACACCCGGAATTGATAAAAAAATATTTGGGTTCTGTTGTCCCAGCCAACGATAATTATTTTGCTGCTTTAAATTCTGCCGTATTCTCTGACGGTTCCTTCTGTTACATACCCAAAGGCGTAAGGTGTCCAATGGAGCTTTCAACCTATTTCCGCATCAATGCGGCAAATACAGGACAATTTGAAAGAACACTTATTGTAGCAGACGATGAAAGTTATGTAAGCTACCTAGAAGGATGTACTGCCCCACAAAGGGATGAAAACCAACTGCATGCTGCTGTTGTAGAAATCTATGCAGCCAAAAATGCCGAAGTAAAATATTCAACGGTACAGAACTGGTACCCAGGAGACAAAAACGGAAAAGGCGGTATTTACAATTTCGTAACCAAAAGAGGGATTTGTGCAGGTGATCATGCTAAGATCTCATGGACACAGGTAGAGACTGGATCTGCAATCACCTGGAAATATCCATCTTGTATCTTAAAAGGAGATAATTCGGTAGGTGAATTCTATTCAGTAGCTGTAACCAATAATTATCAACAAGCCGATACGGGTACCAAAATGGTTCATATTGGTAAGAATACTAGGTCCAGAATAGTTTCTAAAGGAATATCTGCTGGTAAATCTCAGAATAGCTATCGTGGGCAAGTAGAAATAATGAAGCGCGCTGAGAATGCAAGAAACTTCTCACAATGCGATTCATTGTTGATGGGTGATCAGTGTGGTGCTCATACATTCCCATACATAGACCTTAAGAATAAAACAGCACAGGTAGAGCATGAAGCTACCACCTCCAAGATTGGAGAAGATCAAATCTTCTATTGCCAACAACGAGGGATCGACGAAGAAACTGCTGTAGCACTCATTGTAAATGGGTTTGCGAAAGAAGTAATGAACAAACTCCCAATGGAGTTTGCTGTGGAAGCTCAAAAATTGTTGGCGCTCACCCTGGAAGGAAGCGTCGGATAAGTCAACTCAACATACGTATGATAAGTATCAAAAACTTACAAGCCTCTATTGAGGACAAGGAAATACTCAAAGGCATTGATCTGGAAGTAAAAGCAGGCGAAGTACATGCTATCATGGGACCAAATGGTTCAGGTAAAAGTACATTAGCATCTGTTCTGGCAGGAAGAGAAGACTATGATGTTACTGGAGGATCAGTGACTTTCGAAGGAAATGACCTACTAGAATTGAGCCCAGAAGAAAGAGCTCAAAAAGGAATATTCCTGGCCTTTCAATACCCTGTTGAAATACCAGGAGTGTCCACAACAAACTTTTTGAAAACTGCTCTCAATCAAGTGAGAGAAGCTAGAGGAGAAAAAGCACTTGACGCAGTTCATTTCCTTAAGCGCATGAAGGAAAAAATGAAGCTAGTCGATATCGACCAAGCCCTGCTGAGCAGATCATTGAACGAAGGATTCTCCGGTGGTGAAAAGAAAAGGAATGAAATTTTTCAAATGGCTATGTTAGAGCCTAAGCTTTCGATCCTTGATGAGACAGACTCAGGACTGGATATCGATGCATTGAAGATTGTTGCAGATGGAGTAAACAAATTAAAGACAGAAAACACCGCTTCAATAGTGGTAACACACTATCAAAGACTTCTCGATTACATCGTCCCTGATTATGTACATGTCCTTTACAAAGGAAGAATAGTGAAATCCGGAGATAAGAGCTTAGCATTAGAGTTAGAAGAAAAAGGATACGATTGGATTAAGGAAGAAGTAGCTGCAGTATGATTATGGAAACTTCTACAATATTAGATAGTCTTACTACTTCCTTTCAAGGCAATCAAGTTCAAGAAGATGCCCTAAAGATGTTGAATGAAATAGGGCTTCCGCACAAGAAGTCTGAAGCCTATAAATTCACACCTGTCACTTCTTTGCTTGAAAAGAACATTGATTTCAGCTTAGAAGGGAAAAGCATATTTGATTCCGAGAAGCTTTACAAGGAAGATGGAAGTCACCTTGTTTTTATCAACGGTGAACTATCGATTGAGCAGTCTACTATTTCAAATGATGTAACCTATGAGGTCGCGGAAGTTTCTAAAGGAAAGCATGACCCTTTAAGTTTATTGAATACGGCTTATGCAAAGCAGGAAGTAAGAATCTTGTCAAATCAAGAAGCTTCTGTATTCATTTATCATTTTAACTCTAATGGGATTTCCAATCCACGCATTAAAGTCAATGTACAGGATGGTCATACATTCAGAGTCATCGAAAAATTGATCACTCCTACAGACTCAAAAACCTTCACCAATTCCTATATTGAATTTGAGGTTGGAAAAAATGCTTTTGGATATCACACAAAAGTTCAAAACTACAATACCGAAACATTTAGTCACGAGACGGTAATAGCCAACGTGTCTAGAGATTCGCACTTCTACAACAACACATTTTCCTTTGAAGGAGCCATGGTTAGAAATAACCTGACAATCAATCTAGACGCTGAAAACTGTGAAGGTCATATGTATGGCTTATTTCTGCTCGATAAAAAATCTCATGTAGACAACAACACATCTGTTGACCACATGAAACCCAACTCGTATAGCAATGAGCTTTACAAAGGAATTCTGGATGAAAAATCAACGGGAGTTTTTAATGGGAAAATTTATGTGCGACAAGATGCACAGAAAACAAACGCATTTCAGTCCAACAACAACATTTTACTTTCTGAAGACGCGACGCTTCATACCAAGCCTCAATTAGAAATTTGGGCAGATGATGTGAAATGCTCGCATGGATGTACTTCTGGTCAATTGGATGAGGATGCTATTTTCTATTTAAGAGCTAGAGGAATTAATGAAAAAAGCGCGAAAGCGATGATTCTCAATGCTTTTGCACGAGAGACTATGGAGCATGTAAAAGTGGAGTCTGTTATTTCGGAAGTTCAACAATTGATCGATAAAAAATTAAGCTAATGAGTACGGCTACAGCATCGCTTGATATCGAAAAGATCAGAAGTCAATTCCCTGTTCTTGACCAAGAGGTGAATGGAAAACCTTTGATCTATTTTGACAATGCGGCTACTTCCCAAACAGCAAAAGCAGTAGTTGATTCATTGATCCAATTTTACGAAAAAGATCACGCAAATATTCATCGAGGTATTCACACCTTAGCTGAACGTTCTACAAAAGCATTTGAAGAGACGCGTGAGCGAGTTCAGCAGTTTATAAATGCTGCAGAAGCTGATGAAATCATCTTCACAAAAGGAACGACCGAAAGCATCAATTTAGTTGCCCAATCATGGGGCTCTAAATTCCTGAAAAAAGGTGATGAGATACTGGTATCACAACTGGAGCATCATTCCAATATTGTCCCTTGGCAACTAGCTGCTGAAAAAGTAGGTGCCGTGATCAAAGTCATTCCAATCAACGAAAAAGGAGAAATCTTAGTTGATGCTTACAAAAAACTACTGAATAAGAGAACTGCTCTTGTGGCAGTGAATTTTGTTTCTAATTCCCTGGGGACAATTAATCCCGTAAAAGAAATCATTGATGCAGCTCAACAGTTTGACGCTATTACGTTGATTGATGCAGCTCAAGCGGCACCTCATGTAAAGCTCGATGTTCAAGAACTGGATTGCGATTTTCTCGCCTTGTCTAGTCATAAGATGTACGGGCCGACTGGCGTTGGTGTTCTTTATGGGAAAAGGGATATGTTAGAAGCCATCCCTCCGTATCAAGGAGGTGGTGAAATGATTAAAGACGTTTCATTTGATGGCACCACATTTAATGACATCCCTTACAAGTTTGAAGCAGGCACACCAAATATTGGAGAAGTAATCGCCTTCAAATACGCCATGGACTTCATCGATGGACTAGGGCATGAAAACATAGCCGAATATGAACATGAGCTATTGACTTACGCTACTGAGAAACTGGAAGAAATTCCTGGCTTCAATGCGATAGGGACGGCAGACAACAAAGCGAGTGTTATTTCATTTTTATTGGATGATGTCCACCCGTATGATCTTGGTCAACTCTTAGACGCCAGAGGCATTGCTGTCCGAACAGGGCATCATTGTACTCAGCCACTGATGGATTACCTACAGATTGATGGAACTGTAAGGGCTTCATTTGCGGTTTACAATACCAAAGAAGAAATAGACATCTTTTGTGAGGCAGTGGAAAACATTGTGAAGAAATTTAGCTGATGGATCAGATCAAGCAACGTCAGGAAGAGATTATTGAGGAGTTCTCCATGCTAGATGGGGATATGGAAATGACGCTGGATTACATCATGGAACTTGGCGCTGAATTAGGAGAATTTCCAGAGGAATATAGACTTGATGACAACATCGTCAAAGGCTGCCAATCCAAAGTGTGGATGACGGCTCAACTGGATAATGAGAGAGTTCAATTCAGAGCTGACTCCAATACAGCCATCACAAAAGGTCTGGTAAGCTTGTTAGTTAGGGTACTGAGTCAATCACCTCCAACAGATGTGATGAATGCAGAGATTTACTTTCCCAAGCAAATAGGCATGGATAGATTCATAGGCACACAAAGGTCTAATGGGTTTGCCGCAATGATCAAGCAAATGAAAATGTATGCGTTAGCGCTTACTGCAAAGCAAGAATCATGAGTGAAACGAAAACAAATAACGATATTCTCGCACTGAAGGAAGAGGTGGTACGTGCCATCAAAAATGTATTTGACCCTGAGATCCCCGTTGATGTCTATGAATTGGGACTTATCTATGAGATCAATATTCTACCTATTAATAATGTAGAGATTATCATGACATTGACGTCTCCCTCCTGCCCTGCTGCTGAGAGTATCCCCAGCGAAATAGAAATGAACGTGAAGGCTGTAGAGAGTGTTAACGATGTGAATATAGAATTGACCTTTGATCCACCTTATGCTACAGAGATGATGTCTGAGGAAGCTAAGTTGGAACTTGGTTTTATGTAATAAATAAAAATTAAACAATACGAATATGTACCCTGCGGAATTAGTAGCTCCGATGAAAGCTCAACTTACTCAAAATGGATTCGAAGATTTAACTTCTGCTGATGCAGTTGTGAATCATCTGACAGATCATAAAGGAACATCACTTTTAGTGATCAACTCAGTATGTGGATGTGCCGCTGGTACATGCCGACCTGGCGTTTTACGCTCTCTTGAAAAGTCAGAGAAGAAGCCGGATAATCTGACAACCGTATTTGCGGGTTTTGATCTAGACGCAACGCGAAAGGCGCGTGAATTCACGCTTCCTTTTCCTCCATCATCACCGGCTATCGCTTTATTCAAAGATGGCGAGCTAGCACATATGGTGGAAAGACACCACATTGAAGGAAGATCTGCTGAGATGATCGCAGATCACCTGGAGCAGGTATACGAAGAGTTCTGCTAGATCGCGAAGCAACAATTATTTAAATCCCCTATTCATAAATTATGGATAGGGGATTATTTTTTCCAGATCTCAAATCCAAGCTCATCCATATAACTTTGCCGCTGTACGATGAGTGCCTTGGGCACACCCTTTTCTTTAATGGGAGCTATGCCATAATCATAGACCAGGTAGTAAAGTGCGGTATCTGTCTTGAAAAGGCTATTGAAAAATTGATAGTTATAGCCCATTTCATCAAGCACTTCTTTTCTCACCGTAGCTTTCCCTATAGGACAAAGCGTCTTAAGTATTCTTCGGTTTTTCCGGAGGATGACATTGATTTCTTTGATGTAGCGTTCATCTTCAGATTTGTGTTGGTTGTTGTAGGAATTCCTACAATAGGCGTCACAAAACTTCTTATCCATACGTCCGGCCAGCCCTTTACCACAATTAAGGCATGCATTGGAGGAGAAATTATCCATTTTATTAAATACTTATGTCAATAATAAAAGGGTTATTTACTGCGATGAAAAATTCTCCTTGTACCACACGTACAGCTTCAGAATATCAACTAGCTGTTCGGCTAATGAACGAAAAGCTTGTTTCGATGAGATATAGTCCTTCAACACAACGAACTTACGCTTCCATGTTCAGGGGTTTTCTCTCCTGCACTTATCCCCTACCGCTTCATCAGGTATCTAGGCAGCACATCATTCAATACCATACTCAATTAATACACCTCAAAAACATCTCAAAAACATCTCAAGATCTTATCAGAATCAGAGTATCAATGCTATAAAGTTTTACTTAGAGCATGTACTGGGTCAAGACCCGCAGTATTTTTCTCTGGATAGACCTAAAAAGCAACAAAAACTACCTCATGTACTCAGCATGGAGGAAGTAGGTCTTATTCTGCAAAACACACCCAACCTAAAACATAAAGCATTACTTACAGTCTTGTATTCGGCAGGTTTGCGTGTGGGTGAATTACTTAGCTTAAAAATTACAGACATTGACGCTGACCACATGCGGATATGGGTGAGAGAAGGCAAAGGATGTAAAGATAGGCTGACGACTTTGTCTCCTCACCTACTGAAACTACTACGTCTGTATTATCAGCGATATCGACCTGAAAATTATTTATTTGAGGGATCTGCGGGCCATCAATATTCCTCCACGAGTGTCCGGAAAGTTTTGAATCGAGCCTCTCTAAAAGCCGGAATTAAGAAAAAGGTAAAACCTCATACATTGAGGCATAGTTTTGCAACACATCTTCTGGAGCAAGGCACGAATCTTAGGTATATTCAAAGCTTGCTTGGTCATGGCAGCTCAAAAACCACAGAGATCTATACCCATGTGAGCAGCAGAAATTTGGAAGATATCAAGAGCCCATTGGACAGTATGGTTTCGAAAAGTATATTTGAAAGGTAGATAAACAACATAATGTTGTTTACATTAATGTTATGCTCAATTGCAAGACCGAACTAATATCATGAGTTGCGACAAATTTTTTTGATCTTTGAGGGATGGCAAAAAACAGTGCACGAAATTATTCTCAACTTACAATCAAACGCCTTTATGGTTTGTCAAGGAATAATTGTGCATTCCCTAGTTGTCCAGTCGAACTACTAAGTTCGGAAGACGAAACCAATTTTTCGAATATTTGTCATATTGAGGATGCAAACCCAAGCTTGCATAAATCAGATCGCTACAATCCAAATATGACAGATGATGAAAGAAGAGATTTTAAGAACTTACTCCTTCTTTGCCCTAATCACCATATCGAGACAAATGACATAGAGAAATATACCGTGAAAGTACTTCGGGACATGAAGAGGAATCACGAGTCTCAAACAAAACAAAAATTATCTGGGAAAGATTTAATTGGTAAACACCCATCTGCTTTAAATACGGTTATCGGCCACATTGGGACTGATTTTTTTGGTGATAATTTGCCAGATGAACCTATAACGGCTCCTAATCCAGAATTGAAGATTCAGTTTAATCATGTAATCCAATACAGGCCAATAATTGAAGAATACAGTGCCTATCAGGGGAGACTTAGTAAGATTTACGATGAAATCGAAAGAATCGGGTCAACTAAAAAAGAACTCGTCTTAAGAAATATTAAAAAATTGTATCTCAAAGAAAAAGGCAAGTACAACTCATTTGATGAGATTAAAGAAAATGCTGATTCAATATTTTCCAATGTTGAGAGTGAACTTTGGGAACTAATAGATAAAAGTGATAATACCAACAATGATTTACCAATCGAAGCAATTGAGATTAGCCTTCTTGTAATTATGGTTGATGCATTTATGCGATGTAATATTTTAGAAGAACCACCTAAAGCATGATTTTAGATAGAAATATTCATCCAGAAAGAGATTTATATTTCCTTGGTGGTCAACTCATTGATTACCTTGATAAATATGAGAAGGAAGAGATTGATTTTTTTGATCTTTATATTGTTGCAAACAAGGATCAAAGTTTAACCATGAATTTATACACTCTGGTATTAGACTGGTTGTTCATTTTGGGTATTATTAAAAAAGGCAAAAACGGGATGCTCCAAAAATGTTTCTAGAAAATCTGAAAATAGAAAAGAGGAGTGAAATCATCAGAGATATAACCTTTCGTAAGGGTATAAACTTTATTGTTGACGAAACACCTGAAAATCAAAATCAACAGTCAACCGGAAATAACGTTGGAAAAACAACTGTTTTAAGACTAGTCGACTATTGCTTTGGTGCAGACGGTAAAAACATATATCAAGACACTGAATTTAAGAAGCAACCCAATACAACTGTCGAGAATTTCCTTAAAGACAATGAAGTCATTATTTCCATCACCCTGGTTGATGACATTAGCAACCCAACTAAAAAAGTCTTGATAAGAAGGAATTTTCTACCTAGAAAAAGGAAGATACAAGAAGTTGATGGTCAAAATATTATTAATGACAAGGACTTTGAACACAGATTGAAGGAAGTCATCTTTAACACTCAGGTAAGGGAACCTAGGTTTAGACAAATTATTTCAAAAAACATTCGGGATGAGAAGAATAAAATGGGCAACATTGTCCGGGTCCTCAATTCCTTTGCTTCTAACGAAGTGTATGAGGCGTTGTTTTTGTTTTGGCTCGGAATAGGTACTGATGAACTAGCTGAAAAACAGAGATTGTCTGATGAGAAAAAAAGAGAAGAACAATTTCAAAGAAGGCTTAAAAAAGAAGGTGAATTATCTTTAATCGTTCAACAACTCTCCTTTCTTAATGATAAAATTGAAGAATTAGAAAAGGAGAAAAGAACTTTCAGTATTAATGAAAATTATAGTACAGATGTTGATGATTTAAATAACGTAAAGTTAAGTTTAAACAAGGCATCAAGCGAGTTGAGTAGACTTGAGATGAGGAAAAGCTTAATCACTGAAAGCAAGGAGGAGTTGGAAAAAGAAGTCACCAAATTGGACGTTTCTCATGTTGCTTCTTTATACAATAAAGCCAAATCTCTTATTCCAGAAATACAAGCTTCATTTGAAGAGACAGTTCGCTTTCATAATGAATTGATTGTAGAAAAGCTCGAATACATTACTAAAGAGCTGCCTGAATTAGAACAGTCAATTAAGAAATTGAGAAATGAGATTCTCAACCTTCGAACTAAGGAAGATGACCTTTCTGAAAAATTACAAAAATCTGGTGTTACAGAAGATTTAGAGCGAATAGTCATAGATCTCAACAAGCAGTTTGAAAGGAAAGGAAATCTTGATGAGCAAAAACGACTGTGGGAGTCTTCCAACGAGAAATTATCGAGAATTGATACAGAACTCATTTCCATAAATCAAGGGATTTCCTCTAAGGATGAATTAATTCAAAGTAGAATACGAGACTTCAATAAGTATTTTTCCGAAATGTCAAATCGCCTTTATGGTGAGTATTATCTTTTAAGTTCTCAGATTAATGATAAGGGATATAACCTTATTGTGACGAACGTTGAAGGAAATCCAAGCACAGGTAAAAAGAAAGGACAAATTGCCGCATTTGATTTTGCGTATATTCAGTTTGCAGATGCTTTAGAAATAGAACATCTACATTTCATTATGCATGATCAACTTGAAAACATTCATGACAACCAGATCAATACGATAGTTCAAGTAGCAAATAGTTTAAACGCGCAGTTCATCGTGCCACTATTAAGAGATAAAATTCCTGAAAATATAGACGTGAATCAATATGAGATTCTTTCACTGTCTCAAACTCAGAAGCTCTTCAAAATAGACTAAAAGAGCATAACAGGCGCTAAAAATCCATAGGCTAATGAGCTACTTGCAGCGAGCATTTGAATCAAATAGTTTTAAAGCAATTAATGAATGGTCAGTCTACGGATTTTAGCTGATCGTTACCTATCATTATGCGAGCACTGCTAACTATTCTCATAACTCTCTATTGGCTTAACGCTGTATCTCAGGAAGTTGTAACCGACTGGGAAGAGCTTGCAGATCAGACAACCCTTAACGAGTACATTGAAAATCAAGCCTACTCTCATTTGAATTTCACACCAACAGAGGAAGACACAACAAACAATTCTGGTGTACAGATTTCTCATAGCTCAACAGATACAAAACTGATTATTCGAGATAAAGCAAGTATCACTCCCTCTGATACACCTTTGATAGTAATTAACGGATATCCAATTGAACGTCAGAAAATCCTAAATGAAATCATATTGACCGATATTCAGAAAATCTCTCTACTCAAGTCAACTGAACAATCAGAGGCTATCTATGGTATTCGTGGAAAGCATGGTGTTGTTCTTATTGAAATGAATAAGCGTAAGTGGAAGAAACTCTCCAAAAGAGAGCAAAACAATTGACCAAACTTCGTGAGTACTGATATAGACTTTATAGCTGAACTTTATTTTAGGACACCTGAACAAGGAGGTCGATCAACGCAAGCATCTTCCGGATACCGGCCAACCATAAAGTTCCATTTGATAACATGCTAACTTCTGGCAAACAGATTTATGTTGGGCGAAACAACGTTGAACCTGGTGAAACAGTTAGAGCAAAAATTAAAATCGTAGCAGTTGAACACTTCAGAAACAGACTAACTGTAGGAACAAAGTTCGAATTTACTGAAGGAGCGACCATCATTGGAACTGGAAAAATCTTAGAACTGGTTAACCCAGAACTAAAGAAACGATAGGTAACAGGCACTAGCGAGAATATGCCTGTGTGCTTTCTATCAGTTTCAGTGCAAATCGACCGCTTCACAGCCCATTCTGCTACTTTCATTTCCCCTTGCTCCTTTCATCTTTCTGGACTGAGACTTTCGGAACGCAGTTCTCCATAGAAGCCGTTGTAGGTGTTGGGCAGTTTCGCTAGTTTAGTGTTCTTTACAACTAGTGGGCATACTCTCGCTAGTTAGACGTTACCTTCCAGCAGTGCTATTAGCAAAATTTATCCGATCCAGAACGGAATGAGATCGACATTTGTTAACTTAGTTGACATGGAAACGAAGCTCAAAGAACATCTAAAACAGATCGCCAATAGTTTGACTCCAAAATCAACACTTGAAGATGTTTATGAACAACTTTCACTATTGACAGATATTGAAATATCGGAACGACAAGAGAAAAACGGTGAAATCTTATCACAATCAGAAGTTGAGTCTCAATCCAAAGAATGGCTAAGGTAATTTGGACGAAGAGAGCCTATGGACAGCTCGAACGTTCAATCAAATTCATAAAGGAGGAACAAGGAGTTTCATATGCCGAAACAGTTCTGAATAGAATTTTGAATTCAACAAGCCTACTGAAAGAAACTCCCAAAATGGAAAGAATTGAGCCTTTGTTGGAACACAAGAAATCGGAATATCGCTTCTTAGTGATATGGAGCTACAAGGTTATCTACAGAGTAACCGAGGACAAGGTTGTGATATCCAGAGTCTTCCATACCTCCAGAAATCCAAACAAACTCAAAGGTGTTTAAAAGCCGGCAGGTAACAGTCGCTAAAGTGCATATGTCAAAGTGCTCCTAGCAACTAATCCTTCTACCGAACCGCAAAGCTTCGTCTTTAGATAGTTCCCCTTCCTTAACATTTTCCTCCGCTCTGGCCTTTACTTTCAGAACGCAGTTTTTCATAGATGCTGTTGCTGGGGTTGGTCAGTTTCGCTAGTTTAGTGCTCTTTGCAACTTGTGGGCATACCGCCTGCTAGTTGAGCGATATCTATGGTAAAATCAAGTCATTTGCACTTTATTTTGTCCTATTCGATCTTCATAGGGTGTTCCTCGCTTCACTACTGCCACTATTCTGTGAAGTAGTTTATTTCTAATCGCATTTAGTATCGTCATCTTACCCTTC